>JAFGBK010000052.1 GCA_016933175.1 Candidatus Krumholzibacteriota bacterium | reverse complement strand
GACAAGGCCTTCGACGTCATCGACGAGGCCGGCAGCCGCGCGCGCCTCTCCGTCTGCACGATTCCCACGGAGATCGTGGACCTTGAGCGCAGCATCGAGGAGCTGGAGAAGGAGAAGGAGAGCGCCATCCAGAGCCAGGAGTTCGAGCGCGCCGCCAGCCTGCGCGACCGCGAGAAGGAGCTGCGCATCAAGCTGGAGGGCCTGCGCCTCGAGACCGAGGAGAACAGCAAGGAGGAGCAGGCCGTCGTCGACGTGAACGACATCATGCAGGTCATCAGCGACATGACCGGCATCCCCGTCACCAGCGTCGAGGAGGCCGAGGGCCAGAAGCTGCTGCGCATGGAGGAGGTCGTGGGGGAGCGCATCGTCGGCCAGGCCGACGCCATCGCCGCCATCGCCACGGCCGTACGGCGCAACCGCGCCGGGCTGCGCGATCCCCGGCGGCCCATCGGCTCCTTCCTCTTCACGGGGCCGACGGGCGTGGGCAAGACCCAGCTGGCCCGCGAGCTGGCGCGCTTCCTCTTCGACTCCGATGACCAGCTCCTGCGCATCGACATGTCCGAGTACATGGAGAAGTTCGCCGTCAGCCGGCTCATCGGCGCGCCGCCGGGCTACGTGGGCTACGACGAGGGCGGCTACCTCACCGAGAAGGTGCGGCGCAACCCCTACTCGGTGGTCCTGCTGGACGAGATCGAGAAGGCCCATCCCGACGTCTTCAACATCCTCCTGCAGATCCTCGAGGACGGGCAGCTCACCGACAGCTTCGGGCGCGCCGTGGACTTCAAGAACACGGTCGTCATCATGACCAGCAACCTGGGCGTGCGCGAACTGAAGGAGCACCGCACCATGGGCTTCAGCCTGGGTCAGGCCGACGCCATGTACACGGACATGGTCAACAAGATCATGGACGCCGTGCGCAAGGCCTTCAGTCCGGAGTTCCTCAATCGCATCGACGAAACCATCGTCTTCCACAGCCTGGGCCGCCCGGAGATGGAGAAGATCCTCACCATCCTGCTGGACGAGCTCAAGGACCGCCTCCTGGACCAGAGCTTCGACTTCGAGCTGGACAAGGCGGCCACGGATCTGCTCATCGATCGCGGCTTCGATCCCAGCCTCGGCGCGCGTCCGCTCCGGCGGGCCATCCAGCGCAACCTGGAGAACCCCCTGGCCGAACAGATCCTCTCGGGCCGCCTGCGGCGCGGCCGCGAGATCCGCGTGCGGGTCAGGGACGGCGAGCTGTCCTTCACGCAGAACGGCGAGGACTCGCCACCGCCCGCGAAAGGGCCCGCCGAGGCCTCGCCGGCGGAGAAGAGCGTCTAGGAAATCCGCTTTACAAGGCGATCCGGTTTTCCTATTTTCCCGGTGTGCAGACGGCTCCTGCGGGAGCCGTTTTTTTGGGGGTTAGAACACGCCCGCCGCCGAGGAACATGAAGATACGACCGCTTCTCCTCGTCCTCCCCCTGGCGCTGCTCTTCCTGCACGTGAGCGCCCGCGCGCAGGACGGCCTGCGCGTGGACAGCCTGCGGGTCGAGGGCCTGCGCTTCCTGCCCGCCGAGCGCGTGCTGCTCGAGTTCGGCGTGGTGGCCGGCGACCGCGTGGACGCCGACGACCTGGCCGATGCCCTGCGGCGCCTCAGCCGGACACGCCGCTACCGGGACATCGTCCTGCGGCTGCGGGAACTGGGGCCGGGCTCGGCCCTGCTGACGCTGCAGCTGGTCGAGAACCCGCGTGTCACCGAGCTGCGCTGGGAGGGCCTCAAGAAGATCAAGGCCGAGGACCTGACGGAGAAGATCCGCATCGGCGTGGGCAGCTACGCGGCGCCGACGCTGCTGGCCGAGGACGAGCGACGTATCCTCGACTACTGCCGCGAAAAGGGCTACCACGCGGCCACCGTCCGCCACACCCTGACCGAGACCGACGGCCGCGGGCGTTTGGTGTTCACCCTCGCCGAGGGCAACAAGACCAAGGTCACGCGGGTCGCCTTCGCGGGCAACGCCTCCCTCGCGGCGGGACGCCTCAAGAAGGTCCTGCGGACGCGGAGCAAGTCGCTCAATCCCCTGAGCTGGCGCAACTTCAACGCCTACCAGCCCGACAGCATCCAGGCCGATGTGTCGCGCCTGACGCACCTGTACCACCAGGAGGGCTTCCTGGACGCCCGCGTCCTGGAGACCCGCACCGACTTCGACGCGGACCGCGACGAGGTGACGGTGACCTACGTGGTGGAGGAGGGGACGCGCTACCGCTTCGGTCGCATCGTCTGGGAGGGCAACGAAGTCCTGGACGATGACGCCATCGCCCGGCGCGTGCCCTTCGACGAGGGCGATCCCTTCGACGGCTTCGCCATGGACGACGCCGTCTTCGGCATCTCCACCGCGTACTACGACGAGGGCTACCTCTACAACCAGGTCCGCCCCGAGCGGCGGCTGGAGGGCGACCGCGTCAACGTGCTGCTGAACATCTACGAGGGCCCGCTGGCGCGCGTGCGGGAGGTGCGCATCGTCGGCAACGACCTGACCCGCGATAAGGTGATCCGCCGCCAGATCAAGATCTTCCCCGGCGAGCTGTTCAACCGCGAGAAGGTGGTGCGCAGCCATCGCGACATCTTCATGCTGCGCTACTTCGACGACGTGCAGTTCGAGCCGCGGGCCGATCCCGTCACCGGCGACGTGGACCTGGTCTTCAACGTCGCCGAGCGGCCGACCGGCAACTTCGGCGCCGGCATCACCTACAGCGAGGCGACGCGTTTGACGGGATTCCTCCAGGTGGGGGCGCAGAACTTCCGCGGCACCGGGCGCACGGTGAACTTCCAGTGGGAGTTCGGCAAGACCGTGCACCTGTTCAACGTCCAGTACATCGATCCCTGGTTCCGCGACCGGCCCGTCACCCTGAGTCTCAACGTCTATCGCAGCCGCAGCGACCTGTACAACAACTACTACGAGGACGAGAAGCGCGGCTTCTCCATCGGGCTCGGCCGCACCTTCCCCTGGCTCGAGTACGCGAGCATGAGCGCCTCCTACCGGCTCGAGAGCGTCGAGCTGTTCGACTTCAGCGATGAGTACCTGGCCGGCGGCGGCACCCTCGCCGCCCGCGACTGGCCCGAGATAGAGAGCAGCATCACGCTGCTGTTCCGCCGCAATTCCACCGACAACCCCTTCCTGCCCTCGCGGGGGACCAACTTCCGGCTCAGCTCCCAGTTCGCCGGCGGCGTCCTCGGGGGCAACCTGGACTACCAGCGCTACCTGGCCCATTACACCTGGTACCAGAAGCTCAAGGGGCCCTTCGTCCTTCGCTATCACCAGAGCCTGGGCCTCGTCGACGGCCTGGACAATCCCAACCAGGTGCCCGACCAGGAGCGCTTCCGCCTGGGGGGCAACCGCACCTATCCCCTGCGCGGCTACGATGACTACTCCGTGGTGCCGCGGGGCAACAGCCCCTACTTCGGGGGGCGGGCCATGACCACGGGCGCCGTCGAGGTGGTACTCGGCGTCAACAACAGCGTACAGCTTGTCCTGCCCTTCTTCGACTTCGGCGACACGTGGAACTCCTTGTCGGAGGCCGATTTCACGACGCTGCGCCGGTCCGTCGGCCTGGGCGCCCGGGTCGAGGTGCCCATGATGGGCGTCCTCGGCTTCGATTACGCCTTCCCCCTGGACGGGCCCGACGAGGGCAAGGGCCGATTCCATTTCAAAATGGGCACGGACTTCTAGACAGGAGAGTCTCTGATGCGCACACTCATCCTCGGCGTCGTCCTGCTGCTCGCGGCGGCCGGCCCGGCGTCGGCCGAGCTGAAGATCGGCGTTCTGGACTACCAGGCCCTCTTCCAGGGCTACGAGGGCTACGACGAGGCCCAGAACATCTTCAACAAGGACCTGGACGCCTGGCAGAACCAGAAGCAGCAGATGGTGACCGAGCTGTTGCAGGCGCGCGAGGACTACGAGGCCCAGCGCCTCCTTTTCGATCCGGACACACGCCAGGAGCGCGAGGCACAGATCGCGCGCCTGGAGGCCGAGCTCTACCAGTTCGAGCAGGACAAGTTCGGACCCGAGGGCGAGGCGGTCCGCCGCAACATGGAGCTCAGCGAGCCGATCCACGAGAAGATCCGCGAGGTCGTCAAGACCGTCGCGGAGGAAGAGGGCTACGACCTGGTCCTGGACGTCACCGGCATGGTGCTCTACCAGAAACCCGAGATGCTGATGAACGAGAAGGTCGGGGCCGCGCTCAAGTCGAGGGGATAGAGACTTGAAGGATCACCAGCTCGAACCCATGGGGGCGCCGCGGGAAGCGCCGCGCTACACCCTGGCGGACCTGGCGCGCGAGGTCGGCGGCGCCCTCGAGGGCGAGGCCGGCCTCGCCATCGAGGGCGTGGCCGGCATCCGCGAGGCCCTGCCCGGGCAGATCAGCTTCCTCGCCAACGCCCGCTACCAGGCCTACGTCAAGGAGACCCGGGCCAGCGCCCTCATCGTCGACCTGAAGGTGGACGTCAACGGCCTGCCCGCCATCCGCGTGGAGGATCCCTACCTGGCTTTCCTCAAGGTGGTCCGCCTCTTCGCTAGCCCCCTGCGCGAGCACTACCCGCCGGGCGTGCATCCGAGCGCCGTGCTCGGCGGCGACCTGGTCCGGGGCGAGGACTGCCACGTGGGCGCCCTGGTCCACGTGGGGCGCGGGTGCCGCCTGGGCCGGCGCGTGGTGCTCATGCCGGGCGTCGTTCTGCTGGATCGGGTGACGGTGGGGGACGACTGCATCCTCTTTCCGAACGTCGTCCTGCGCGAGGACACGCGCCTGGGCGACCGCGTCATCATCCATGCGGGGGCCATCATCGGCTCCGACGGCTTCGGCTACGCCCGCGACGGCGAGCGCCATCACAAGATCCCCCAGATCGGCCGCGTGGAGATCGAGGACGACGTCGAGATCGGCGCGAACGCCACCATCGACCGCGCCACCACGGGCGTCACGCGGATCGGCCGGGGGACCAAGATCGACAACCTCGTCCAGATCGGCCACAACGCCGAGATCGGCGAGCACAACATCATCGTGGCCCAGGTGGGGATTTCCGGCAGCACCCGCCTGGGTCGCCACGTCACCGTCGCCGGACAGGCGGGGCTCCAGGGGCACATCACCGTTGGCGATCGGGCGACCATCGGCGCCCAGGCCGGCGTCACCAAGTCCATTCCCGAGGAAACCTGCGTCTCCGGCTACCCGGCGCGGCCCCACGATCAGGCCATGCGCCTGCAGGCCCTGGTGGCCCGCCTGCCGGAGATGGCCCAGCGGCTGCGCGATCTCGAGGAGGAGCTGGCGCGCCTGCGCGACGCGGCCGCCGGCGGGGAGGCGCAGCCATGATCCGGCAGCAGCAGACGCTGGCCCGCGAGTTCACCTACGAGGGCATCGGCTTGCACACGGGCAACCCGGTCACCATGCGCTTCCTTCCAGCGCCTGCCAACACGGGCGTCCGCTTCCGCCGCATCGACCAGTCGCCACCCGTGGAACTCGCCGCCCGGATCGAGAACACGCCCCACGTCGACGTGGCCCTGCGCAACACCACCCTGGCCCGCGACAGCGTCAGCATCCACACCGTCGAGCATGTCCTGGCCACCCTCAACGGCCTTGGCGTGGACAACTGCATCATCGACATCGACTCCAACGAACCGGCCGAACCCCACGGCGGCAGCTGCGACGACTACGTGACCCACATCAAGGAGGCCGGCATCGTCGCCCAGGGAGCGCCCGTGCGCTACTTCGAGGTCACGCAGCCCATCTGCCTGGTGGAGGACACCGTCGAGCTGCTGGCCCTGCCCTACGACGGCTTCCGCATCAGCTTCACCATCAACTACGACCACCCGCACCTGGGCACCCAGTACGCGTCCTTCGACATCACGCCCCGCATCTTCGAGGAGGAGATCGCCGGGGCGCGGACCTTCGTGCTGCTCGACGACGTGGAGCGCCTGCGCGAGCAGGGCCTGATCAAGGGCGGCAACGTCGAGAACGCCATCGTCGTCGGCCCGGAGGGGATCCTCAACAACACGCCCCTGCGCTACTCGAACGAGTTCGTCCGGCACAAGATCCTGGACCTCCTGGGCGACCTGTCCCTCGTGGGGCGGCCCATCAAGGGGCACATCATCAGCCACCGGAGCGGCCACGTCACCAACGTGCGCTTCGCGCGGCTGCTGACGGAGGCCGCCGATCAGCAGGCGGCCGCCTTCAGCGGCGGCGATCCCTCGGGCTGGAACATCCGGGACATCCAGCGCATCATGCCGCACCGCTATCCCTTCCTCCTGGTGGACCGCCTCGTGGAGATGGAGGACGGCAAGCGCGTGGTGGGCGTCAAGAACGTCACCATCAACGAGCCCTTCTTCCAGGGCCACTTTCCCGGCCATCCCATCTTCCCCGCCGTGCTCATCCTCGAGGCCATGGCCCAGACGGGCGGCGTGCTGCTGCTGTCCACGGTGGACAAGCCCGAGGGGAAGCTGGTTTACTTCCTGGGCATCGACAACGCCCGCTTCCGCCGCCCGGTGATGCCCGGCGACCAGCTGCGCTTCGAGCTGACCATGTTGCGCCTGAAGAAGCGCGGCTGCAAGATGCGCGGCGAGGCCTTCGTGGACGGGCAGCTCGTCGCCGAGGCCGAGCTGCTGGCCCAGGTCGTCGATCGTTGAGGAGCGCCATGAGGGCGATCATGAGCGAATCCGCGCGCCGCATCCATCCGACCGCCCTCGTCGATCCCGCCGCGGAGCTGGGGCCGGGGGTCGCTGTGGGACCCTTCAGCATCATCGAGGCCGGCGCCGTCATCGGCGCGGGCTGCGCCATCGCCAGCCACGTGCGCATCGAGAGCTCGGTGCGCATGGGCCCGGACAACCGGATCCACCAGGGTGCCGTCCTGGGCAGCCCGCCGCAGGATCTCAAGTTCCGCGGCGAGGAGAGCTGGCTGGAGATCGGCGCGGGCAACGTGATCCGCGAGTACGCCACGCTGAACCGGGGCACGGGCGAGGGGGAGACGACCCGCGTCGGCGACGGCTGCCTCCTGATGGCCTATACCCACGTGGCGCACAACTGCCGCCTGGGCAGCCACATCATCCTGGGCAACAGCGTCAACCTGGCGGGCCACGTGATCGTGGAGGATCACGCGATCATCAGCGGCGTCGTTCCCGTCCATCAGTTCGTCCGCATCGGCGCCCACTCCTACATCGGCGGCGGCAGCCGCGTGCCCCAGGACATGCCGCCCTTCCTGCTGGGGGCCGGCAATCCCGTGGTCATCGTCACGGGCATCAACGCCGTGGGCCTGCAGCGGCGCGGCTTCGGGCGGGAAACCCTCCGCGCGCTGCGCCATGCCTACCGCCTCCTCTACCGCGAGGGCCTCAACACCAGCCAGGCCCTGGCGCGCATCGAGGACGAGCTCGCCGGCGATCCCCACGTCCGCCAGCTGGCGGATTTCATCCGGGCCAGCGAACGCGGCATCATGAAGTGAATCCCGGCGCGGCGCCCGCCGCGGCCGGTCTCAGGGAAGCAGGCTGACGGGACCCGGCCGCCCGCCGTTCCAGCGCGCGAAGGCGGCGGCGAGGACCTCGCCCTGGGCGGCCAGGCGCGCGGGCTCGTAGTCGGTGGGAGCGTAGAGCAGCCAGAGCAGGCGCGCGGTGGCGTCGCGGACGCGGCAGCGGGCGGAGTCCGAGGTGGGGGAGCCGAAGGGCCCCGCGGCGTCGGCCAGGCAGAGGCGCCCGGCCACGTGGACCGGACCCTTGCGGATGCCGTCGAAGGCCTCGTCCGTCGCGCCCAGGCGCAGGACCACCTCCTCGCCGGCGATCCTGTCCAGGTCGTAGAGGCCCAGGGGCAGGCTCTCCGCCAGGGAGAAGAGGTTGCCCGTGTCCACGACGGGATCCAGGCGATACAGACCCTTGCCCTGCAGGACGCGGCGAAGCAGGGCCTCGCTGGAGGGGCGGGTGCGCGTCGGATCCATGCCCGTGCGGCGGTACAGCGTGCGGGCCGGCGCCAGGACCGGGATCTCGGACGGCGCGCGCCCCGCCCAACGATCGCGCAGCGCCGACTCCACGCGCGCCAGCTCCGCGCGGAAGCCCGGCGCCTCATCGTGCCGCACGCCGTCGATGAGCCCCCAGGCCGCGCGCACGCGGTCGGCGAGCGCCGGATCCAGACGGACGATCATCCTGCCCTCCCGGGCGACGAGTCGTTGCAGTCGCG
This sequence comes from Candidatus Krumholzibacteriota bacterium, assembly GCA_016933175.1. Classification (GTDB taxonomy): domain Bacteria; phylum Krumholzibacteriota; class Krumholzibacteriia; order JACNKJ01; family JACNKJ01; genus JAFGBK01. Next base: position 90,724 of record JAFGBK010000052.1, on the reverse strand, counting down.
CGCCGCGCGCACTACCATCCGACCTCGGCGGGAGGAGGTCAACGTGAATGTCGGCGTCGTCGGTTGCGGGCACCTGGGGGCCATCCACGCGCGCATCTACACGCAGATCCCGGGCGTCCGCCTCTGCGGGGTGCACGACCGCGACCCCGCCGCCGCCCACAGCGTGGCCGACCGCCACGGCTGCCCGGCCTTCGGCAGCCTCGCGGAGCTGGCGGAACGTGCCGACGCGCTCAGCGTCTGCGTGAGCACGCCAGCCCACCGCGACGTGGCGCTGGCCGCCCTGGCGCGCGGCTGCCACCTTCTCGTGGAGAAGCCCATCGCCGACGACATCGCCGCCGCCGAGGCCATGGTGGACGCGGCCGCTCGCGCCGGCCGCCAGCTCATGGTGGGCCACGTGGAGCGCTTCAATCCCGCCATGATCGCCGCGCTTCCCCACCTGGCCGACACGCGCTTCGTGGAGAGCCACCGTCTGGCGCCCTTCGGGCACCGGGGCGCCGACGTGGCCGTGGTCCTGGACCTGATGATCCACGATATCGATCTGCTGAGCATGGTCATCGCCGACGAGGTGGCCCACCTGGACGCCAGCGGCACGCCCGTCCTCACGCAGGATGTGGACATCGCCAACGCGCGCCTGCGCTTCGCCGGCGGCTGCGTGGCCAACATCACGGCCAGCCGCATCAGCCGCGAGCGCATGCGCAAGATCCGCTTCTTCCAGGCGGACTCCTACCTGTCGGTGGACCTCATGGCCGGCCAGGTGGACATGGTCCGCAAGGCCCGCGACTTCGCCGCGCGGCGCGCGGAAGCGCTCGCCGGCCCTGGCGGCCTGGCCGCGCTGCGCATGGAGGACCTCGTGGAGCCGGTCCACGTCCCCGTGGCCGACGCCGAGCCCCTGCGCCTGGAGCTGGAGGCCTTCACCGGCGCCGTGGCCGACGGCCGGCCCGTGCCGGTCAGCGGCGAGGCCGGCCTGCGCAGCCTGCGCCTGGCCGTGGAGATCCTCGAGATGGTCCGCCTTGCCCCCTGAGCGGCGCATACTCGTCGTTGCCGGCGAGGCCAGCGGCGACCAGGCCGCGGCGGCCTCCGTCCGGTCCCTGCGCGCCCTGCGGCCGGATTGGGCGATACAGGCCGTCGGGGGACGGGCCCTCGCTGCGGCCGGCGCCGATCTCCTCATGTCCTACGAGGAGGTGGCCGTCATGGGCTTCACCGAGGTGCTGGCCCGGCTGCCGGCCATCCAGGCGCGGCTGCGCCGCCTGCGGCGCCTCCTGGCCGGCGGCGGCGTGGACCTCTTCCTGCCCGTGGATTTCCCCGGCTTCAACCTGCGCCTGGCCGAGACGGCCCGGCGCGCTGGCGTGCCCGTCCTCTACTTCATCGCGCCCCAGGTCTGGGCCTGGGGCGAGGGACGGGTGGCTACCCTGCGCCGCGTCGCCGACCGCCTGGCGGTGATCCTTCCCTTCGAGAGGGAGTGGTTCGGGGAGCGGGGCGTTGACGCCCGCTTCGTGGGCCACCCCATCATGGAGCACGAGCGGCCCCTGGCGCCGGAGGCGCCGCCGCCCCGCCTGGCCCTCCTGCCGGGAAGCCGCGCCCAGGAGGTGGCGCGGCACCTGCCGCTCATGCTGGCGGCGGCCGCGCGCGTGGCGGCCGTGGTGCCCGGGCTGGAGTGCGAGCTCCTGGAGAGCCCCGCCCTGCCGCCGGCCTTCTATGACCGGTTCCCGACCGGCGCGACGCCGCCCACTGCGCGGCACCGCGAGGAGAGCGCAGCCTTCCTGGCCCGCCAGGGCGCGGCCCTGGTGGCCAGCGGCACCGCCACCCTGGAGGTGGCTGCGGCCGGCCTGCCCATGGCCGTCGTCTACCGGACGGGCCGCCTGAACTTCGCCCTCGCGCGGCGCCTGGTCCGCGTGCCGAACATCGCCCTGGCCAACCTGGTGGCCGGCGAGCCCCTGGTTCCCGAGCTGATCCAGGGCGAGGCGAGCCCGGCGGCCCTGGCCGATGCCGTGGCGCCCCTGCTCCGGCCCGGGCCCGAGCGCGAGCGCCAGCGGCGGGGGCTGCTGGCACTACGCGAGGCTCTGGGCGGGCCGGGCTGCGGCGAGCGCGTGGCGCGACTGGCCATCGAGCTGCTGGAGGGACCATGACGGGCGCGAACTGGAGCGGCACCGAACGCGATCTGACGGTCCGCGAGCGACGCGCCATCGTCCGGAGGGGCATCTGTCTGGCCCGCCTGCTGCGCCTGTGGGGCGCCACCTGGCGGCTGAGCGTGGAAAACATCGAGAAACTGCAGGAAGCCAGGGAGTCAATCCCAAGTGGTAGTATCATTTACGCCTTCTGGCACAACCGCATGGTGATGCTGACCTGGACCCACCGCGGGCAGGACGCCCGCATCCTGATGAGCTCCAGCCGGGACGGGCGCCTGCTGGCGGCCCTTGCCGAGCATCTTGGCCACGGGACGGTGATCGGCTCGTCCAGCCGCGGCGGAGCGGCTGGCCTTCGCCGCCTGGTGCGGCTCGCGCGGGCGGGGCGGGACACGGCCCTGGCCGTGGACGGACCCCGAGGCCCGCGGGGACGGCTCAAGCCGGGAGTCCTCCAGGTGGCGGCCCTGGCGGGGGCGCCCGTGGTACCGCTGGCCGTGAGCGCGCGGCCGGTCCGCATCCTGGGCACCTGGGACCGGACCCTTCTGCCCCTGCCCTTCGCCCGCCTGCGCCTGCGCTACGGTGAGGCCCTGGCCGTGCCCCGCGGGGCGGGACGCGAGGAGCTGGCCGCCCTGCAGGACGCCCTGGAGGTCCGCCTGCGGAACCTCACCGATGGACTGGACGCCGAGCTGGGCCTGGAACCCATCCCGCCAGATCCCGCCGGCGAGGCGCCATGAGCGGCCCCCTGCGGGACCGTCGCGGCGCCGCCGGCCGCCTGCCGGAGAGCCCCGGCGCCGGCCGGATCGCCCTGGCCCTGCTCTACGGCCTGGGGGCGCGCTGCCACGCCGCCTGGCCCCGGCGGCGCGTGCGCACGGCCAAGCCGCTGGTATCCGTGGGAGCCCTGGAGGTCGGCGGCGTGGGCAAGACGCCCGCCGTGGCGGCGCTGGCGGTGTTGCTCGCGGCGGCGGGCTGGCGGCCGGGCGTGCTCACGGGTCACGCGGGACAGGCCCGGGGCCGGCGCCTCCTGGCAGCCGGGGAGCCGGGCTTCGACGCGGCGGCGCCCGACGAGGCGGCCCTGCTGGCCGCGCGGCTGTCCGGCCTGCCCCTGGTGGCCGCGCGGCGCAAGTGGGAAGGCGCGCGGCGCCTGGACGCCGATCCGCGCTGCGACCTGATCCTGCTGGACGACGGCTTCCAGCACCACCGCCTTGCCCGGACCCTGGACCTGGTGCTGCTCTCGGCCGACGCCCCCCTGCGGGCCGCGCGCGTGCTGCCGGCAGGACCCCTGCGCGAGCGGCCGTCGGCCCTGGCGCGGGCCGACGCCTTCCTCCTGCCCGAGGGCGCGCCACGGGGGGACCTGCCGGAGCGGCCCGTCTTCCGCTTCACCATGGTGGTGGAATCGACGGTGGACCTGGCCGGGCGTCCGGTGGACCTGGCCGGCGAGCGCTGCCTGGCCGTCGCGGCCATCGCGCGCCCGGAGCGGTTCGAGAGGACGGCGGCCGGCCTGTGCCGCCTCGTGGGGCGGCTGCGCTTCCGCGACCATCGCCTCTGGGACGCCGCCCTGCGGCGGGAACTGGCCGCGGCCCTGGCCGCAAACGACGGCGCGCAGCCCCTTCTCACCGAGAAGGACGCCGCGCGCTGGGGGCGCCACTGGGACCTGCCGGGGCCCGCCCCGGCCGTCATCCGCGTGGCGCTGCGCTGGTCGGATCCGGCGGGCCTGCGCCGCTGGATCGCCGGGCGACTGGGAGGCGCCTAGTCCTCGTCCGCGTAGTTGGCGAACAGGACGGTGGCGCTGCCCTGGAGCATGCGCGTGAAGTCCTGGCCGTTCTCGCGGCCCAGGAAGCTGACGTCGGCGCGCACGACGATCTCGCCGTTGGGCGCGCTGCCGTCGGGGAACAGCTCGATCAGGGGCGACTCCATCTTCAGCGAGGCCGGGGCCAGGACCAGGGCGACCTCCGTTTCCGAGCCGACGAGAAGGGCCAGGTGCATGGCGCCCGACAGGCTCGGAAGCGTGGCGGCCGGCACCACGCCGCCGCCGCTGAGGACCTGCAGGATCGTGTAGTCGATCCGGTACGACGTGATGGTGAAGACGCCGTAGGGGTCATCAGGCGAGATGTCCAGGTACTCCTGGCTGGGCGGATTGCTGAACACGAAGACCGCCGCCTCCTCGGGGATGGTCCCGCCCGAGGCCAGGGTCGTGTCGACATCCCAGACGTCGGCGTGGACGGGGGCGCCGCCGTTGATCGAGAGCAGGGTGGGCACGGTGTGCGCCTCGATGGGGCTGTTCCCGCAGCCGCCGGCGAAAGCCGCGATCAGGCCGAGAACCAGCATTGCGCCGAGGACCGCGATGGCGCGCATGGTCACCTCCTCAGGGGTGATACGAAGATCCAGTCCCGCCGCCAGCAACGGCCATGCCACGGCCCGCCACGCGCCAGCCGGTCCGCGGGACCGGGAAGGCCTGGGCACGACGGGGAATCACGCGCCCTCACGCGAGCACCCGACACCGCCCGTGGCGGCGCGGGGGACGCGAGGGAAGAAGCTCAGATTGCATGCTTTTGCCGCCTTGCGTACAATCCTGGCACGTTCGCCTCGGGGGGCCCGCTTGTGAAGACCGACTTTCTCGTCATCGGCAGCGGCGTCGCCGGACTCAGCTTCGCCATCAAGGTCGCGGAGCTGGGCGATGTGATCCTCGTCACCAAGAAGGAAGCCGCCGAGAGCAACACCAACCTGGCTCAGGGCGGCATCGCCTCGGTGATCGACACCCAGGACAGCTTCGAGTCCCACGTGGCGGACACCATCGCCGCCGGGGCCGGGCTGTGCGATCCGGAGCGCGTCGCCGTGATGGTGCGCGAAGGGCCGGCGCGCGTGCGGGAGCTGCTGGAGTGGGGAGTGGCCTTCAGCCAGCAATCGGGCCAGCTGGACCTCGGCCGCGAGGGAGGGCACAGCCGGCGCCGCATCGTCCACGTGGCGGACTTCACGGGCCGGGAGCTGGAGCGGGTCCTGCTGGCGCGCGCCCGGGAGCATCCCCGCATCCGCGTGCTGGAGCACTGCGTCGCGGTCAACCTGGCCCGCGGGCGCCACCTGGCGCGGGGCAACGGCCGTGACGGGCGCGTTCACGGCGCCTATATCCTGGAAACGCGCAGCAACGAGGTCCGCGCCATCGCGGCGCACTGGACCGTGCTGGCCACGGGAGGCTGCGGCAAGGTCTACGCCTACACCAGCAATCCGGACGTGGCCACGGGCGACGGCGTGGCCATGGCCTACCGCGCCGGCGCCCGCATCGCCAACATGGAGTTCGTCCAGTTCCATCCCACCTGCCTCTACCACCCCGAGCTGCGCACACAGCTCATCAGCGAGGCGGTCCGGGGCGAGGGCGCCCTGCTGCGCAACGGGGCCGGCGAAACCTTCATGGAGCGCTACGACGCGAGGCGGGAGCTGGCGCCCCGCGACATCGTGGCCCGGGCCATCGACCAGGAGATGAAGATCCGCGGCGAGAAGCACGTCTGGCTCGATTTCGCGCCCATCGGCCGCGAGCGCATCCCCGAGCGGTTCCCGGGCATCTTCGCCGCCCTGCAGACCGTGGGCATCGATCCGCGCGAGGAGTGGGTACCCGTCGTCCCGGCCGCCCACTACTGCTGCGGCGGCGTGGCGGTGGACATCGAGGGCCGCACCAATCTGGAGGGGCTGCTGGCCCTGGGCGAGGTGAGCTGCACCGGGGTCCACGGCGCCAACCGCCTGGCCAGCAACTCCCTGCTGGAAGCCGTCACCTTCGCCCACCTGGCGGCCGGGGCGCGCCTGGCCGCCGGCCGGGCGCCCAAGCCACCCCCCGACCTGGAACCCTGGAGCTCCCTCAAGACGCGGGACTACCACGAGACCGTGGTCCTGGATCATGACTGGGACCTCGTGCGGCGCATCATGATGGACTACGTGGGCATCGTCCGCAGCGACGAGCGCCTGGGACTGGCCCAGGCCCGGATCCGCCACGTGCGGCGCACGGTGGAGCGATTCTACTGGCGATACAAGATCTGCGGCGAGCTGGTGGAGCTGCGCAACATCGCCCTGGTGGCGGAGCTCATCATCCGTTCGGCCCGGCGGCGCCAGGAGAGCCGCGGCCTCCACTACACCATCGACCACCCCGAGACGGATCCGGCCCAGGCCCATCCCACCCTGCTGCAAAGGGGAGCGAGCAGTGCCTAGGCGCGCGCGCTGGGCGGGGCAGTTCTATCCCGGCGACGCCGCGCGCCTGGCGGCCGAGGTGGACCGCCTGCTGGCGGCCTGGCCGCCTGCGCCCGCCAGCGAGCCGTCCCCCTGGGCGCTGCTGGTGCCCCATGCCGGCTATCCCTACTCGGGGCTCACGGCCGCGGCGGCCTACGCGCGGATCACCGGCGAGGCGGCGCGGATCGTCCTGCTGGGGCCCAGCCACCATCAGCCCGTCCAGGGCTTCGCCCTGAGCCGCGAGGACCGCTGGGAGACGCCCCTGGGCGACCTGGCCGTGGACGTGGCGGCCGTCGCCGACCTGCTCGCCGCCGGAAGGCCCTACCACCTGGACGAGGCGGCCCTGGCCTGGGAGCACTCCCTGGAGGTGCAGCTGCCCTTTCTCCAGCGGCGACTGCCCGGCGTGACCCTCCTGCCGGTGCTCATGGGCTGGGCCGACGCGGTCGAGCGGGCGGCGGCGCGGGCCGCGCTCGGCAGGCTGGCCCGGCCCGGCGATCTGTGGGTGGTGACCACCGACCTCTCGCACTACCATTCGCGCGACGAGGCGGACCGCCTGGACGGCGAGGCCGAGCGCCTCATCGCGGCGGGGGACGCCGCGGGCTTCGCCGCGGCCCTGGCCGACGGCCGGCTGGAGGCCTGCGGCGCGGGACCGGTGCAGCTGCTGCTCGAGGAGCTGGCGGACCGGGGCGGGCGCGTGGCGGTGCTCGACCGACGCGACAGCAGCGACGGCAGCGGCGTGACGAGCGAGGTGGTGGGCTACCTGGCCGCGGCCTTCCTCGCCACGTGAAGAGCGCATTGACAGGCTCGCTCCGTTGCGGTTTCTTGAGGGGATGGACGACGTCATGGAATCCCTGTCCGGCGCCGCGGCGCCCTACGACGACGAGGCCTACCGCTTCCTGCTCGAGGCTCTCGAGCGCACGCGCCAGCACCTGGGGCGCCGGGGGCACGTCTCGGGACGCGAGCTGCTGGACGGCATCGAGGAGCTGGGGGGCGAGCGCTACGGACCCATGGCGGCCCTGGTCTTCGCCGAATGGGGCGTACGCGACGGTAGCGACTTCGGCAAGATCGTCTACGAGCTCATCGACCGGGGCGTCCTCTTCCGGCGCGAGGAGGACAGCCTCGAGGACTTCCTCGGCGGTCGATCCTATCGCGCCATCTTCGAGGATGACTACTTCAGCCCGAACCGGCGCTGAGCCGGCCTCATTCCCAAGGACGAACCTGTGAAGATCGATTACGACTGGCTCCTGCGGCTGCCCAAGACCGATCTGCACGTCCACATGGATGGATCCATGCGCCCCGCGACGCTCCTCGAGCTAGCCGACGCCGCCGGCGTCGACCTGCCGGCCAAGACCGAGGAGGAGGTCCGGCGATTCGCCGTGGTGCCTGACGACGAGCGCAGCCTCAGCCGCTACCTGCTCGCCTTCCGCTTCACCCTGCCCGCGCTGCAGACGGCTCCGGCCCTGGAACGGGTGGCCTACGAGCTGGCCGTGGACGCGGCCGCCGAGAACGTCCGCGTGATGGAGGTCCGCTACAGCCCCCTGCTCCACCGGGAGCAGGGCCTGCACCACCGGGACATCATCGAGGCCGTGGCCGCCGGGCTCAAGCGCGCGGAGGCGGAGACGGGCATCTGCTGCGGTCAGATCCTCTGCGGGATCCGCCAGATGACGCCCGACCGCTCCCTGGAACTGGCCCGCGCCACCCTCATGTACCGCGACCGCGGCATCGTTGCCTTCGACCTCGCGGGGGAGGAGAAGGACTATCCGGCCAAGAAGCACCGCGAGGCCTTCTATTACATCCTGAACCACAACCTGAACTCGACCCTCCACGCGGGCGAGGCCTTCGGCCCCGAGAGCATCTCGCAGGCCCTGCACTACTGCGGCGCCCACCGCATCGGGCACGGCGTGCGGCTCTGGGAGGACGAAAATCTCATGGAGTACGTCAACGACCACCGCATCCCGCTGGAGATCTGCCTGAGCAGCAATCTCGACACGGGCGCCGTCAAGGAGCTCTATGACCACCCCGCCCGGAAATACCTTGACCTTGGACTGAGGGTCACCTTGAATACCGACAATCGCCTGATCTCCGACACGACGGCCACGCGCGAGCTGCAGCGGGCCGTGGAGACCTTCGGCCTGGACGTGGGCGACGTCCATGAGATCGTCCTCAACGGCTTCAAGAGCGCCTTTCTGCCCCACGCGCGGAAGGTGGAACTGGTGCGCCAGGTCGTCGCGGAGCTGGAGAAGCTGGGCCTGCCGGCGCGGCACGCTTACACCAACGGCCGCGGCGATCATCTCTAGGGAGGCCGGACGCCGATGCACGCGCGCAGACTGCTGACGAGCCTGGTCCTGCCGTTCCTGCTTCTCGCCGCCGCCGCGGCGGCGCAGGTGGATGAAACCCGCCTGGGGCGCCCGCGGGCCCAGGCGGCCGATTCCGCGGCCGGTCTGGAGGAGCTGGACTGGCTCGCGGCCGACGCCGCCCTGCCCGATTCGGTGATCGGTCTGCCGGACTCGCTCTTCTTCCTGCCGCCGGCCCTGGAGTTCGCCAGCCACAGCCTCCAGGACCTGCTGCGCGAGCACCATCTCGACGCCGAGCAGAACGAGTCCACCGTGGAGATCTTCCACGTCGATTCCAGCCTGGCCCTCTCCCTGTGGCAGCTTCGCGCGGAGACCTACCCGCGCTACCATCCCTTCAGCGACATCTGGGTCTACATCTGGCGCGGCCGGGGACAGCTCACCGTCGCCGACCGGCAGCTGGAATATGGGCCCGGCCACTTCCTGCAGATCCCGGCGGGAGTCCTCCACTCCTTCCGCAACATCAGCGGCGCGCCCACGGCAGCGCTGGTATGGCAGCGGCCACCCCTGGTGGACTCCCTGACGGTGACGATGATCCCCGAGGAGGTCCTGGTCCGCATGCGCGCCGATTCCCTGCGCGCCCTGGACCTCGAGACGCGGTCCCTCTACAAGCCCCGCTAGACCGGCGGTCCCGCCGCGCCGCCTCGGCGGCGACGGGGCGCGCTTTTCCGGTTGAAGGCCCCGGCGTGTACGGCTAGGTTGAAGCCAGCATACACCCGAGGAGACGCCATGAAGGGCATCATCCTGGCCGGCGGCACGGGCAGCCGGCTGTTCCCCCTGACCAAGGTCACCAACAAGCACCTGCTACCCGTCGGGCGCGTGCCCATGATCTACCATCCCCTGCAGAAGCTGCTCGACGCGGGGATCCGGGAGATCCTGGTGGTCACGGGCACCGAGCACATGGGCGCCGTGGTGAGCCTCCTGGGCAGCGGCCGCGAGCTCGACTGCGACATCACCTACCGCGTCCAGGACGAGGCCGGCGGCATCGCCCAGGCCCTGGCCCTGGCCGAGAACTTCTGCCACCGGGAGCCGATGACCGTCCTGCTCGGCGACAACGTCTTCGAGGACGGCATCGGATCCGGGGTGGCCGCCTTCGCGGCCCAGCGCGGCGGGGCGCGCATCTTCCTCAAGGAGGTGCCGAACCCGAACCGCTTCGGCGTCGCCGAGCTCGATGGCGACCGTGTCGTCGGCATCGAGGAGAAGCCCGCGCGCCCGAAGAGCGCCTACGCCGTATGCGGCGTCTACATCTACGACGCGGGGGTCTTCGAGATCATCCGCACGCTGCGCCCCTCGGGACGCGGCGAACTGGAGATCACGGACGTCAACAACGCCTACATCGCGAGGGGGGAGCTGCAGTACGAGCTCCTCACGGGCTGGTGGACCGACGCGGGCACCTTCGACTCCCTGCGCCGGGCCCAGTCGCTGGTGGAATCCTTGGCGGAAGGAGGCGACGCGTGATCGAGGGCGTCACCATCAAGGAGCTGCGCCTGATCCCCGACGAGCGGGGCTGGCTCATGGAGATGCTACGCGACGACGATCCCTTCTACGAGCGCTTCGGCCAGTGCTATGTCTCGGCCACCTACCCGGGCGTCGTCAAGGGCTGGCATTTCCACCGCGAGCAGACCGACCACGTGGTCTGCGTCAGCGGCATGATCAAGCTCGTGATGTACGACGGCCGCGCGGAGAGCCCCACGCGGGGCGAGGTCCAGGAGCTGTTCCTGGGCGAGCTGCGCCGCCTGCTGGTGCGCGTGCCCCGCGGCGTGCACCACGGCTGGAAGTGTGTCAGCGAGGAGACGGCGGTGGTGGTGAACATCCCCGACCGGCATTACGACCGCGCGAACCCGGACGAGGAGCGCCTGGACCCGCACGACAACGACATCCCCTACGACTGGGCGCGCAAGGACGGCTAGGCCATGATCCTGGTGACCGGCGGCTGCGGCTTCATCGGCAGCAACTTCGTCCACCTCCTGCGCCGCGAGCGTCCGGACGAGCCGGTGCTCAACCTGGACCGGCTGACCTACGCCGGCAACCTGGAGAATCTGCTGGACCTGGAGGGCGACGCGGGCCATCGCTTCGTGCGCGGCGACGTGGCCGACGCCGACCTGGTGGCGGGCCTGTTCGCCCGGCACGAGATCCGGGCCGTGGTCCACTTCGCCGCCGAGAGCCACGTGGACCGCAGCCTGCTGGGCCCCGGCGCCTTCGTCCATAGCAACGTGGCGGGCACCCAGGTGCTGCTGGAGGCGGCCCGTCGCGCCTGGGACGGCGGCGGCGGCCGCTTCGTCATGATCTCCACCGACGAGGTCTACGGCTCCCTGGGGCCCGCGGGCTCCTTCACCGAGGACACGCCCCTGGATCCGTCCAGCCCCTACTCGGCCTCCAAGGCAGCCGCGGACCTCTTCTGCGGGGCCTACCACCGCACCTGGGGCCTGCCGGTGATCATCACCCGCTGCAGCAACAACTACGGGCCCTGGCAGTTTCCCGAGAAGCTCATCCCCCTGATGATCCAGCGCGCCAGCCGCGGCGAGAGCCTGCCCGTCTACGGCGACGGCCTGCACGTGCGCGACTGGATCCACGTGGAGGACCACTGCCGCGCCGTCCTCGCCGTGCTGGAAAGCGGCGCGCCGGGGCGTGTCTACAACATCGGCGGCGGCAACGAGCGGCCCAACCTGGAGATCGTGCGGCTGATCCTCCGGGCCCTGGACCGGAGCGAGGAGCTGATCGCCTTCGTCGCGGACCGCCCCGGGCACGACCGCCGCTACGCCATGGACAGCTCCCGCATCCGTCGCGAGCTGGGCTGGGAGCCGTGCGTGCCCTTCGAGCAGGGCATCGCCGAAACCATCCGCTGGTACGCCGACCACCGCGACTGGTGGGAGCGGATCATCAGCGGCGAGTACCGCGAGTACTACGCGCGCCAGTACGAGGGACGCTGAGAGGACGGAGGCCCATGAGCGGATCGCTGCTGACCAGCCCCGTGGCCCGGGTGGTCCTGCGCGCCCTCGGCATGGCGCCCCTGGACCGCACCTTCGAGCTGCGCGGCAGCCTGGCCGGCCTGCGGAGGATCCTCTTCGTGGATTCGGGCGAGCTGAGCGATCTCGTCTTCTTCCTGCCGGTGCTCGAGGGGATCAAGGAGAAGTGGCCCGCGCTGGAGCTGCAGGTGATGGTGGAGGAGCGCTGGGCCGATCTGCTGCGGCGCGAGGCCAGCGTGGACGGCCTGATCATCTACCGGCCCGAACAGCTGCGCGCGCGCTCGACGAGCTACTACCGCCTGCTGCGCGAGATCCAGGGCCGCGCCTTCGACGGCGTGATCCTCATGGCCGAGGAGCGCGATCCCGCGCGGGACATGGTGCCCTACGCCTCCCAGGCCTCGTTGCGGGTGGGGGTCTGGCAGCCCGAGCGGGAGGGCGTCCTCAACTGCCTCCTGCGCTGGCAGGGGCGCGGCCGCTACCAGATCGAGCTGGCGGCGGAGATCGCGCGGATCGTGGGGCTGCGCTACGATCCCCTGCGCTGGCGCCTGGTCCTGCGGCCCGAGGAACTGCGCGCCGCCGAGCAGCTCATCCACTTCCGCAAGCCCGTGCGGGAACAGGTGCTGCTGGGCGTCGATCCCGGACCCGGCAAGGCCAGCCGCCGCTACGCTCCCGACAACCTCGCCTACCTGGTAAACCACCTCATCGAGAAGCTGCGCGCCAAGGTGATGATCTTCCACCTGGACCAGCCGGCCGGCGAGATCGAGTCCTTCCGCCGGCGCCTGCGCGGCGAGACCCTCGACATGCCCGAGCAGAAGCTGCGCGAGACCCTGGCCCTGACGAGCCGCTGCGACCTCTTCGTGGCCGGCAACACGGACCTCTTCCACGCCGCGGTGGCCGCGGGCGTCCCTGCCCTGGGGCTCTTCACGGAGGCCGACGGCGTGCGCTGGGAGCCGCGCGAGCGCACCGACGTGGCCATCCTGCGCGGCCGGCCCGGGGAGACCATGACCCTCGCCCAGCTCGACCAGGCCGTGGAGCGGATCCTCCATGCCGGCCGCTCTTGACCCGCCCTTCCGCGCCGCGCTACTGGCACCCTCCTGGCTCGGCGACTCGGTGATGGCCACCGCCCTGCCGCCCCTGCTGGCAGCGCGCTGCGGCGGCCCCGTGGAGGTCTGGGCGCGACCGGCCTGGGCGCCCCTGTTCCAGGGCGCGCCGGATGTGGACCGCGTCCTGATCTTCGATCCCAAGGGCGCCCACCACGGAGGGACCGGGCTACGGCGCTGGCGGCGCCAGGCAGCGGCGGCCGGCGATCCCGCCCGCGCCGTCTGGATCCTGCCCGACAGCCTCTCGGCGGCCCTGGCGGCCTGGGCCGCCGGCACGCCGCGGCGCGTAGGCCGGGCGGCGACCGGCCGCTCCCTTCTCCTCACGGATCCCGTGCGCGACGACGCACCCCGTCGCCAGCGGCACTGGATCGCCGAGCAGGCCGACCTGCTGAGGGCCGGCCCGGGGAGGACGGTTGACGGTCCCGGGGACCTCTCGCCGCGCGTCGCCGCGACGGCGGAAGCTTCCCAGGCCCTGGAGAAGAAGCTCGATGAGATGGGCGTAAGTCCTTATGATTGCTGTGTATACGTCGCCGGCGCCACCTATGGTCCTGCCAAGCGCTGGCCGGGCTTCGCCGCGCTGGGCGGACTGCTGCCGCCCGGCCTGACGCTGCTGCTGGTAGGAGCGGCGTCCGAGCGGGACACCCTGGCGCCCCTGGCGCGCGACCTGGTCGCGGCCGGCCGCAGCTGTCGCGTCATGGCGGGCGCGCTCTCCATTCCGGAACTGGCCGCCCTCCTGCGCGCGGCCCGCTTCACCGTCGCCAACGACACGGGGCCGATGCACCTGGCCGCCGCCGTGGGCGGGCGCGTGCTGGGGCTCTTCTGCTCCACCTCGCCGGCCTGGACCGCGCCCGTGGGGCCGCAGGCGCGCTGGCTGGACGCGGGCGCCGGCTGCGCGCCCTGCTTCCGCCGCCGCTGCCCGGAGCACGAGGCCCGTTGCCTGGCGGCCATCGCGCCGCAGCGCGTCCTGGCGGCCCTCGGCGACTGGCTCGAGGCGGCGCCATGAGCCGCCGCGCCGTATTTCTGGACCGGGACGGCACCCTGGTGCGCGACCGCCACTACCTGGCCGCCCCGCAGGACCTGGAACTCTACCCCGACAGCATCGCGGCGCTGCGCCTGCTGCGCCGGACGAAGCTGGCCCTCGTCCTGGTGAGCAACCAGTCCGGCGTGGCGCGGGGGCTCTTCGACGAGGCGGCCGTGGCGGCCGTCCACGCCAGGCTCGCCCGCCTGCTGGCAGGCGCGGGACTTTCCCTCGACGGGATCTACTACTGCCCGCACCACCCCGAGGGGCGCGTGGGCGCTTACCGGCGGCGCTGCGACTGTCGTAAGCCCGCGCCAGGCCTGCTGGACCGCGCCGCCCGCGACCTGGGCCTGGTCCTGCCCGGATCCTGGATCGTGGGGGACAAGGCAGACGATCTCGGCCTGGCGCCGGTCCGAGGCCTGCGCGCCGTGCTGGTGCGCACGGGACATGGCCTTGCCACGGAGGCCGCCCTGGGGGAAGATGCGCCCGAGCACGTGGCGGACGGCATCCTCGGCGCCGCGCGCTGGATCCTCGAGCGGGAGGTGGGGGCATGAACCCGCGCGGCGGCCGCGAGCCGCGGGCGATCCTCGTGACGCGCCTGCGCTTCCTGGGCGACGTGATCCTGACGACGCCGGTCCTGGCGGCCCTGGCGCGGGCCTTTCCGGGCGCCGCCGTGGACTATCTCTGCGAGCGCCCCTTCGACGAGATCCTGGCGGGCCATCCCCGCCTGCGGCGCGTCGTCGCCTTCGACCGCGAGCGGGAGGGCATGGGCGCCCTGCTCGGGCGGATTCGCGGCCACTACGACGCCATCCTCGACCTCTTCGGGAATCCGCGCAGCGCCTGGCTGACGGGGATCAGCGGCGCGGCCCTGCGCGTGGGGCAGGGGCGCTTCCCGCGCTCCCTGCTCTACAACCGGCGCCCGGCGCCCGGCGCCGCCCGCGAGAGCGCCGTGCGCCACCACCTGCGCTTCGCGGAGGTCCTCTGCGGGCCGCAGCCCCACGCCGATCCCTTCGTCGCCGTCAGCGCGGCCCAGCGCGCCGAGGGTCGGCGTCTGCTCGAGGACCGCGGCCTGGGCGGGAACGCCGTCGCCATCCTCACCGGCGCCAGCCAGGCCAACAAGGAGTGGCCGGTGGCCGCCTTCGTGCGCCTGGCCGCCCAGATCAGCATGGCGGGCCGGCAGCGGCCCGTCTTCCTGGGCCAGCCCGGCAAGCGCGACCGCCTGGCGCGCGTGCGCGAGCTGAGCCACTCCCAGGTGGTGATCCTGCCGGAGCTGGGACTGTCCGCCCTGGCCGGCCTGCTGGCCAACTGCCGGGCCCTGGTCACCGCCGACGGGGGCGTCATGCACCTGGCCGTGGCCCTCGGCGTGCCGACCCTGGCCCTGTTCGGTCCCAGCGATCCGGCGATCTGGTTTCCCTACGAACATCTGCCCCATGCCGAGCTGCTCTGCGTGAAGGCCGACTGCCGCCCCTGCCACCGGCACGAGTGCCCCGACCCCTTCTGCATGGAAGCCATCGATCCCGAGCTGGCCTTCGCGCGCCTGCAGGCCCTCCTGGAGCGGACATGAAGGACCTCCGCGTACTGGTGACGACCTTCGACGAGGAGGCGAATCTCCCCGGCTGCCTGGCCTCGGTGGATTTCGCCGGGGAGATCTGGGTGGTGGACTCCTACTCCCGGGACCGCACGCCGACGATCGCGCGCGTAGCCGGCGCGCGCCTGCTTCAGCGCGAGTACCGTTCGCCCGCCGACCAGAAGAACTGGGCCCTGGACGCGATGGGGCCTGGCTGGGTGCTCATCCTCGACGCCGACGAGCGCGTCAGCCCGGCCCTGCGCGAGGAGCTTGCCCGCGTCCTGGCCGCCCCGGCGCGGGAGGCCTACTGGGTGCCGCGCCGCACCTGGTTCCTCGGCCGGCAGATCCGCCACTGCGGCTGGCAGCGCGACGGGGTCGTGCGCCTGCTCAGGCAGGAGGCGGGCCGCTACGATCCGGCTCTGGTCCACGAGCAGATGCGCTGCCGCGGCCCCGTGGGCCGGCTGCGGAGCCCCATCGAGCACCACAGCTACCGCAGCCTCGAGGACTACCTGGAGCGCATGCGCCGCTACGCTCGCCAGGGCGGGCTGCAGCGTTTCCGGCGCGGCCAGCGGGCCGGGGCCGCCAATGTGCTGCTGCGCCCGGCGGCACGCTTCCTGCGTATGTACCTCTACCAGCAGGGCTACCGCGACGGAGCCCACGGCTTCCTGCTCTGCGTCCTGTCGTCCCTGCAGGTGGGACTCAAGCACGCCATCCACTGGGCCTACGCCCATGGCATCCTGGAGGACGCCGGTGAGCCACGCGACTGAGCGCCGCCTGGCGGCGGCTTGCTGCGCCCTGCTGCTCGCCGCACAGGCCACCATGCCCCAGGCAGCGCCCGGCGCGGAGGGCACCGGCCCGGCGCCCGCCGCCGACAGCCTGTCCACCGCGCTGCTCGGGATACGCGTCACCTGGCCGGACTCGAGCAGCGGCGTCGTGTACCCCGACACCCTGCCCTTCGGCAGCGGCGAGATCCTCGAGTACGAGCTGGCCTACGGCATCGTCAAGGTGGGGCGGGCCCGGCTGGAGACGGTGGAGCAGGGGCGACTGCGGGGCCACACCGTCCTGCAGATCCGCTCGCGCGGCAAGAGCCTCACGTGGGTGGACGCCGTCTATCCCGTTCGCGACGAGGTGCAGTCGTGGCTGGACCTGGACCGCCTGCTCAGCCTGCGCTCCGTCAAGAACCTCCACGAGGGAAGCTACGACAAGGCACTCGAGGCCGACTACTTCCACGAGGAGGGCGTCGCCCGGTACGCCGACGGCAGCACGGCCGAGCTGGTGCCGGGCAGCCAGGACATCCTCACGGCCCTGTACGTTGTCCGCAGCCTGCCCCTCGCGCCGGGCATGAGCCTGCACGTGCCCGTCCACGACAACCAGAAGAACTACCCGCTGCGCGTCTTGGTGCGAGGACGCGAGACCGTGGCCACGGCCCTGGGCGACGTGCCCTGCCTGGTGCTGGAGCCTTATCTGGAGAGCGGGGGGATCTTCAAGTCCGAGGGGAAGATGCTGGTCTACCTGAGCGAGGACGCCCTGCGCTTGCCCGTGCTGCTCAAGGCCCGGGCCCCCGTGGGCTCGTTCACCTCCACCCTGGTGGCCCGGCGTCTGGGCCGCCCCCTGCGGCCGTCCGCGGCGGTCGGCGCACCCTAGGCCAGGCCGTCCTCGTCCAGGAGCAGCCCTTCCCGCGACGCGCGTTCCCGCGCCTCGGGTCCTCCCGCCCAGAACCAGGTCCAGGCGCCGCCACTGCGCTCGCGCAGGCAGTGGAGCAGGGCGTAGCGCGCCAGCAGGGCCCGGGCCCGCTCGCGGTCCGGATCGCCCAGGACGCGTCCGTCGGGCGTGACGCGCAGGGGACGCCGGGGATCGGCGGGCGCCAGGTTTTCCGAAAGCAGCGTGACGAGGATCGCGTCGCCTGCCGCGCCCTCGGCGGGCGGCGCATCCGCGGGCAACGGCGCCGGCGCAGCGTCGGTCCGCGACGGGAGTGCGACCTCGTCGGGTTCCGGGAGCGCTTCCGGCGCAGGACTGGCGCCCGCTTCCGGATCCGCCGCCCGGGAGGCGGACCGCTGTCCGTCGCGCTCTCGCGCCGCGCGCTGCAGGGCCTTGAAGGTCTTGCTCACGGCGCGTCCTCCTCGCCGAAGTCCGGCAGATAGATGACCCAGCCCGGCTCGATGTGATCGTAGTCGCGAATGTGGGGATTCATGCGCTCGATCTGGTCCAGGACGATGCCGTCGTTGCGACCCGTCTGGTCGAAGACCACGTTGATGAAGTAGTCGCCGGGCCGGACGCGGTAGCTCCGCCGCCCGCAGCGCTCCAGTACCCAGCGCAGAGCCGAGGGGCTGTTCGCCAGCCAGAACTCGCGCTGCAGGCGCGAGGCCGCCACGACGGGTGCCGCGTGGCGAGGCGATGCGCTGGCGGCGCGGTGCGAGGCGGCCGCACCCGGCGTGACGCCTGGTTGCGGCGCGGCGGGCGCGATGTCCGGCGGGCTGGAAGGGACGGGCGCGCCGCCGGGAGCCGGCGCGAGGTCTGCCGCCCGCGTCGCGCCCTCCGTCGTTGCCGCCGCGGCCTCCGTCGCCGCTGGCGAAGCGTCCGGCGGCGAGCCGCCGGCTTCCGTCACCGGGATCGCGGCGCGCAGGCCGCCGCCCGCCTCGCCCGTGCGGGGTGTCGTGTCCGCGGCGGGTGGACGTACCGAGAAGCGGAAGTCCGCCGGCGTTCGGCCGGCGCCCAGCTCGTAGGCGCCCCACAGCAGCGCGGCCAGGGCCGCGCCACCGCCGGCGACGGCGGCGGCCAGGCGCCAGGCACGCCGGCCGCGGCGGGGCGCGCGGGTCCGGGGCGGAGCTGCCGCCTTGGCCGAGCGGCCCTCGATGTCGGCGACGGCCTCCCGCACGTGGGTCACCGTCACCAGGCGATTGCCCTCCCCGTAGGCGATGAGCATGGCGTTGTCGCAGACGACGTTGAGCTGACGGGGGACGCCCCGGGCCCAGTGCGCGGCAAGGGCCAGGGCCGCCTCGTCGAAGATGGGCGTGCCGCCGCTGCCCGCGACCGCCAGGCGGTGCAGGATGTAGGCGCGACCCTCCTCGGGACGCAGGGGCTGGATGCGGCTCTTGACGGAGATGCGCTGGCGCAGCTGGCGCAGCTCGGGCAGGGCCAGCTTCTGCTCCAATTCGGGCTGCCCGACGAGGACGATCTGCAGCAGCTTGTCCTTGGCCGTCTCCAGGTTGGAGAGCAGGCGCAGGTTCTCCAGGATCTCCGGGCTGAGGTTCTGGGCCTCGTCGATGATGAGGGCCACGTTGCGCCCCTGCTCGAGCTGGGCGATGAGGTGGCGGTTGAGGTTCTGCAGCAGCCCGGCGCGGCTGCGCGACCCCATGGGCAGGCCCATCTCCTCGTGGATCATCTCGAGCAGGTCCTCGAACTCCAGGCCCGTGTGGAAGACGAAGACGGTCTGGATGTCCTCGTCGAGCTTCTCCAGCAGGCCATGCAGCAGGGTGGTCTTGCCCGTGCCCACCTCGCCCGTGACGACGATGAAGCCCTTGCGCTCGCGCACGCCGTAGAGGAGGTTCGCGAAGGCCTCCTGGTGGCTGGGCGACATGTACAGGAAGTGGGGGTCCGGCGTGACGTTGAAGGGCTGCTCGCGCAGGTGGAAGAAGTCCAGGTACATGGCGTCCTCTCCTCAGGGCGCGCAGAGGCGGTCCACCAGGTCCAGGTAGACGCGCTTGTGCCGGTTCCAGTCGTAGCGCTCGAAGAAGCGCGCGGCGCCCGTTGCCAGGCGCCGCCGCCGTTCCGGATCGCGGTGGAGGGCCAGGATGGTCTCGGCCAGGGACGCCACGTCTCCCGGCTCGAAGAAGGCAACCTGGTCCTCGTCGAAATAGTGGCGGATGGTGTGGGTCGGCGCCACCACGGCGGGTATCCCCAGCAGGGCGTACTCCAGCAGCTTGGTGGGCAGCATGTAGCGGGTGCTGATCTCGGGGCGCGTGGGAATGACCGCCAGGTCGGCGCCGCGCAGCAACGCCGGCAGCTCTTCGACGGGCACGAAGCCGTCGCTGAAGCGGACGCGGTCCGCGATGCCCAGCTCGGCGGCGAGCCGGTGCAGCTCGGGCAGCTGGTCGCCGTCGCCGATGAGATCCAGGCGCAGGCCGGGGATGGCGTCGCCCAGACGGGCCACGGCGCGCAGGGCCAGGTCCAGGCCGAGACGAGGCGCCAGTGTGCCGTGGAAGACCAGGCGGAAGCCCGCTTCCGTCGCCTCCGGCGTGGGCGGGCTCGCGCCGTTGCCGAAGATCGCCGGGTCGGGAACGTTGAGCAGCACGTCGATGCGCTGGGGGTCGAGCCCGTGGGAGGCCAGGGCCTCCTTCTTGGTGTGTTCGCTGGTGAGGATGTGGCTGGCGAAGGCACCGCTGAGTCGCTCCTGGAAGCGCAGGAGGCGGATCAGCGGATGGCCCGGGCCCGCGCCGAACTTGCCCTGGTAGATCTCGGGCATGGTATCGTGGATGTCCAGGATCAGGGCTCGGCCCGTGACGCGCGGCCAGAAGCCCGCAAAGGCCATAAAGTCCGGCATGTTGTTGGCGTGCACGAGGTTGTAAGGTCGGCGCAGGTGGCGCCAGGTGAGGGCAGTCTGGGCCAGCACGAAGAAACCCAGGTAGCCGAGCACGTAGACGAAGCTGCGGCCACCCCGGTAGCGGGCCATGGGCAGATGCCGCACCGTCACACCGCGCACGGTCTCGCAGGCCGGCTCGCCCGGGGCCCGCAGGCAGTAGAAATCCACCTGGTCGCCCCGCTGCGCCAGGGACTCCGCCTCGCGCCGGACGCGCGGATCGGAGGCGTAGTAAGTGTAGGCGACCATTGCGACGCGCAACATCCGGGTTACCTTCCTCGGCAGGGCGCGAAGCTAGCACCCGAGTCCGTTCGGGTCAATGCGCGCCCTCGTGGCACCCCGGGTGCTATCGCAAGGAGAGTGACAAAAGCCGGCCGCCCGACGGGGCGCGGCGGGAAACGACGAGACAGCACGGAATAGAACACGGCGCGATCCGACCGGCCCGGCCCGCCAGGGTTAGACCGGCCCGACCACACAGAGGAAAAAGCGACCATGCAGGTACCCTTTCTTGACCTGAGGACCCAGTTCCAGAGCTTGCGCGAGGAGCTTCTGCCCGAGATGACCGCCGTCATGGAGAAGGCCGCCTTCATTGGCGGGCCGGCGCTGCGCGATTTCGAGGCCGCCTTCGCCGCCTTCTGCGGCGCCGAGCACGCCGTGGGCGTTGCCTCGGGCACCGACGCCCTCCAGCTCGCCCTGCGCGCCGCGCAGGTGGAGCCGGGCGCCGAGGTCATCACGGCGGCCAACACCTTCGTCGCCACGGTGGAAGCCATCGCCCTGGCGGGCTGCAAGCCCGTGCTCGTGGACATGGATCCCGAAACCTACCACCTGGACATCGGGAAGATCGAGGATGCCATCTCCCCGCGCACGCGCGTCATCATGCCGGTGCACCTCTACGGCGATCCGGTGGACATGGATCCGATCCTGGAGATCGCGCGCCGCCACGAGTTGCTGGTCATCGAGGACGCCGCCCAGGCCCACGGCGCCACCTGCCGCGGGCGTTCCTGCGGCGCCCTGGGAGACCTGGCGGGCTTCAGCTTTTACCCGGGCAAGAACCTGGGTGCCTACGGCGACGGCGGCGCCGTCACCACCGGCAGTGCGGAGTACGCCACGCGCCTGCGCCAGCTGGGCGATCACGGCAGCGCAAAGAAGTACCACCACGACTTCCTGGGCACCAACAGCCGCCTGGATGCGCTCCAGGCCGTGGTCCTGGCGACCAAGCTGCGGCACCTGCCCGAGTGGAACGTGAGCCGGCGGGCCGTGGCCCGCGCCTACGAGGAGCGCCTGGGCGACATCGAGGATCTGCGACTGCCGCGCATCCGCGAGGATTTCGAGCCCGTTTTCCACCTCTACGTGATACGCAGCAAGCGCGTGCAGGAGATCGACGCGGCACTGCAGGCGGCCGGCATCGGCTTCGGCTATCACTATCCCGTTCCCGTGCACCTGCAGCCCGCGTTCCGCGAGCTGGGTGAGCCGGGTCGCTTCCCAGAGGCCGAGAGGGGGGCGAAGGAGATCCTCAGCCTGCCCATGTTCGCCGAGATGAGCGAGGATCAGATCGATTACGTGGCCGGGATCCTCCGGGCGGTCTTCGAGCGCTGACGGGGCGCCGGGAGACCGGCAGCCTCCCGTGCTTTACATTCATGTGGCTTTGCTGCTAGAATTGTATTGCCACCGGCCACGGAGGAAGCTATCGAGCCCTTGCTAAGGTGACCAGAACCGCGATTCCGGACCTGGCACGCAGTCGGCGCCGCGCCACCGCGTCGCGCTGCGCACCTCGGGCAGGACATCTGAAGGCTCGGTAGCGAATGGCTTCCAACACCACGCTCCTCAGGAAGACGGCGGAAGAGGACCGCGTCCCGGATCCGGGCCGCGTCATGGCGCTCGAACAGGACGTCGTCAGCTTTCCCGTGCGCGACCCCTGGCACTATCGCGCGGCCAAGCGGTTCTTCGACCTCTTCTTCAGCACCCTGGGCATCCTCCTGTTCGCGCCGCTGATGGTTCCCCTCGCCATTCTCATCAGGCTGGAGAGCCCCGGCCCCGTCTTCTTCCGCCAGATCCGCGTGGGCAAGGGCCGCCGCCACTTCATCTGCTACAAGTTCCGCTCCATGGTGGCCGAGGCCGAGGAGCTCAAGGATAGCCTCTCCTACCTCAACGAGGCCGAGGGGCCCATGTTCAAGATCCGCAACGATCCGCGGATCACGCAGCTCGGCAGCTTCCTTCGTCGCAGCAGCCTCGACGAGCTGCCACAGCTCTTCAACGTCTTCAAGGGCGACATGAGCATCGTCGGACCCCGCCCCCAGATTCCGTCCGAGGTCGAGCGCTACGAGCCCTGGCACTACCGCCGGCTCGAGGTGACGCCGGGCATCACCTGCCTGTGGCAGATCGCCGGCCGCAGCGCCATCGGCTTCGAGGAGTGGATGCGGCTGGACATGGAGTACGTGAAGATGCGCGGCTTACTTTTCGACATCAAGATCATCCTGCAGACGCTGCCCGCCATCATCGCCCGCCGAGGTGCCTACTAGCCTTGACCGCTCTCCGGCCGAGATGGAACTTAGCCGGTCGCGCCTGGCTGCCCTGGGGACTGGCCCTGCTGGCCCTCCTGGTCAGGCTGTACCGGCTGCAGGCGCCCAGCCTCTGGGTGGACGAGCTGTTCACGCTCCAGGCCGTGCGCACGGCGCGGGAGATCGATCCCGGCTTTCTCCTGCGCGACCTGCACGGGCCCCTGTACACGGCGCTGTGCGCATTGTTCGGCGGCGTGCTGTCCGGTGAGGGTCTGCGCCTGGTTTCGGCCCTGGCGGGGGCGTTAACGGTGCCCTTCGTCCACGCCTGGGCGCGGCGCGCAGCCGGCGACGGCGAAGCGGCACTGGCCGCGCTGCTCATGGCCATCAGCCCCTTCGCCGTGTGGTATGGGCAGGAGCTGCGCAACTACAGCCTGGTGCTCCTTCTGGCGTCGGCGACCTTCCTGGTCCTGGAGCGCTGGCGCGGGGACGATCCCGGCTGGCGGGGATTCGCCGGATTCGTCCTGGCCGCCTGGCTGGGACTGCTGGCGAACCTGACCTTCCTGCTCTTCCTGGTCGGGAGCGGGCTAGCCCTGCTGGCCGGCGCCAGGGGGCGGCGCCGGCGGACACTGGGCTGGCTGGCCCTGGCGACGGTGTCCGTGCTGCTGCTCTCCCTGCCCTGGATCCACAGCTTCGCCGTCCAGATGCAGCCCCAGCGGCTCGTGGTGGACATGCCCGGGTGGGAGGAGCCGCCCCTGCGCGGCGAGACCACCTTCTCGCTCGTGGCCCTGCCCTACACCCTCTACGCGCTGACCTGGGGTTTCAGCCTGGGACCGTCCCTGGCCGAGATCCACTGGGGTCCGCGCCAGTCCCTGATGGCCCATGCGCCGCTGGTGGGGATCCTGGGGCTCCTGGCGGTGGGGCTCCTGCTCCGGGGCTGGCTGCGCAGCGAGGGGAGGCGCTTCGAGTGGCTGCTGCTCGTCGCCGTCGTCCTCGGCCTCGCCAGCTTCCTGGCCATCAAGAACTTTAAGGTTTACAACGTTCGGTACGTTTGTATGGTGTTGCCGCTGTTGCTTCTCCTCGTTTCGCGGGGATTGCTGTCCCTTTCGTGGCGGAGCGTGCGCATCGGTGCAACGGTGGCCGTGCTGGCCCTGTTCACCGTTTCGCTCGGCCACCACTACTGGCATCCCGCCTACGCTAAGGAGGACAGCCGCGCTGCGGCCCGCCGCATGGAGGCCCTGGCCGGTCCCCAGGACCTCGTCGTCGTCGCGGTCATCGGCGCGCCGTTCGCGCACTACTACCGCGGCGGCGCTCCCGTGTCCAACCTGTGGCCGGGCGAGGGAGCGGTCCAGGTCGCCGCGAAGCTGGAGGCCTGGGGCCATCCCGAGGCCTTCTGGCTCGTCAGCGCTCGTGAGTGGGAATGGGGACCGCCCGGGAGTCTCGCCGCGCTGTTTCCGGAATACCGGACGGCGCGGCGCGAGCAGGCAGGGGGCATCGGCATCCAGCGGATGACCAAACAGCCGTAAACCAGAGGCCCTGGCATCGAAGTTGCTGAAACTTGGGGGTTTATTCCGACTCCGGTGACGGCGCGAAGAAGGGATCGCTTGGAGATGGAACTGCGCGCGTTCGTGAGGGCGGGCAAGGCGGGAGCACTGATTCCCGCATTGCTGGCGACGCTCTTTCTTGCCTGCGCGGGCGGCAAGGATGTCCCCGTGAAGGTGCGGTCGCTGCCTCCGGCGCCGAATGGTCTTGAGCTGGGCTATGAACTGCCGGAGCCGCGCTACCTGATCGGTGCCGGAGATCTGATGCACATCAAGTACCTGGGGGAGGAGGCCCTCGATACCAACGTGCGTGTCACACCGGACGGCTACATCAGCGTACCGATGGTGGACGAACCCATCCTGGTGACCGGCATGGCCATCGCGGACCTCACGGATTACATCGAGGAGCAGATCGGCAAGTACATCGTCGATCCCCAGGTCTACGTCAACCTGTTCGAGATGGGCAGCCAGCACGTGTTCGTCCTCGGCAACGTCACCTATCCGCACATGGCCTCGTCGGAGCCGCTGACCCTGGCGGGTGTCATCGCCGACTGCCAGGGCATCGAGGAGGACGGCCAGCGGAAGCAGGTGATCGTGATCCGCCGCGTGCCGGGATCCGAACCACTGATCTTCGACATCGACTTCAGCCAGCTCCTTGATGGGAAGTCCCTCGCGCCCGATATTCCCCTGCAGCGCTACGACATCGTGATCGTTCCCAAGAGCCGCGTCGCCAAGCTGCGCGACTGGATGAACGCCGTCTTCTCGAACAATCTGCCAGTGACGAGGTTCGGCATCAACGCCCTCCTGCTTCACCGGGCGATCAAGGAAGACATGGACCTCTACTACCAGAACTAGGACGGAAGCGCGGAAGCATGGCCGGCACTGAGCATCCCGACATCAAGGCGCAGCGCCCTCAGTCTACCGAAGCGCGGCAGATCAACCTGCGTGAGTTCTACTCGATCATCTTCACGCACAAGTGGTCGATCGCCGCCATCTTCATCATCCTGATCGCCACCATCTCCTGGGGCATCTCCCTGCGCGAGGCGCGCTACATCGCTTCGCTCAAGCTCTACGTCAACCGGGGGCTGATCCAGCAGGTCAGCCTGGACTACGTGAGCCGCCTCGAATGGGAAGAGGAGATCAACTCCATCGCCGAGATCGGGCGCAGCCAGGGCGTGTTGAGCCTGGCCGCCAGGGAATGGGACCGACAGCGAGGCTGGCCGGATCCGCCCATCGGCCGCGTCAATATGATCGCAGCTGGTCTGGCGACCATGGTCGAAGTGCTGCCGGTCCAGGAAACCGACATCATCAACATCCTCGTGCACGAAGCCGACGCGGACACCGCCCTCGCCATCGCCGAGATCTACGGCGCCGCCTTCATGGTGGAGCACAACCGCGTCAACCGCCACAGCTACGGGCGTGATTTCTTCGCGAAGGCCATCGCCGACGTGGAATCGCGTATCCGAAACGCCCTCGACGCCAAGGCGGATCTGCAGACCGACTCCGAGATCTACAACTGGTCGTATCAGCAGGTCGCCTTCTCGGAAACGGAGGAGATGCTACGCCGTGACCTGAACAGCAAGCGCATCGCGCGGCGGGTGCTCGAGAACCAGGTCGCGATGGAGCGCAAGGTCTTCGAGGAAGGGTACGACTTCGTGCTCACGCCGGAGCTGCGGGACGATGAGCTCCTGAAGATACTCGAATCACAGCTCGCCCAGCTCAGGCTCGAACTGGCCCAGCTCGAGAGCCGGTACACCGGCGACCACCGCTTGGTGCGGGCCAAGCGCAGCGAGCTGGAATCGGCCCAGCAACAGCGTCACGCACACATCGTGAACCTGGTCCGCATTCGCGAGAAGCAGCTGGCGCAATCCTACGAGGAGGAGCACATCCTCGAGGACATCATCGACCAGATGAACGCTCGCTCGCGCGGGATGCCGGATGACGTGGCGAGGATCGACTATTACGATAGCTACGTCCACAACCAATGGACACTCTACTCGGAGCTCCTGGCCAAGTATAACGACTCGCTGGCCCGCGATGAGCAGACCGTCGTCGAACAGCAGCTGGTGGCACTCGGCCCGGCCAACATCGGCGGCATGGAAGGCTATGTTCCCAAGTTCGTCTTCGTGTTCGTCATACCCCTTTTCGCGCTGCTGCTGGCCATCGCCTTCGCGTTCATGATCGAGGCGACCAGCAGCAGCTTCCAGACGGTCGCCCAGCTCGAAGCCTTCAGCGGTCTGCCCGTGCTGGCCAGTTTCCGGAAGCTGTAGGGGGCGCCATGAAGCATTTCATACGCAAGAGCGCCCTGGGCCAGGAACCGAGCCTGGAGCACTTCGATATCGCCATCCTGCCCGAGCTGGAATCGCTCTACGCGGCACTCCTGCCGTCCCTCGAGAAGGAACGGCTGTTCATCTACGCCGGCGCCACCTCGCGAGGGGAGGGCACCAGCACGGTCGCCTGGGCGCTGGCCTACTACGTCGCCGTGCGGACGGGCGAGGATTGCCTGTACGTGGACGGCAACATCCGGCATCCTTACGTGCGTCGCCTGGAGGGCCTGCCCGAATGCGGCCTGAGCGACTTCCTGCAGGGAGGCGCGGATTTCCGCATGCTGCCCTTTCCGACCGAACTGGGGCGGCTGGCGGCGGTCCACGGCGGGCGCATCCGCAGCAGCCACGTGCGGCTCTCGGCCGAGCGCGCCGGGCACTTCATCACGGAGAGCCGGCGGTACTACCGCGCGACCGTCTTCGATTCGCTTCCTGGATTCGACAAGTACGCGGAGATCTGGAGCCGCCACAGCGATACGGTGTTCATCGTGACCAGCTACCGCCGCACCAAGCAGGAGATCCTGGAGCGCGTCCTGAACGGTTTCCGCAACGCCGCCATTCCCGTAACTGGCATCCTCTTCAACAAGCGGGAATTCCCGATCCCGGACTTCATCTACCGGCGGATCTAGCCATGCAGCAGGTGATCTTCCAGAAGCACCCCCTGCTCGAGCGACTGCTGGGACATCTGCAGTTCAAATCCGTTGTTCTGCTAGCTGCGGTGATCGGCGTTGTACTGGCCAACGTCCTCCTGTACGGCGGTTGGACCCAGGCGATCCTGATCGCGATGGTGCCCTTCCTGGTCTACGCGATGATGACCAACACCACGGCGGTCTTCCTGGTCTGGGTGGCCTCGGCGCCCATCCTCAACCACTTCATTCGCATCAACCTCGGTGCCGGCATCCCGGACATCACGATCAACCGGGTCGCCGTGTCCGCACTCATGCTCGTGCTGCTCTTCCAGATAGCCGTCAAGGTGCGGCAGCTGCAGAAGATGCAGGTCATTGACTGGCTGATGGTCGGAACCATCCTCATCGCGCTGCCCGCCATCTTCCGTGGCTCTGACCCCATCAAGGCGGGACAGGTGGTATTCGACCATCTGATGACGCCCTTCATCGTGTTTTTTCTCACGAAGAATCTCATCACGACGAAGGAAGGCATCCGCTCTCTCGTCTGGACCTTCGGCATCGTGACCGTCTACTGCGCCCTGCTGGGTTTCCAGGAGCACTTCACCGAACACAGCTTCTTTACGGCGACAGGCGAGCTCAACTGGAAGCAGGAGGGGATGGCCGACCGCGTCCAGGGTCCCTTCGACACGCCGCAGGTCCTGGGCTCGGTCATGGTTGGCGGGATCGTCTTCTTCTTCTACCACCTGTTCAACGCCAAGAACCTGCGCATGCGCCTCTTCTCGGCCTGCATCCTCTTCATCCACACGATGGTGGCCTACTGGACCTACCGACGTTCCGTCTGGATGGGCTACGCGGTGACCATGGTGTTCCTCGGCATCGTGGAGAAACGCTTCCGGCGTCCCCTGCTCGCGATGTTCGTCCTGATTCTGCTGATCTCGGCGACGCAATGGCATTCGATCACGCAGACGACCGTCTACCAGGAGCGATTCGCTGACTCGCGCACGGTCAACGACCGCTGGGTCGTCTGGACCACCAGCTGGGAGATGATCAAGGACTATCCCCTGCTCGGGACGGGGCTGGACATGTTCGGGACCTATTACACGAAGTACTTCACCTTCCACGGCAACACGGTGTCCACGGAATACGCCCACGGCATCACCTCGGCACACAACTCCTACATCCGCCTCTGGGTCGAGGGCGGCCCGATGCTGGCCCTGCTGTACCTGGGCATCCTCCTCTTGTTCATTCTCCGCATGTGGAAGCTGCTGTCGAACCGGGTCCACGGTCACATCGCAGGCAAGATGGAGGTCATGGTCTGCGTGGGCATTTTCCTCACCCAGTACGTCCAGGCACTCACCACGGACATGGTCTTCAACGCTCAGTATTCGGCCATTCTCATCTTCCTGCTGGGCGGCGTGCTGTTCCAGAGGACGCCTGAGGAGAAGCGGACGCGATCCCTGCGGACGCTGCCCGCGGCGAACTCCGCCAATACCCTGCCGCCGTGAGGATCGCCGTCCTGGCGCCCACCGCGGCTCCGGCGCTGATCCGGGAGGCGGCCGGCGCGGTGGGGGGCGCCGAGCGCCAGATCGCGGCCCTGGGCGCAGCCTTGCGCGCCCGGGGGCATGTCGTCGATATCATGGTGGCCGGGGACAGCGGGCCGCCGCGCGAGTGTCCGGCCGGGCGCGTCTGGCCGCGCTATCCACTGGGCGGCGTGCCGCTGATCAAGCTGATCCATCCCAAGAGCAGCGCCCTGCGGAGATTCCTCCTCGACTGCCGCGCCGGGGCGCTCCTGCAGCGCGGCGCCGCGGAACTGACGGGACTGGGCGCCTTCGCCTGCCGGCGCGTGGGCATTCCCTTCATCTTCATGGTGGCGAGCAACCGGGACCTGCAGCCTGGCCGGGAGATCGTGCCCCATCCCCAAGACCACCTGCTCTACCGGGCCGGATTGCGCCGCGCCGCGGCCGTCGTGGCCCAGACCGAGGCCCAGGTGCGCCGCCTGCGGGAGCGCTTTGGAATCGCGGCGACGCTGATACCTTCCTTCCCGGCCGGGGACCTGCCGGCGGCGCCGACCCATCCCGCCGGTGAGGCGGTGCTGTGGGGGGGGAACCTGCGCCCCGTCAAGCGCCCCGAGTGGCTGCTGGCCCTGGCGGAGCGCTTCGCCACGGTGCCCTTCATCGTCTACGGGGGGGCCGCTCCCGGGCACGAGGCCTACGCGCGCGGGATCGCTGAACGCCTGGCGGCGGCGGCGAACATCGAGTACCTGGGACCGGTGGCGCCCGAGGACCTGCCCGGCCTGTTCCGGCGGGCGCGGGTCTTCCTCAACACCTCGCAGAGCGAGGGCTTTCCCAACACCTTCCTGGAAGCCTGGCGACAGGGGATGCCCGTCCTGTCCACCGTGGATCCCGATGGACTACTGTCGGCGGGAGGGTTGGGCGCCGCGGTCCGGGATCTGGCGGGGCTGGAAACCGCGCTGACCGCCCTGCTGACCGAAACACCGGCCGAACGCCTCGCAAGGGCCGATCGCGCCCTGTCGTTCCTGAAGGAGCGGCATGATCCCGCGGTCCTGGCGGACCGCTGGGAGGGCCTCCTGACCGGCCTCATCAACAGGCCGGCCTGACACCGAAAAGCGCCCTGTTTCCACTAGTTTTCCCGGACGACCCTGTGATATAATCGCGAATGGTCGCGAGTTGGAACACTCGTATGACAATGGAGCCGCGAGGAGGCCGTATCGATCGCTTGTTAAAGCTCTAGTCAGGCTTGAATCACATCTCAGCACATCATCGAGGAGTTCGAGCTTGAAAAAGACCTCGATCCTGGCCAGCTCCGCGGCGGAGGGGTATCGGATTTCCACGCGGCCCCGACTGACCCTGGTACCTCCCCACCCCAATCATCAGATCTACGAGGCAGGCGCCTTGCGCAAGCGCGTGTTCGACGCGGTGACCGCTGCCGTCGCCATCGCGTTCCTGTCGCCCGTCTTCCTCGTCGTCGCCATCGCCGTGGCCATCACCTCGCCCGGTCCCGTGATCTTCACCCAGCGACGCCTGGGCCAGCACGGGCGGATCATCAAATTCTACAAGTTCCGGACCATGCATCACCGGAACGACGACTCCATCCACCGCCAGTACTCCGCGCGACTCATCAACGGATGGGGGCTTCAGGGCAGCGGCTCGACATTCAAGATGACCAACGACCCGCGCATCACACGCGTGGGCGGCTTCCTGCGGCGCAGCAGCCTGGACGAGCTGCCGCAGCTGTTCAACGTCCTGAAGGGGGACATGAGCCTCGTGGGCCCGCGGCCGCCCATCGAGTACGAGCTCGATCACTACCAGGAGTGGCACAAGCAGCGGCTCCTGGCCAAGCCCGGCATCACGGGCCTCTGGCAGGTGAGCGGGCGCAGCCGCGTCCCCTTCGACGAGATGGTCATGCTGGACATCCACTACCTGGAGCACTGGTCCTTCCTGCTGGATCTCAAGATCCTCCTGCGAACCGTACCCGTGGTCCTCTTCGGAGTTGGAGGCTACTAGGCGCCGACTTTCGGTTGACAGCGGGGCACGCCCCCCCTACATAGGAGCGGTACGCTCTCTGTTTTTCTGGCCTTAGGAGGAAGCGATGCTGACCTTGGGAGTCATCGGCTGCGGTTACTGGGGGCCCAACCTCGTCCGCAACTTCTACAGTCAGCCGGACACGCGAGTGACCAAGGTCGCCGACCTGTCGCGCGAGAGACTCCAGCACATGGAGACGCTCTTCCCCGCCCTGGAGACGACCCAGGACCACCGGGAGCTGATCGAGGATCCCGGCCTGGACGCCATCGTCATCTCGACCCCCGTGACGACGCACTACAAGCTGGCCAAGGAGGCCCTGGAGGCCGGCAAGCACGTGTTTCTCGAGAAGCCCCTGACGCACAACGCGGCTGAGAGCCTGGAGCTGGTCAAGCTGGCCGAGGCCAAGGGCCTGGTGGGGATGGTGGGGCACACCTTCCTCTACTCGCCGGCCGTAATGAAGATCAAGGAGCTGGTCGACGCCGGCGAGCTGGGCGAGGTTCAGTACATCAGCACCATCCGGGTCAACCTGGGCCTCTTCCAGGACGACATCAACGTCGTCTGGGACCTGGCGCCCCACGACATCTCGATCTTCAACTTCATCTTCGGCTCGGTGCCGGACCGCGTCAACGCGGTGGGCCACGACTACATCCAGCCCGAGATCGAGGACGTGGCCTTCCTGACCTTCCGCTATCCCAAGGGCAAGCTGGCCCACGTGCACGTCAGCTGGCTGGATCCCAACAAGATCCGCAAGACCACCGTCGTCGGCTCCAAGAAGATGCTGGTCTATGACGACGTGTCGACGCTGGAGAAGATCCGCGTCTACGACAAGGGCGTCGACGTGCACCGCCACTACGACACCTTCGGCGAATTCCACCTCGCCTACCGCTTCGGCGACATCAGCATCCCCAAGCTGGCCGACGGCGAGCCGCTCAAGGCGGAGACGGCGCATTTCCTGGACTGCATCCGCAAGGGCACCCCCTGCCGCTCGAGCTTCCTGCACGGCCACCAGGTGGTCGTCGCCCTGGAGCACGCCTGCCGCTCCATGGGGGACAGCGGCGGCGAAACCGCCATCGATTACGGTCTCTAGGAGGCGGCCCGTGGCTGACGTGAGTTTCTCCCTGCCCGCGCACGTGATCCTGGGCGATCCCCGCCACGTCGATCCTGACGTCCTGCTCGGCTACCTGACGGGCAGGCGGAACGTCGCCCTCGAGCTTCGCATCGCGCCCGGCGCCCACCTGCGCTCGGGTACCGTCATCTACCAGGGCACCACCATCGGCGAGCGCCTGGAAACCGGGCACAACGTGGTCATCCGCGAGGAGAACCGCATCGGCGACCGCTTCGCGGTCTGGAACAACACCGTCATCGACTACGGCTGCGTCATCGGCGACGACGTGAAGATCCACGCCAACTGCTACGTGGCCCAGTTCACGGAGATCGGCGACGGCGCATTCCTGGCGCCCGGCGTCACCATCGCCAACGACCCGCACCCCGGCTGCCCCCAGTCCGGCGAGTGCATGAAGGGCCCGATCATCGAGGCGGGCGCCCAGATCGGCGTCAACGTCACCATCGTGCCCATGGTACGCATCGGCGCCCGGGCGCTGATCGGCAGCGGCGCCGTCGTGACACGGGACATACCGCCCGCGACGGTGGCCTACGGCAATCCCGCGCGCGTGCACGGTTCCATCTACGACATCGACTGCGTCGTCGACTTGCGGCAGCGGCCCTACGAGCCGCCGGCCTGAGGCCATGGGCGAGGCGGGCGGCATCCTGGTCCTGGCCTCGACCCTGCGGGTGGGGGGCGGCGAGCGGGTCCTGGCCCAGCTGCTGCTCGCGCTGAGGGACCGGGGCACGCCCCTGTCCCTCCTGCTGCTCAAGGAACCGGGACCGGTGGGCGGCGAGCTGGCGAAGGCGGGGATTCCCACGCGGGCCCTCGGTCTGGGCAGCACGCGCCACCCGCGCGCCCTGCTTGCCGTCCTGGTCGCCCTGCGCCGGGACGGAGCCGCTCTGCTCTACGTTCAGGATCACCACGACTGCCTCTTCTGGGGGCGCCTGGCCGCCGCCCTGGCCGGCTTCCTGCCCGTGCTGTCGCCCGTCCACAGCTCCGCCCAGGGAGGCTTGCGGGCGTTCCGGGCCTACAATCGCCTCCTCCTGGGTCTCTCTCCCAACCTGGTCACCCTCGGCTCCTGGCAGGAGGATGGCTTGCGCCGCCGCGAGGGGCTCTCTCCGGGCTTCTGGGTCAGGGTGCCCAACCCGGTGGACGGGGAGCGGCTCCGCCCCGGTCCGCGGCGGGAAGACGGCGGGCCCATCATCCTCGGCACGGTGGCCGCCCTGCGGCCGGAGAAACGCCAGGATCTGCTGCTGGACCTGGCCGCGCGCCTGGCGGGACGCCGCGAGATCGAGCTCTGGCTGGTGGGGGCCGGGCCCGAGGAGGCCGCTCTCCGCCGCCGGGCAGAGGATCTGGGCATCGCGGACCGCGTGCGCTTCTGGGGCAGGCGCGACGACGTGCCGGCGCTGCTGGCGCGCATGGACCTGTTCATCCTCACCAGCGCCGAGGAGGCGCTGCCCCTGAGCGTCCTGGAGGCGCTCGCGGCCGGCGTGCCCGTGGCGGCGCCGCCCCGGGGCGCCCTGCCCGCCCTGCTGGCGGGCTGTGGTCTGCTCCTGGGCGGCGAGGACCCCGCGGGCTGGGTCGATCAGGTGGACGCCTTCCTCGCCGCTCCGCCCGCGGCGGTGCAGCGGGACGCCAAGGCGAGGGCCGTCGCCGCGGAGCACCATCCCGCGCGCTTTGCGGAACGCTATGCGCGGCTGGCCTCCCATCTGGGGGCGCCCTGATGCGCGTGCTCCAGGTGAACAAGTTCCTCTATCCCAAGGGAGGCGCGGAGATCGTCTGCCTGGGCCTGGCCGAACAGCTGGGCGCGGCGGGCCACGAGGTGCGCCTGTTCGGCATGCAGGACCCGCGCAACCCGACCGGCCCGGACGACGACTGCTTCCCGCCGGCCGTGGACTACCACGCCCGGCGCAGCGCGGCCCGCAAGGCCACCGAGGCCCTGCGCACCATCTACGGACTGCGCGCCCGGCGCGGCATGGCGCGCCTCCTGGACCGCTGGCGGCCCGACTTGATCCATGCGCACAACATCTACCACCAGCTCACGCCGGCCATCCTGGCGCCGGCGCGGGCGCGGAAGGTCCCCGTACTGCTGACCCTGCACGACTACAAGCTGGCCTGCCCCGTCTACACCTTCCTCCGCGACGGGGGCGTCTGCGAGGAGTGCCTGGGCCGCCTGCCCCTGCCTCTGCTCCGCCACCGCTGCAAGGGCGGCAGCCTGGCCGAGAGCGCCGTCCTCTTCAGCGAGGCCCTTCTCCACCGCGCCCTGCGCAGCTACGAGCGCGGCGTGACCCTGTTCACCGCGCCGAGCCGCTTCCTGCGGGGCAAGCTGGTCGCCACCGGCCTTGATCCCGGCCGCATCGTCCACCTGGCCAACGCGCTGCCCCTGGACGCGGCCACCCTGGCCCGGGCCTACGCGCCGCCGCCCGCCAGAGAGGCGCCGGAGCTGCTCTGGGTGGGGCGGCTCAGCTACGAGAAGGGGCTGGCCACGCTGCTGACCGCCGTGTCCCGCGCCCGCCGTCCCCTGCGCCTCGCCCTGGTGGGCGACGGTCCCGAGGAGGGGCCCCTGCGCCGCCTGGCCGGCGAGCTGGCCCTCGGCGATCGGGTGCGCTTCCTGGGACGCCGGCCTCGCGACGAGATCCCGGCTCTGCTGGCCGCGGCCGACGCCACCGTCCTGCCCAGCGAGTGGTACGAGAACGCGCCCCTGTCCGTGCTGGAGTCCCTGGCGCTGGGACGGCCGGTGCTCGCCAGCCGCCTGGGCGGCACGCCGGAGCTGGTCGCCGAGGGCGAGACGGGTTGGCTCTTCGACGCCGGTGACGCGGACGCCCTGGCCGCCTGCCTGGACGACTGGGCCGGCGCGCCACAGGAGCGCCGACGGCGCGGCGAGAGGGCCCACGCCGAGGCACGGCGCCGCTTCCATCCCGACCGCATCCTCGCCGAGACCCTCACCCTCTACGCGCGCCTGGGTGCCCGTCCTTAACTGTTGCCGGATGGGGCGCCGCCTGCTATCCTGCCGCCGCTTTGGCGAAGGGAGTCGAAGATGACGAAGCGCGCGCTCCTGATCCTGCTCGCACTCTCCCTGCTGGTCGGCTGCAGCCCCAAGGAACCGGTGCGGAACGATCCCTGGCTCGAGCCCGAGGCGGCCGTCGAGGCGGCGCCCGATACCTTGAGCTACGACTTCCTGATCGAGGAGGCGCCGCCGCTGGCGGACGAGGCTGCCGCCGCCGAGACGGCGCCGGCCGAGGCCGACCTGCCCGTCATCGAGGAGGAAGCCGAACCCGCCCCCGCGACGACGACGCCGGCGCCGGTGCAGACCGCGCCGCCTGCCGCCGAGATCGACGGCCCGCTCTACTGGGTGCAGATCTTCGCCGGCAGCACCCGCGCCAGCGCCGAGGAGACGGCCCGCGCCGCCGCCGCGCGTCTTGATGAGCGCGTCCGCGTCGAGTACGTGGAGCCCTACTACAAGGTCCTGGTGGGGGGCTTCGTCGATCGCGAGGACGCGGTCGACCTGAGGCGCGACGTGGTCGCGCTGGGTTACGAGGACGCCTGGATCTTCGAGTACTAGCCGTCACCGGAGACATCGCGAGGGCATGCCCGAGCTACGCAAGGATCCCGTCATCGGGCGCTGGGTGGTCATTTCCACCGAGCGCGGAAAACGCCCCCTGGACTTCGGGCGGCGGGAAGCCACGCCCCGCAGCGGCTTGTGTCCCTTCTGCGAGGGGAACGAGGACAAGACGCCGCCGGAGATCCTCGCCTTCCGCGACGGCGGCAAGCCCAACAGCCCCGGCTGGCGCGTCCGCGTCGTCCCCAACAAGTTCCCGGCCCTGGTGGTGGAGGGGCCCCTGCGGCCGAAGGGCGTGGGCCTCTACGACATGATGAACGGCATCGGCGCCCACGAGGTCATCATCGAGACCCCGCGCCACGACCGCACCCTGTCCGACTTCTCCGTGG
The DNA here is from genome assembly GCA_016933175.1 of Candidatus Krumholzibacteriota bacterium. Classification (GTDB taxonomy): domain Bacteria; phylum Krumholzibacteriota; class Krumholzibacteriia; order JACNKJ01; family JACNKJ01; genus JAFGBK01. The sequence goes on along the minus strand of JAFGBK010000052.1, from coordinate 55,233 downwards.
GCGAACTCGACGAGCTGCTTCTCGCCTACCAGAGCCGCCTCAACGACCTCCAGCAGGATCAGCGCTTCCGCTACCTGCTCCTGTTCAAGAACCAGGGCGAGGAGGCTGGCGCGAGCCTCGAGCACTCGCACACCCAGCTCATCGCGACGCCCATCGTGCCCAAGCGCGTCATCGAGGAGCTGGACGGCACCGCGCGGCACTTCCAGGCCAAGGAGCGCTGCATCTTCTGCGACATCCTCGACCAGGAACTCTGGGACGGGCGCCGCGTGGTGGCGGAGAATCCCCACTTCGCGGCTCTGGCGCCCTTCGCCGCGCGCTTCCCCTTCGAGACCTGGATCCTGCCCAAGAGCCATGCGTCCCACTTCGCGGGCATCGACGCCGAGCAGCGCCGCCACTTCGCCGCGATCCTGAGCACCGTCCTGCGCAAGCTGGACGTGGCCCTCGACGGTCCGGCCTACAACTACGCCATCCACACGGCGCCCGTGAACGACCGCCGCGATTGGTACTTCCACTGGCACATCGAGATCATGCCCAAGGTGACCAAGGTGGCGGGCTTCGAGTGGGGCAGCGGCTTCTATATCAACCCGACGCCGCCCGAGGAAGCCGCCGAGTACCTGCGCGAGCTGCGCCTGGATCCCGTTCCGACGGAGCCGCCGTGAGCGCTCCTGTCCGACCGGCCTTCATCGCCGCCGAGGCCGTGCCCTGGGCCAAGGCGGGCGGCCTGGCCGACGTCGCCGGCGCCCTGCCCCGCGCTCTCGCCGCGCACGGGCATCAGCCCAGCCTGTTCCTGCCGTTGTACGCCGCCGTGGACGCGCCGGCGCGGGCGCTGGACCCGGTCCTCGAGGCCCGCGTGCCCTTCTTCGGCGGGCGGCCGGCCGCCTCCTTCCGGCTCCTGCGCCTGGCCGGCGGCGGGGACCTGCGCGTCTATTTCGTGGACGCGCCGGGCTACTTCGACCGACCCGGCCTCTACACGGATCCCGAGACGGGCCTGGCCTACGACGACGACGGCGAACGCTTCCTCTTCTTCTCCCTGGCGGTGCTGGAGTCCCTGGACCGCCTGGACATCGGCGTCGACATCGTCCATTGCAACGACTACCACACCGGCATGATCCCGGCCCTCCTAGAGCGCTTCTGGCGCCACCGCCCGGCCCTGGAGGGCTGCGCCACCATCTACAGCATCCACAATCTGGCCTACCAGGGGCTCTACGAGCCAGGGATCCTGGACCTGGCCGGCATCTCCCGGGCGGAGTTCCGGCCGGGAAGCCCCTTCGAGTACTGGGGCCGCGTGAACTTCATGAAGGCGGGGATCCACCACGCGGACCTGGTGACCACCGTGAGCCCGCGCTACGCCCGGGAGATCACGGATCCCGAGCTGGGCTGCGGGCTGGAAGGAGTTCTGCGCCAGCGCGGCGGCGACCTGGTGGGCATCCTCAACGGCATCGACCCGGAGGTCTGGTCGCCGGAGCACGATCCCCTCATCGAGGTGGGCTACGATGCCCGGGACCCCGACTCGGGCAAGGAGGTCAACAAGATCGCCCTGCTGGCGCGGGCGGGACTCGAGTACCGCCCCGGCCTGCCCCTGGTGGGGATCATCTCGCGCCTGGTGGGCCAGAAGGGCTTCGACCTGCTGCCGCCCGTCATGGAGCGGATCATGAGCCTCCCGCTGCAGATGGTCGTCCTGGGCACGGGCGAGAAGGAGATGGAGGCCGCCTTCGCGGAGTACGCGGAGCGCTGGCCCGCTCGCCTCGCCGTGTTTCTCACCTTCGACAACGCCCTGGCCCACCAGATCGAGGCCGGCGCCGACTTCTTCCTCATGCCCAGCCGCTACGAGCCCTGCGGTCTCAACCAGATGTACAGCCTGCGCTACGGCACCATCCCCGTGGTACGCTACACGGGCGGCCTGGCCGATACGGTGACGGAGGTGGACGCGGAAGGCGCGCGGGGCACGGGCTTCGGCTTCACGGACTACGAGCCCGAGGCCCTGCTGGCGGCCCTGGGGCGGGCCATCGCCTTCTTCGGCCGGCGCGACGCCTTCTCCGCCCTGAGGCGGCGGGCCATGGCCCTCGACTTCAGCTGGGACGCCTCGGCCGCCGCCTACGAGAAGCTCTACCAGGTGGCCCGCCTGCGACGGCAGGGCCGACCCGAGCAGGCCCGGCCGCTGCTGGAGGAGCTGCACCTCGCGGCCGCCCGGGGGGCTTGACTTTCCACGGCCCATGTCTTACTGGTAGAGGCGCTTGCGGGAATAGCTCAGTGGTAGAGCACCACCTTGCCAAGGTGGGGGTCGCGGGTTCAAATCCCGTTTCCCGCTCCCGGGCCCCGTCGCTTCGGCGGCGGGGTTTTTGCTTGGGCCAAGCCGCATGACGGCGGTGGGGCCCGCCGTGCGGCGCTTGACAGCCGCGGCGGCTCTACCTATGCTGTGACTCGCCGACCAGAGCGCGAAGTCCTTGTGGGGGTTTCAGTAAGCGCAGCTCGGCGCACGATAGGGCGGCATAGCCAAGTGGTAAGGCGACGGTCTGCAAAACCGTTATCCCCGGTTCGATTCCGGGTGCCGCCTCCTCATCCTGAGCCGGAGTGGCGGAACGGGTAGACGCAGGGGACTTAAAATCCCCCGGCCCTTCGGGCCATGCCGGTTCGATTCCGGCCTCCGGCATTCGACGGGCCTGTGCATCTGGGCAGGCCCGTCTCCTCAGGCGCCCTTCTCGCGCGCGAATCGCGGTGCCGCGCCGCGAGTGGCGCGCGGCGAAGGCCGGTGCCATCAGGGCCCACGGAGGTGTCCGATACCCGAGAGCATGCAATGGGTTGGCTAGGTACGGTGCCGGCACGTTCGCTTTTCATCTCCTGGGTGCGCCATTCCACGCGGAGCAGCAGCCTTGCCCAGGGCCTTGGTGCCGAGTGCCACTTCATCCACGACGGGCAGCGACTGGGCCTGCTCAAGTACCTCCCCCGCGCCTGGAAGACGTGGCGCCTGCTCACGAGGCGGCGGCCCGCGCTGGTCATCTGCATGAATCCGCCTTATTTCCTGCCGCTCGTGGCCGCCGTCTACACCAGGTTCTATCGGGCCCGCTTCATCCTGGACTCCCATTCGGCGGCCTTCGACATGCGCAAGTGGACCTGGCTGCACCCCCTGCACGCGTTCGCCGCCCGGCGCGCCGTCCTGTCCATCGTCACCAACGAGACGCTGTGCGACGCGGTCCGCGCGCTGGGCGGCGAGGCGTTTCGGATCACGGACATTCCCTACACACTGCCGGCCGGGAGCTATCCCCTGCCCGCGGCCGCGTTCACCATCGTGTTCGTCTGCACCTACGCTCCGGACGAACCGCTGGCAGCGGTGTTCGAGGCCGCCCGCGGCCTCGCGGACGTGAGCTTCTATGTCACCGGGGACGCCCGCAAGGCCGATCCGGCGCTGCGAGGGTCGCAGCCGCGGAACCTGGTCTTCACCGGGTACCTGAGCAACGAGGACTACGCGGGATTGCTCCGGGCCGCCGATGCCCTCATGGTGCTCACGACGCGCGACTTCACGATGCAGCGCGGGGGCAGCGAGGCGGTCTCCGTCGGCCGGCCCCTCATCACCTCCGACTGGCCCGTCTTGCGCCAGATCTTCAGCAAGGGGACCGTGCACGTGGACAACAGCGCCGAGTCGATCCAGGCGGCCGTCGGCACGCTGCGGGGATCCTACGAGCGCTACCGGCGCGAGATCCGCGAACTGGCGAACGAGCGCCAGGCGAGCTGGGTCCGGACACGCGCCGAGCTCGCCCAGCGACTGCCGGAACTGCAGGAAGGATAAACCCATGCGCATCAGCGTCTTCGGACTCGGCTACGTCGGTGTCGTCACGGCGGCCTGCCTGGCCGAGATGGGCCATGAAATCATCGGCGTGGACGTCGTGCCCGAGAAGGTGGAGGCCATCAACAGCGGCGAGAGCCCCATCGTCGAGGAGCTGATCAACGAGATCACCGCCGCCATGGCCGCCGCCGGCAGGCTGCGCGCCACCACCAGCGCCGCCGAGGCGATCCTGGGCTCCGAGATGTCCATCGTCTGCGTGGGGACGCCCTCCGACGCGGCGGGCAAGCCGAACCTGGACTACGTCACGCGGGTCTCCACCGAGATCGGCGCGGCGCTGCGGGACAAGGCGGACTACCATGTCGTGGTGGTGCGCAGCACCATCCTGCCGGGCAGCATGGAGACGGTGGTGACGCCAGCCCTCAACGCGAGCGCCGGCAAGCTAGCGGGCGACGATTTCGGGCTCTGCTTCCACCCCGAGTTCCTGCGCGAGGGCTCCTCGGTCAGGGATTTCCGTGCGCCGCCCAAGATCGTCATCGGCGCGGCGGACGCCCGATCGGCCCAGGCGCTGGCCGGCCTCTACCAGGGCTTCCCGTCGCCCCTGTTCATCACCGGGATCAAGACCGCCGAGATGGTCAAGTACGCCGACAACGTCTTCCACGCACTCAAGGTCGCCTTCGGCAACGAGATCGGCACCCTCTGCCGCGCCCTCGGCATCGACAGCCACGAGGTGATGACGATCTTCTGCCAGGACACGCGCCTGAACATCTCGCCCGCCTACCTCATGCCCGGCTTCGCTTACGGCGGCTCGTGCCTGCCCAAGGATCTGCGCGCGATGAATTACCTGGCGCGGGCGCGGAATGTGGAGATGCCCGTCATCCGCGCGATCCAGGACAGCAACGACCGCCACATCCTGCGCGCGCTGGACCTCGTGCTGTCGCTCGGCGAGACGCGGATCGGCGTGCTCGGGCTGAGCTTCAAGCCGGGCACCGACGACCTGCGCGAGAGCCCGCTCGTCGAGCTGGTGGAGCGGCTCATCGGCAAGGGGTGCCGGGTCCGCATCCACGACGAGAACGTCGCGCTGGCGCGCCTCCGCGGCGGCAACAAGGCCTACATCGAGGCGCGGCTGCCGCACATCAGCGAGCTGCTGGTCGGCGATCCGGAGTCGGTCGTGAACGAGGCCGGCGTCGTCATCGTCGGCGCGGCGCTGTCGGGCTACGCCGACCTCCTCGCGGGTCCGGGGCGAGGCAAGAAGATCATCGACCTGGTCCGCCTCTGGCGCCAGCCGCCCGCCGACGATGCCTATCAGGGCATCTGCTGGTAGGGACGATGAAACGCCCGTCCGACAGGCGGCTCCTCTACGTGCTGGACCGCTTCCCCTCCTACACGCTGAACTTCATCTACAACGAGATCCGGGTCCTGGAGGAGGCCGGGTTCCGCATCGCGCTCTACTCCCTGCTGCCGGCGACGACCTGCCCCGCCGAGGCGCGCGACTACCTCGCGCGGACATGCAACGTACGTCCGGTCCCCTGGCGGGGGTTCCTGCGCGCGTGGTTCCACTACCTGCGTCGCCGCCCGCGCCGTCTGCTGGGCATGGTCCTCCGGCTGCCTCTGGACAACGACCGTCCCGCCCAGGCGCTGCGCACCCTCGCGCACCTGGGCGTCGCCGTCTACTTCGCCTGGCTGATCCGCGACCACGGCGAGCACCTGCACGCGCACTTCGCGCACAAGGCCGCGCTGGCGGCGCACGTCGCGTCACGGCTCAACGGCAACAGCTACAGCTTCACGGCCCACGGCAGCCACACCGTCTACCGGGCCAAGCGCCTCTGCCTGCGCAGCAAGGTGCGGCACGCGGCCTTCGTCCTAGCGGTCTCGGAGTTCAACCGGCGGACACTGCTGTCGCTCTATCCCGATTATCCGCCGGGGCGCGTCGCCGTCAGCCGCTGCGGCGTCCTGCTGGATCAGTACCCCTTCACGGAGCGCGGGCCTTGCACCCCAGGACCCAGCCGCCTGGTCTGCATCGCCTCCTTCTATCCGATCAAGAACCACGAAACCCTGCTGGGCGCCGCGTCTCTGCTCGCTTCGCGCGGCGTCGACTTCCGGCTCGACCTGGTGGGTGGGGACGCAGAGGACCGACGCCAGCGCCTGACGCGGCTGGCGGATCAGCTCGGCATCGGCGAGCGCGTCCGCTTCCACGGCGTGGTCGACCACGGCGAGATCGCTCGCTACCTCCGGGCGGCCGACCTGGCGGTGCTGGCGAGTCTCAGTGAAGGCATCCCCGTCTCGCTCATGGAGGCGATGGCGCTGGGGACGCCGGTCCTGGGGCCGCGCGTCACTGGTCTGCCAGAACTCGTCGAGGATGGCGTCACGGGTCTGCTCGCCGATCCCCGCCGTACCGAGGAGTTCGCCGCGCGGATCGCGGAGATCCTGGCCGACACCGGGCGCGCGCGTGAGATGGCGCGCCGCGCTCGCCGGCACATCGAGATGCACTACGACATGACCGCCAACTCCCGCGCCCGCGCGGAGCTCTTCGCGGACTTCCTCGCCACGCGTGACGGCCTGGCGTGACCCAGGACGCCAACCTGGCAGAATAAAGCCATCTTGGCAGCCACTCATGGTGATGGCCTGGGGTAGGACTCGGCCAGTATCAGATAATCCACAGTATCATATCACGTTATGGTATCGCGATGAGTTGGCACGGCACTTCCAAGCAGTCCGTCGAACGTCTCATGATGGAGGAACACGATGAGCAAGATCATCGGCATCGATCTCGGAACCACCAACTCCTGCGTCTCGGTCATCGAGGGCGGCGAGCCCAAGGTCATTCCCAACAGCGAGGGGCATCGCACGACGCCCAGCATCGTGGCACTCGTCGGCGACGATGAGCGCCTGGTGGGGCAGCTTGCCAAGCGCCAGGCCGTCACCAATCCCCGCAACACCGTCTACTCGATCAAGCGCTTCGTGGGGCGCAAGTACAACGAGGTGGCCCAGGAGATCAAGGAGGTTCCCTTCGAGGTCGTCAAGGCGCCCAACGGGGACGTCAAGGTGAAGCTGGGCAACAAGGAGTACACGCCGCCGGAGATCGGCGCCATGATCCTCCTGAAGCTGAAGGAGACCGCCGAGGAGTACCTCGGCGAGCCCGTCACCGAGGCCGTCATCACCGTGCCGGCCTACTTCAACGACAGCCAGCGGCAGGCCACCAAGGACGCCGGGCGCATCGCCGGCCTCGAGGTCAGGCGCATCATCAACGAGCCCACGGCCGCCAGCCTCGCCTACGGCCTCGACAAGAAGAGCGACGAGACCGTGGCGGTCTTCGACCTGGGCGGTGGCACCTTCGACATCTCCATCCTGGAGCTTGGCGACGGCGTCTTCGAGGTGAAGGCCACCAACGGCGACACCCACCTGGGCGGCGACGACTTCGACCAGATCCTCATGGAGTGGCTGGCCGCCGAGTTCAAGTCCAAGGAAGGCATCGACCTCACGAAGGATCCCATGGCCGTCCAGCGCCTCAAGGAGGCCGCCGAGCAGGCCAAGCACGAGCTCTCCACACGCACGCAGACGGACATCAACCTGCCCTTCATCACGGCCGACCAGACCGGCCCCAAGCACCTGAACGTCAGCCTGACCCGGGCCCGGTTCGAGGAGCTGGTGGAGCCCCTGGTCCAGCGGACCGTGGGACCCTGCAAGAAGGCCCTCGCCGACGCCGGCCTCAAGCCCGGTGACGTGGACGAGGTCATCCTCGTGGGCGGCTCCACGCGCATCCCCCGCGTGCAGGCCATCGTCAAGGAGCTCTTCGGCCGGGAGCCCAACCACAGCGTCAATCCCGACGAGGTGGTCTCCCTGGGCGCCGCCATTCAGGGGGGCATCCTGGCCGGCGACGTCAAGGACGTGGTCCTGCTGGATGTGACGCCACTGAGCCTGGGCATCGAGACGCTCGGCGGCGTCATGACGCGCCTCATCGGCCGCAACACGACGATACCCACGCGCAAGAGCCAGATCTTCTCCACCGCCGCCGACAACCAGGACACGGTGGATATCCACGTGCTGCAGGGCGAGCGGGAGATGTCGGCCAACAACAAGTCCATCGGGCGCTTCCAGCTCACGGGCATCCCGGCGGCGCCGCGTGGCGTGCCCCAGATCGAGGTGACCTTCGACATCGACGCCAACGGCATCCTCGCGGTGAGCGCCAAGGACAAGGCGACCGGCCGCGAGCAGTCCATCAAGATCCAGGCATCCAGCGGCCTCGAGGAGCGGGAGATCGAGCAGATGGTCAAGGAGGCCGAGCGCTTCGCCGGCGAGGACAAGAAGAAGCGCGATCTCATCGACGCCCGTAACAACGCCGAGGCTCTCGTCTACCAGACGGGTAAGCAGCTCGAGGAGCACAAGGGCAAGATCGACAGCGCAACGCGGCAGGAGATCGAGTCCGCCATGGAGGAAGTGAAGCAGGCCGCGCAAGGTGATGACAAGGAGGCCATCGACCAGGCGGTGGCGAAGCTCAACAAGGCCCTCCACAGCTTCTCGCAGAAGATCTACCAGGAGGCCGCCCAGCAGCAGGCCCAGGGCGCCCAGGCCAGCGCAGGCGGCGGTCACACTGCGGCGGGGGAGTCGGATCGGGACAAGGACGACGGCAAGGCCGTCGATGCCGACTACGAGGTGGTGGACTAGACGCCGTCGTCGTTCCCCATCGTTGACCGAGGCGCCGGGTATTGCCCGGCGCCTTTTGTATTATGTGGTGGATATCGGATACCGACGATCATATGGGATGCTACATGTTGAATGATGCTGCAGCCGAATCTGGTCCGACAGCAGACGATGCGTAATGACGCGCCACGGCGAGGGCAGCGCGGCTCTCTTGCGGCGCCATCCGTTCGCGGGCCGATCATTATCTTCTCGTAATATGCGAACGATCGCCATGCAATATCACATCTGGCGAAGTCGCCGGCGGCGGTCGTGATGACGCGCGTCCCGTCTCGAATTTGCGGCGCCGCGTTGCAGTGGCGCCTCCCGCCACCGGCGGCGGTTCCGGTCCATCCCAGCGCCGGGAACAAGGTGCCGCCCGGTCACTTGCGAGCCGGCGGCGGCGTCAGGCCGGAAAAACACACGCTCCAAAGAGGATAGGACGCCGGCCTGGCGGCTCGCCGCCGGTAGCCGGTGCCTCCCGGCAAAAGGGCGCCTTGGCAGACTCCTTGCTGTACGGGCCGCGGACGAAGCACCAGCTCTGCATCAGGAGGGACGCGTCGTGAGTACTGCCACCAAGAGCACCCTGGATCCGCAGAAGAAGTCGATGGCAGCCGAGCACTTCGAGGAGCAGCTCCGCGAGCGCATCGTCGGACAGGAACGCGCCGTGGAGCGCATCGCCCGCCTCTACCAGATCTACCTGGCGGGGCTCTATCCGCCGCAGCGCCCCATCGGTAACTACTTGTTCCTCGGACCGACGGGCAGCGGGAAGACGCGCATCATCGAGGCCTCGTCGGAGATCCTCTTCGGGACACTCAACGCCGTGCTCAAGGTGGACTGCGCCGAGTACGCGCACAGCCACGAGATCAGCCGCCTCATCGGATCGCCGCCGGGCTACCTGGGCCACCGCGAAACGACACCCTACTTCTCGCAGGCGAACCTCGAGCGCTACCGCACGCCGGAGCTGGACTTCACCCTCATCCTCTTCGATGAGATCGAAAAGGCCAGCGACACGCTGTGGAGCCTTCTCCTGGGGATTCTCGACAAGGGGCGGCTGACTCTCGGCGACAACTCCGAAGTCGACATGACCCGGACCATCATCTTCATGACGGGCAACATCGGGGCCGAGCGCATCGAGCGGTTGCTCGAGGGCGGCATCGGCTTCACGGATGTCGGCGCCCGGGTCCACGATCCCAAGATGGACAAGCAGATCTACAGCACCGTTCTCGAAGCGGCCCGCCGCAAGTTCTCACCCGAGTTCATGAACCGCATCGACTCGGTGGTGGTCTTCCGTAACCTGACCGACGACCACATCCGGCAGATCCTCGACATCGAGCTGGGCAACCTCCAGCGCCGGATCATGCAGTCGGCGGGCGACACCAAGTTCTCATTCGAGCTGAGCCAGCGGGCCAAGGATTTCCTCCTCGCCGAGGGCGTGGACCGCAAGTACGGCGCCCGCCACATCAAGCGGGCCATCGAGCGCTATCTGGTCTACCCCCTGTCCAACCTCATCTCCACGGGTCAGGTCCGCTACGGCGACCACATCCAGGTTGACTTCAGAAAGCGCAACGGCGCCCTGGAGTTCCAGAAGGCCAGCCCGCGGCTGAAGGTCGTGGGGGAGGCCGTGCCCATGGCCTAGCTCCGCGGGGCGGTCTTGACAAAGCCGGAATCAGGCGCTTAAATCCCCGCATGCTATGGCAATAGGCCCGTGGGCGATTAGCTCAGTTGGTTAGAGCGCTTGCTCGACACGCAAGAGGTCACTAGTTCGAGTCTAGTATCGCCCACCCGACGCTGAGGCCAGGCGCTTGAGTCTGGCCTTTTCGCTATGGTTCAGCATCACGCACGGACGGGTGGCCCATCATGAAGATCGCCCTCACGCTTCCCGATGACGAGGTCCTCGAGCTGGACGGACCGCTGCCCGCGGCCGCCGCCGCGCGCGCCGTCAGCGAGGGCCTCGCGCGCCGCGCCGTCGCCGTCCGGCTCGACGGCCGTGTCATAGATCTCCACTCCGAGCTGCGCGCGGGCGGCCGCTTCGAGGTCCTCACCGACAACGACGAGGACAGCCTGCAGGTGCTACGCCACAGCACGGCCCATCTCATGGCCTACGCGGTCCAGGAGCTCTTCCCGGAGGCCCGCTTCGCGTTCGGACCCGACGTCGAGAATGGCTTCTACTACGACATCCTCGTCGGCCGACCCTTCACGCCCGATGACCTGGCGCGCATCGAGGCGCGGATGAAGGAGCTGGCCAGGGCGAAGCTGCCCTTCGTCAAGACCATCATGAGCCGCGAGGAGGCCAAGCGCTTCTTCGCCGAGCGGGGCCAGGGCTTCAAGGTCGAGCACATCGACGACCTGCCGGATGCCGCGGAGATCTCCATCTACGAGCTGGGTGACTTCGTCGACCTGTGCGAGGGGCCGCACGTGCCCGACACGGGCCTGCTCAAGGCCTTCAAGCTGATGAGCGTCGCCGGCGCCTACTGGAAGGGCGACGAGAAGCGCGAGCAGCTGCAGCGCATCTACGGCACCAGCTGGTTCAAGGCCAAGGACCTCGAGGCCCACCTGACCATGCTGGCCGAGGCCGAGAAGCGCGACCACCGCCGCCTGGGCCAGCAACTCGGGCTCTTCGGCATCAAGGAAGACGCCGGCGCGGGGCTGGTCTTCTGGTATCCCAAGGGCACCGTCCTGCGCGAGCAGATCGAGAACCACTGGAAGGCCGAGCACCGCCGCCGGGACTACCAGCTCATCGTGACGCCGCACATCTTTCGCGGCGAGCTGTGGCGGACCAGCGGACACTTCGACTTCTACGCCGACAACATGTACACCTTCGACCAGGACGGGCAGACCTACGTGGTCAAGCCCATGAACTGCCCGGGGCACATCCTCGTCTTCCAGAACGAGCTGCACAGCTACCGCGACCTGCCCCTGCGCCTGGCCGAGCTGGGCACCGTCTACCGCTACGAGCGCAGCGGTACGCTGCACGGCCTGCTGCGCGTGCGCGGCTTCACCCAGGACGACGCCCACATCTTCTGCACGCCGGCCCAGCTCGCAGGCGAGGTCACCAAGCTCATCGACTTCTCCCAGGAGCTGCAGCGCGATCTGGGGTTCAACGAATTCCAGGCCGAGCTCAGCGTCCGGGACCCCGCCAACGGGGACAAGTACATCGGCAGCGACGGGGAGTGGGAGGAGGCGGAGGCGGCCTTGAAATCGGCCGCCGACGAGGTGGGCCTGGCCGTCAAGCGCATGGAGGGGGAGGCCGTCTTCTACGGCCCCAAGATCGACCTCAAGCTGCGCGACGCCATCGGCCGCCTCTGGCAGACGACCACCATCCAGTTCGACTTCAACCTCGGGCGGCGCTTCAACGTCCAGTACGTGGACGAGGACGGCCAGCACCGGCACCCCTACATCATCCACCGCGCCCTGCTGGGGTCCCTGGAGCGCTTCGTGGGCATCCTCACGGAGCACTTCGCGGGGGAGTTCCCCCTCTGGCTGGCCCCCGTCCAGGTGGCCGTGTTGCCCGTCAGCGCCCCCTTCCGGGACTACGGCGGGCAGGTGACCGAGCGCCTCCGGAGCGCCGGCCTGCGGGCGGAACTGGACACCCGCGACGAGAAGGTGGGCTACAAGATCCGGCAGGCCGAGCTCCAGAAGGTGCCCTACATGCTCATCGTCGGCTCCCGGGAGATGGAGCAGGGCACCGTTTCGCTGCGGAGCAAGAAACAGGGCGACGAGGGGGCAGTCGGCCTGGAGGATTTCATCGCCCGGGCCCTTGACGAAGTGTCCCGCAAGCACTAATCTGTTTCCTTACAAGTGAATATCGAAAGCAGAGGGACCCTCTCACCTGACTACCGCCGTGGCGTGTACGTCAGCGTTTCGCGACCGCCAGGCGGGAGCAGCAACGAGTGGGTCTATGTATCCACTCTTTTTTTGTAGCCAGGAGGTACATCCTATCAGAAGAGACTCCGACGAGCCACGCGTCAACCAGCGAATCCGCATCCCCGAGATCCGCCTCGTCGACGAGGAGGGGAACCAGGTAGGCGTCGTGGCCACGGCCATCGCGATGCAGATGGCCGAGGAACGCGGCCTCGACCTCGTCGAGGTCTCGCCCAACAGCCGGCCGCCCGTGTGCCGGATCATGGACTTCGGCAAGTACAAGTACGAGCAGAGCAAGCGCGCCAAGGAGGCGCGCAAGAAGCAGCACCAGATCGTCATCAAAGAGGTCCAGTTCCGCCCCAAGACCGACGAGCACGACTATCGGTTCAAGGTGCGGAACATCGTGCGCTTCATCGACCACGACTTCAAGGTGAAGGTGACCATGCGCTTCCGCGGTCGCGAGATGAGTCACATGGACTACGCCATGCAGACCTTCGAGCGGCTGCTGGAGGATCTGGCCGACGTCGCCAAGGTGGAGCAGGAACCCCGCCAGGAGGGCCGCACCGTGGTCATGATGCTGGCTTCGCTCGGGGAGAAGGAGCGCCGCCAGCGCTCGGTGGCCGAGTCCAAGGAAGAGAGCGCCGAGGGCGCCTGAGCGCGGCCCCGCGACAACAGGCAGGAGGAACGACCGATGCCCAAGATGAAGAGCAACCGCGCCGCCATGAAGCGCTTCCGCACGACCGGCCAGGGAAAGGTGCGCCGCCACAAGGCCTTCGCGAACCACATCCTCACGAAGAAGTCGTCCAAGCGGAAGCGCAATCTGCGGGACGCCACGCTGGCCAGCCCGCCCGACAGCCCGCGCATCAAGAGGATGATCCTCTCCAAGTGAGCCCACATCCCGCCAGCGAACCGAAGCCCAGGAGAGATAAGCCATGAGCCGTGCCACCAACAACGTCGCCTCGCGCGCCCGCCGCAAGAAGATCCTCACGCGCGCCAAGGGTTTCTACGGCAAGCGGAAGAACAGCGTCCGCGCCGGCACCGACGCCGTCCACCGCGCCGGGCAGTATGCCTACCGCGACCGTCGGACCCGGAAGCGCGATTTCCGCCGCCTCTGGATCATCCGCATCAACGCCGCCGCGCACCAGCACGGCCTGAGCTACAGCCGGCTCATCAACGGCCTCAAGCAGCTCGACGTGCAGATCGATCGCCGGCAGCTCGCCGAGATGGCCGTCAACGACCCGGCCGCCTTCGGCCGCCTGACGGACATGGTCCAGGCCGAGCTGGCCAAGGCCAGCTAGACGCAGCGATGCAACCGGAGATCGAGCATCTGGCGTCACGGTTCCGCGAGGAGCTGGCCGGCGTCGCCGACGAGCGAGCCCTCGAGGAGCTCCGCATCCGTTACCTCGGCCGCAAGGGCGCTCTCGCCGGGCTTTTCCAGGATCTTGGCAAGGCGGCCGCGGCCGAGCGGCCCGCCATGGGGAAGGCCATCCATGCCCTCGAGCAGGTGGTGGCGGAAGGCCTCGCGGCGCGCAAGACGGCGCTCAGCGCCTGCGCCGAGGAGCGCCTGCCGGCGGGCTTCGATCCGAGCCTGCCGGGGCGGCGTCCCTGGCGAGGGCGCCGCCACATCCTGTCGGCTGTGCTCGAGGAAATCATCGACATCTTCCGGGGCATGGGATTCTCGGTGGCCGAGGGCCCCGAGGTCGAGACCGACTACTACAACTTCCAGGCCCTCAACTTCCCGGCGAACCACCCCTCGCGCGACAGCCAGGACACCTTCTACGTCGACGACGAGGTGCTGCTGCGCACCCACACCAGTCCCGTCCAGGTGCGATACATGGAGACCCACCCGGCGCCGGTGCGGATCGTCGCGCCCGGGCGGGTCTACCGCAACGAGGCCGTGGACGCCTCGCACGCGGCCGAGTTCTTCCAGCTCGAGGGTCTCTACGTCGATGCGGGCGTCACCATCGGCGACCTGAAGACCACCCTGCGCCAGTTCGCACGCGAGTTCTTCGGCCCCCGGGCCGAGCTGCGGTTCCGGCCCCACTTCTTCCCCTTCACGGAGCCCAGCGCCGAAGCGGACGTGCTCTGCTTCAACTGCGGGGGGGAGGGCTGCCGCATCTGCGGCGGCACCGGCTGGATCGAGCTGCTCGGCGCCGGCATGGTCCATCCCAACGTCTTCCGCGCCGTCGGCTACGATCCGGAGCGGGTGACGGGCTTCGCCTTCGGCATCGGCATCGAGCGCATGGCCATGCAGCGCTACGGCATCGAGGACATCCGCCTCTTTCTCGAGAACGACGTCCGCTTCCTGTCCCAGTTCTAGGAGGGTGCCATGCTGATCAGCCTGGACTGGCTGCGACAGTACGTTGACATCGAGGAGGAGCCGCGCCGGCTGGCCGAGGACCTGACCATGCTGGGACTTAATGTGGAGGGCGTGGAGCACCGGCCCAATCCCTTCGCGCCACTGCGCATCGGCCGCGTCCTCACCTGCGAGCGCCATCCCAACGCCGACCGGCTCTCCGTCTGCACCGTGGACATCGGCGAGGCGGCGCCGCGCGACATCGTCTGCGGCGCGCCCAACGTACGGGCGGGCCAGGAGGTGCCCATCATTCCGGCCGGCGAGCCGCTGCCCGACGGCACCGTCATCAAGAAGGGCAAGATCCGCGGCGCCCTCAGCGAAGGTATGATCTGCTCCGTCCGCGAGCTGGGCCTCGGCGCCGAGGCCGACGGCATCATGGTCCTGGAAAGCGGTCTGGCGCCGGGCACGCCGCTGTCGGCGCTCTTCGGACACGAGGACTGGATCCTCGACATCGACGTGACGCCCAACCGCCCCGACCAGCTGGGCTACCTGGGCGTCGCCCGGGAGGTGGCCGCCCGCTACGAGCGCCCCTTGCGCCTGCCGGCGACCGAGATCCCCGCCGCAGCCCTCGCCGCGATGGAACCCGTACCGGTGGACATCGAGGATCCGGCGGACTGTCCGCGCTACCTGGCGCGGCGCCTGAGGGACGTGACGGTGGGGCCCAGTCCCGCCTGGCTCTGCCGCCGGCTGGAGAGCATGGGCCTGCGGCCCATCAACAACATCGTCGACGTGACCAACTTCGTCCTGTTCGAGACGGGCCATCCGCTTCATGCCTTCGACGCCGCCAAGCTGGCCGGCGGGCGGATCGTCATCCGACGGGCGCGGCCCGGCGAGACGACCGTCACCCTCGAGGAGAAGGAGGTCGCCCTCGATCCCGCCGACCTGGTGATCGCCGACGCCGAGCGCACCGTCTGCATCGCCGGCGTCATGGGCGGCGCCAACTCCCTGGTGACGGAGTCCAGTCGCGAGATCATCCTCGAGAGCGCCTGCTTCCATCCCGGCCTGATCCGCGGGACGCGCCAGCGCCTTGACCTCACAACGGACGCCGCCTACCGCTTCGAGCGGGGCGCCGACGCGGAGATGGCCGACTTCGCCAGCCGCCGCGTCTGCCGGCTCCTGGCCGAGCTGGCCGGCGCGCGTGTCGCCGCCGAACCTGACGATCACTATCCCGGCCGCGCCGCACCGCGCAAGGTGATCCTGCGCGTAGCGAAGGTCAACGGCCTGATGGGCACGGACCTGGACGCGGCCACCGTCGAACACCTGCTGGAGAGGCTGCAGCTGCCCGCCGAGACGGCGCCTGGCGGCCTGGCCGTGACGGTGCCCTCCTTCCGTCGCGACCTGGCGGCGGAGATCGACCTGATCGAGGAGGTGGCGCGCCTCTACGGCTACGACCGGCTGCCCCTGGAGAACCGGGTGCGCAACACCCTCTATGCGACCCGGCTCCCCGAGGAGCGCCTGGCGGCCCGCCTCCACGAGGCCCTGCGCGGGCTCGGCTGCCAGGAGGTCATCGCCAGCAGCTTCATGGACGCGCGCAGCCTCGACGCCATGCGCCTGCCCGGCGATGATCCGCGCCGCCGCGTGGTGGTCCTGCGCAATCCCCTCGTCAGCTTCAACGCCCAGATGCGCAGTACCCTGCTGCCCGGGATGCTGGAGGTGCTCAAGACCAACTTTCACCGCGGACAGGAGGAGCTGCGCCTGTACCAGATCGGCCGCGTCTACCGGCGTCGCGAGGGCACGACGTTGCCCGACGAGCCGGTCCACCTCGCGGTCCTCCTCACGGGGCACGCCCAGCCGGCGCACTGGCGCCAGCCCGCCTCGGCCCTGGGATTCGCCGACCTGATGGGCGTGGTCCAGGGCCTGCAGGACCTCCTGCCGGACCTGGCGCCGGACTACGCGGGTGACGAGCCTTGCCTGGTGCCCGGCGCCGCCGTCCACCTGTTGCGCGGCGAGGCGGCCGTCGGCTGGGCCGGCCTGCTGCGGCCCTCGCTCATGCATGACCTGAAGCAGAAGCGCGACGTCTTCGCCCTGGAGATGGATCTATCCGGTGGCGGCGACCCGGGACAGCGCTGCTTCGCGCCCTTGCCGGCCTATCCGGCCCTGCTGCGCGACCTGGCCCTGCTGGTGCCCGACGGGCTGCCCTGGCGGCGCGTCGCCGAGACCATCACCGAGGCCGGCGGGCGCCTGCTGGAGCGCTGCGGACTTTTCGACGTCTACCGGGGCGAGGGCCTGCCGGCGGGGCACGCCAGCTACGCCGTCCGCCTGGTGTTTCGTTCGCCCGAGGGGACGCTGACGGACAAGCAGGCGGACAAGCAGCTGACGCGTGTTCTGCAGGCCCTCGATAAGACCTTGCAGGTGCGCCTGCGTTCGTGACACCATGGACCCAGAGGTGAGCCGTGACTTCTGAGCTATCGAACCTCGACGCCCTCGAGCGCAAGATAACGTCCGCGCTCGAGAAGCTCGCATCGATGAAGGCCGAGAACAAGGAACTGCGAGACGCGAAGTCGCAGCTCGCCGGCCGGGTGGACGAACTGTCACGAGCCAACGGCGAGCTGCGCCGGAATCTCGAGGCCCTCGAGAGCCACTCCAGGGGATCCCAGGCGGACGGCACCAACCTGGAGAGCCTCCGCACGCGCGTGGACGCAATCCTGTCCAAGTTCGACCAGCTGGACCTCTGACGGGGCCGCCGGTCACGCCTCTTGGGGAGGGCAGCATGAATGCCAACGTACCGGTCCGTGTCAGCATCTATGGCAACGAGTACCGGGTGCGCGGCGAGGCGGATGAGAAGTACATCCGCGAGATCGCTGACTACGTGGACCGGACCATGCGCGACATCGCAGCGCGCGGTCGCACCATATCGGCGGAGCGCATCGCCATCCTGGCCGCCTTCAACATCGCGGATGAGCTGCTGCAGACGCGAGGCAGGGGTCCGGACGCCGGCCGGGTCGCGGAGAAGCGGGCCGCCGAGCTGCTGAAGCTGTTCGAAGACGAAGACGCGCAAGCGATCGACACGACAGGCAACGAGCCTTGAAGGAGTCGGGCGCCGCTTGCTATACTGGAACCGAAGATTCCCTTCCGTGCTCGTGCGGGAAGTTGACAATTGAGCCAACACTGATGTCATGGAGGGCCGAATCCGGACGGCCGAGGGCGCCCGCCGCCGGGCTCCCGAACCGCTCGTGAGGCTCTCCACCATGGGTCCGAGGCCCATGTTGACGCTTCCAGCACGGCAATGAGAGGGGAATTCTTCTTTCTGCCCGCGCCCGACCCCCTGCGCGACAGGTGGTCGCCATGTCCGAATTTCTCTCCCTGTCACCGGGCGCCCTGCTGGCCGCCCTCCTCTTCCTCCTGATCGGGGCGACGGCGGGATTCCTGATCCAGCGCCTGCTCCTGGCCCGTTCGCGCCGGCTCGCCGCCGACATCCTTGCCGATGCCCAGGGCGAGGCCGAGCGCCTGCGCCGCGACGCGAACCTGGTCGCTCGCGAGGAGCGGCTGCGGGTCCAGAGCGAGTTCGACGACAAGACGCGCCAGGAGCGCCAGGAACTCGACGGCCGGGCCGCGGAGCTGGAGCGCCTGGCCCAGGATCTGGCGCGTCGGGCCGAGTTCCTGGCCGGCGGCGAGACCGAGCAGGAGCGCGCGCGCCAGGATCTGGCGCGCCAGCGCGCCCGGCTGGCGCAGGAGCAGGAGCGCCTGGACCGCGTCCTCGAGGACCAGAACGCGCGGCTGCAGCAGATAAGCGGCCTGTCCCGGGACGACGCCCGGCAGCGGCTCCTGGCCAACATGGAGGAGGAGGCACGCCACCACTTCGGCCGCCGGCTCAAAGACCTCCGGGCCGAGGCCGAGCGCGCGGCCAAGAAGGAAGGCCAGCGCATCATCACCATGGCCATCCAGCGCTACGCCGCGGCGCATTGCGCCGAGACCACGGTGTCCGTGGTGGAGCTGCCCGGCGAGGAGATGAAGGGACGCATCATCGGCCGCGAGGGCCGCAACATCCGCGCCTTCGAGAGCGCCACGGGCGTCGACGTGATCATCGACGACACGCCGGGCGCCGTCATCCTCTCGGGCTTCAATCCCTTCCGGCGCGAGATCGCCCGTCTGAGCCTCGAGCGCCTCATCGCGGACGGCCGCATCCACCCGACGCGCATCGAGGAGATCGTCCTCAAGACCCGCGAAGACCTCGCCAGCAAGGTGATCGAGACCGGCGAACAGGCCCTCTACGACCTGGACGTACACGGCGTCCATACGGAGCTCGTCAAGCTCCTCGGCGAGCTCCAGTACCGCAGCAGCTACGGCCAGAACGCCCTGGCCCACAGCCGCGAGGTGGCGGCCCTCAGCGGGCTCATGGCCGCCGAGTTGGACCTCGATCCCGCCCTGGCGCGCCGGGCCGGTCTGCTCCACGACATCGGCAAGGCCCTGGACCATGAAATGGAAGGCACCCACGCCGCCATCGGCGCGCAGATCGCCGAGCGCCACGGCGAGAACGCCGTCGTCGTCAACGCCATCGCCGGCCACCACGAGGAGATCGAACCCACGAACCTCGTCACTTGGCTGGTCTCGGCCGCGGACGCCATCAGCAGCGCGCGTCCCGGCGCCCGCCGGGAATCCCTCGAGCACTACGTCAAACGCCTCCAGCGGCTCGAGGAGATCGCCGACGGCTTCCACGGCGTCGAGACCTCCTACGCCATCCAGGCGGGCCGCGAGCTGCGCATCGTCGTCAACGCCCAGGCGCTCGACGACGAGCAGGCCGCCACGCTCTCCTACGAGATCGCGCGGCGCATCGAGAGCGAGCTCGAGTATCCCGGCGAGATCAAGGTGGTCGTCATCCGCGAGACCCGCGCCACGGACACGGCGAGGTAGCCATGCGCCTCATCTTCATCGCTGACGTCTTCGGGCGCCCGGGCCGCCGGGCCCTGGCCCGCCTGCTGCCCGGGCTGCGCGAGCGCCACGCGCCGGACCTGGTGGTGGCCAACGCCGAGAACAGCGCCGGCGGCGCGGGCTTCACGCGGGACACCGCCGAGGAGCTGCTGGCCGCCGGCGTGGACCTGCTCACGGGCGGCAATCACAGCTGGGACAACCGCGACGGCGCGGCCTACCTGGAGACGGCCGAGCGGGCGCTGCGGCCGGACAACTTCCCGCCCGGTGTCGCCGGGCGCGGCACCGCGGTCCTGCCCCTGCCCGGCGGGCGGGAACTCCTGGTGGTCAACCTCCAGGGCCGCGTCTACCTGCCGGCCATCGATTGCCCCTTCCGTCGCGCCGACTCCATCCTGGCCGACTGGGGCGGTCGCGGACCGGTCCTGGTGGACTTCCACGCCGAGGCGACCAGCGAGAAGACCGCCCTCGCGCATCACCTGGACGGGCGGGTGACCGCCGTCATCGGCACCCACACCCACGTCCAGACGGCGGACGCGCGCATCCTGCCCGGCGGCACGGCCTTCCTGACCGATGCCGGGATGACCGGGCCCCACGGCGGCGTCATTGGCATCACCGTCGAGACGGCCCTGCACCGCTTCCTGCGCACAACGCCACGCCGTTTCGAAGTAAGCCAGGAGGCGATCCGCCTCCAGGGCGCCCTGCTCGATTTCGACCCGGACAGCTGGCGCGCCCTCGCCCTGGAGCGCCTCGACCTGCCCCTGGAGGACTAGATGCGACTGCTGGACGGAAACGCGCTGCGCGACGCCATCCTCGCCGACATCGCCGCCGAGCTGGCGGGCGTCACGGATCCGCCGCGGCTGGTGGTGGTGCAGGTGGGTGCGGATCCCGCCAGCGCGGTCTATGTCCGCAACAAGATGCGCGCCTGCAGGACGACCGGCGTTCGCAGCGAGCACCGCCACCTGCCCGCGGCTGTCGACCAGGCGGAGCTCGCGGCCGTCCTCGACGCGCTGAGCGCCGATCCGGCCGTGCACGGGCTGCTGCTCCAGCTTCCCCTGCCCGCCCATCTCGACGCCGACGACGCGATGCGCCACGTCGATCCGGAGAAGGATGTCGACGGCTTCCATCCGGTGAACCTGGGCCGCCTGATGGCGGGCTTGCCCGGCCCGCGGCCCTGCACGCCGGCGGGCGTCCTCGCCCTGCTGGCGAAGGAGGGCATCGCGATCCGCGGCCGCGAGGTCGTGGTGGTGGGGCGCAGCCTCATCGTCGGCAAGCCCCTGGCCCTCCTCCTCCTGGAGAAGGGCGGCCGGGGCGACGCCACGGTGACCGTCTGCCACAGCCGCACGACCGACCTGGCCGCCCACACGCGCCGCGCGGACATCCTGGTGGCGGCCGTGGGCCGGCCCGGCGCCATCACGGCCGAGATGGTCAAGGAGGGCGCCGTCGTCGTCGACGTGGGCATCAACCGCATCGCGGACCCGTCGTCCAAGCGGGGATACCGCCTCGTGGGGGACGTCGACTTCGCGGCCGTCGCCCCGCGGACGTCGGCCATCACGCCCGTGCCCGGCGGCGTCGGCGCCATGACGGTGGCCATGCTCATGAGCAACACGCTGGACGCCTGGCGCCGCCAGAGCGGCCGGGTGGAGGCCTGACGTGCCCCTGGATCCGCGCAGCCTCTTTCCGGACGCCTTCGAGGAGGTTCTGGCCGGCTGCCTGCCCGAGATGGCGGCGTGCCATCCCCGCCTGCACGCGGCCATGGCCCACGCCCTGCTGGGCGGCGGCAAGCGCCTGCGCCCGCGCCTGCTGGCCGCCGCGGCGGCCCTGGGCGAGGACGTCGCGCCGGGGCCCGTGCTGCGGGCCGGGGCCGCCCTGGAGTGCCTGCACGCCTACTCCCTCGTCCACGACGACCTGCCGGCCATGGACGACGACGACTGGCGGCGCGGCCAGCCCGCCTGCCACAGCGCCTTCGGCGAGGCGATGGCCATCCTCGCCGGGGACGCCCTGCAGGCCCTGGCCTTCGAAACCCTGCTCGGCGCCGCCGCGGCGGCGGACCTGCCGTCCGAGGCGACGCGGGATGCCCTCGCCGACCTGTCGCGCGCCGCGGGCGCCCTGGGCCTGGTAGGCGGGCAGGCGGGGGACCTGGAGCCGCCGCCGGTCCCCGCGGACCTGGACCGGGTCCTGTGGATCCACGCGCGCAAGACGGGGGCGCTCCTGCGGGCCGCGCTGGTCATCGGCGGCCGCTTCGGCGCCCTGCCGCCAGGAGAGATCGCCGGCCTCGGGCGGGCCGGCGACTCCCTGGGCCTGGCCTTCCAGGCCGTGGACGACCTCCTGGACGCCGAGGGCGAGCGGGATGATCTGGGCAAGACCCCCGGCCGGGACGCCGCCCTGGGCAAGCTGACCCTCCCGGCGCTCCTGGGCGCCGACGAGACGCGACGGCGGGCCGAGGCCTGGCTGGCCGAGGCCCTCGCCGCCCTGCCCGCGCGGCCGGCGGCGGCGCCCCTGCGCGAGCTGGCGGACGCCCTCGTCCACAGGCGGTCGTGATGATCCTCGTGCCCGTGCTCGGAACCGGCATCGTGGGGCAGCTGTTGAAGGTGCTCTTCCACAGCCTGCGCGCGCGCCGCTGGCGCCTGGCTCGGCTGGGCGACTTCGAGAGCTTCCCGAGCCTGCATCCCCTGCTCGCGGGCTGTCTCTGCTGGCAGGTGGGCGACGGCGCTGGCTGGAGCAGCACGGCGGCCGCGGTGACCATGGGGTTCACCGGCATCGTGCTCTACGACACCATGGGCGTTAAGCGCGCGGCGGGCCGCCAGGCGCGCATCCTCAAGCGCCTGGGGCGCGAGGTGTCGCTCGAGCGACACTTGACGGAGCTCCTCGGCCAGAGCCCCGCCCGCGCCCTGCTGGCCGCCTGTGGCGGCGCCCTGCTGGGCATCGTCATCGAGCGCGCCTGGCTTGCCCTGTTGCTCCTGTCCTGCTAGGCTTGATGGGATCGGGCCTGGCGGAACCGAGAGGAATCATGCTGCTCGACCACATCCACTCGCCTCGGGACGTCGCGGCCCTGCCCGACGAGAAGCTCCCTTTCCTTTCCCATGAGATCCGCGAGGAGATCATCCGGGTCTGCTCCCTCAACGGGGGCCACCTGGCCGCCAGCCTCGGCGCCGTGGACCTCGCCGTGGCGGTGCACCACGTCTTCCCCGAGCCCGAGAACCGCATCGTCTGGGACACCAGCCACCAGGCCTACGCCCACAAGCTCCTGACGGGGCGCCGCGCCCGCTTCGAGGGCCTGCGCCGGCGCCACGGCATCAGCGGCTTCTGCCGCCGCGACGAGAGCCCGTACGACCACTTCGGCGCCGGCCACGCCTGCACGGCCCTGAGCGCCGCCCTGGGCTTCAGCACCGGCGCCGCGCTGCGCGGCGAGGACCGCCATACCGTGGCCATCATGGGCGACGGCGCCGCCACGGGCGGCCTGGTCTACGAAGCCCTCAACAACGTGCAGAGCCACGCCGGCCGCCTGCTGGTCATCCTCAACGACAACGAGATGTCCATCAGCCGCAACGTGGGCGCCATCAGCCGCATCCTGACCAAGCTGACGTCCACCAACGCCTACCTCACCCTCGAGGGGGGCGCCTGGCGGGCGCTGGGACGCATTCCGCGCATCGGCCACAAGCTGCGCGTGCTCATGGGACGCGCGCGTTACGGGCTCAAGTCCCTGGTCGTGCCCAGCAACGTCTTCGAGGACCTCGGCTTCACGTATTACGGACCCATCGACGGGCACGACATGACCCTGCTCGTCCAGACCCTCCGCCGCGTGCGCCGCATCCGCAAGCCCGTGCTCCTGCACGTCCTGACGCAGAAGGGCAAGGGCTGCACCTTCGCCGAGGCGAATCCGGCCAAGTACCACGGCTTCGCGCCCTTCATCCGCGAGACCGGTGCCAAGCGCGGCGTGGTCGCGGGCGGATCCGTCACCTATACCCAGGCCTTCGGCGAGGCCCTTGTCGCCCTGGCCGAGCGGGACGAGCGCATCGTGGCCATCACCGCCGCCATGCCCGAGGGCACCGGGCTCCAGGCCTTCGCCGCCCGTTTTCCAGATCGTTTCTTCGACGTGGGCATCGCCGAGCCCCATGCCGTCACCTTCGCCGCCGGATTGGCGGCCGACGGCCTCCGTCCCGTGGTGGCCATCTACTCGACCTTCCTGCAGCGCGCCTTCGACCAGGTGGTCCACGACGTCGCCCTGCAGCATCTGCCCGTTGTCTTCGCTCTGGACCGCGCCGGCCTGGTGGGGGAGGACGGGCCCACCCACCACGGCTCCCTGGACCTGAGCTACCTGCGCCTGGCGCCGGGCATGGTCGTCATGGCGCCCAGCGACGAGAACGAGCTGCGCCGCATGCTGGCCACGGCGCTGGCCCACGAGACCGGACCGATCGCCCTGCGCTACCCGCGGGGCGCCGCCCGCGGCTTGAAGGAGAAGGCCGAACTGGAGCCCATCCCTCTCGGTCGGGTCCGCGTGCGCCGCGAGGGCGAGGGTGTCGAGCTCTGGGCACTGGGCAGCCTGGTGGCCGCGGCCGAGGACGCCGCGAACCGCCTGGCCGCCGAGGGCCTCTCGCCGCGCGTCGTGGACGCGCGCTTCGCGTCGCCCCTGGACGAGGCCGCCCTGGCGGCCGCCGCCGATCGGGCGCGACTGCTGGTGACCCTGGAGGAGAACTCCCTGCGCGGGGGCTTCGGGGAGGCCGTGGCAGCCTGCCTGCGCGAGCGGAGTCTGGCCCCGCCCCTGCTGACCCTCGGCCTGCCCGCCGAGTTCGTGCCCCAGGGCACGCGCCGCGAACTGCTGGCGGAGCTGGGCCTGGACGGCGAGGGCGTCGCCCGCCGCGTGCGCGCGGCCATAGCCGGCATGCCGACCCTGGCCAGCGGCGAGGCGGGGGGAGGCTCCCGGTGAGTCCCCGCCTGGACCGCCTGCTCGTCCGGCGCGGCCTCGTGCGCAGCCGCAGCCAGGGCCGGGAGTTCATCCTCGCGGGTCGCGTCCTGGTGGACGGCGCCGCCTGTCGCCGGCCCGGCCGCGAGCTGGCGGAAGACGCCGACCTGGACGTCGCGGCGGGCACGAGCCGCCACCGCGTTGGCCGCGGCTACGACAAGCTGAGGGCTTTCCTGGACGGGCATCCCCTGGACTTCACGGACCGATGGGTCGTCGACGGTGGGGCCGCCACCGGCGGCTTCACGCAGCTCGCCCTGGAGCGAGGCGCCAGGTGCGTCGTCGCCGTGGATCTGGGCGAGGGACAGCTCGCCCCGGAACTGCGCGGCGATCCTCGCGTCATCGTGCGCGGGGGCTGCGATCTTCGCACCATCGACACGCTGCCGGCGCCCTGCGAAATCCTCCTCCTCGACCTGAGCGGCCCCAGCCTGCGCGAGGTGCTGCCTGCCCTGCGCCTGCCCCTGGCGCCCGCCGCGCGCCTGGCGGCTCTCGTCAAGCCGCAGTTCGAACTGCCGGCGCGGTCGCGAACGGGCAGCGGCCGCGTGCGCGACGCCCGCGAGGCCGCGCGCGTCCTGGAAGCGGTCGCAGCCGCCGCCGCGGAGTCCGGCTGGTGCGTCACGGCGCGGGGGCCAGCGCCGCAGGGTCCCGATCAGCTCAACCGCGAGTACTTCATCCTTGCCCGCCGCCGGGCCTGAGGAGGCGACCGTGGAACCCATCAAGCACGTGGGCATCCTCGCCAACAGGGAGATCCGGGGGGCCGACGCCTGGGCGCGCAAGGCCATGGCCTTCCTGCGGGAGAACGGCGCCGAGGTCCTCCTGGAACCGGAGATGGCCACCTGGCTTGAGGAGGAGCCCTCCGAGCGCAATCTGGCCGAGCTGGCCAAGCGCTGCCAGCTCGTGCTGGTCTTTGGCGGCGACGGCACCTTTCTCCGGTCCGCCCGCGCCCTGGAAGCCTGCAAGGTGCCCCTGCTGGGCATCAACATGGGCAGCCTGGGCTTCCTGACCGTGCTGCGTCTGGCTGACGTCACGGCCGCCCTGAGCGCCATCCTCGCCGGGGACTACCGCATCGAGCAGCGCATGCTGCTCAAGGCAACCCTCTTCCGCGACGAGGAGCCATTCGAGAGCTACACCGCCCTCAACGACGCCGTCATGCACACGGCGCGCGGCTCCCGCCTCACCGAGTTCATTATCTCGGTGGGGGGGCAGTACCTGGGCAACTACCGCGCCGACGGGCTCATCGTCGCCACCCCCACGGGCTCCACGGCCTACTCCATGTCGGCCGGCGGGCCGATCATCCATCCCACCATGAACGCGCTGGTGGCCACGCCCATCAGCCCCCACGCCCTGGCCATCCGGCCCATCGTCGTCGGCGGCGAGGAGCAGATCGAGGTCCAGATCGGCGACCGGAGCGGGCTGGCCTCCATCTCCCTGGACGGCATGGTCGAGGTCCTGCTGCAGCAGGGCGACGAGGTGCGGATCCGGCGCGCCGACTGCACGCAGCCCGTCCTGTTTCCCCTGGGCTTCGGCTACTACAGCCTCGTGCGCGAGAAGCTGCGCTGGGGCGGACCGGAGCTCACCTGAGGCATGCTCACCCACCTGCGCATCCGCGATCTCGTCGTGGTCGAGGAGGCCGTCCTGGAGCTGGACTGTGGCCTCAACGTGCTCAGCGGCGTCACGGGCGCGGGCAAGTCCGTGCTCCTGGCCGCGCTGACCCTGGTGGCCGGCGGCCGGGCCCGGACGGACTGGATCCGGCCCAGCGCGGACCGCGCCCGGGTGGAGGCCTTCTTCGAGCTGGACGCCGGCCGCGAGGCGCGCCTGCGCGAGGCAGGCTTCGACGTCGAAGGCGGCGAGTGCCAGGTGACGCGCGAGCTGCGCCCCGACGGCCGCGGCCGCGCCCTCCTCGACGGCTTCCCCCTGTCCGTGCGGCGTCTGCGCGACCTGGGCGCCCTGCTCCTGGAACGCCAGGACCAGCACGGGCAGCTCGACCTGCTCGCCGCCGAGAGCCAGCGCGCGTTGCTCGATCGCTGGGCGGGGCACGCGGATCTGCTGGGCGCCTACCGCGCCGACCTGGCGGCGTTACGCACCCGGCGTGCCGAGGAGGAGCGCCTGGCGCTAGAGCTGGCGCGCGTCCGTCGCGACGAGGAGTACCTGCGCTTCCAGCTGGACGAGATCGCGGCCCTGGATCCCCGGCCCGGCGAGATGGAGGAGCTGGGCAGCCGCGAGCGGCGCCTGCGCAACGCGGCCCGCATCCAGGAGACCCTGGCCGAGGGACTCCGGCTCCTGGAGGGTGAGGGGGGGCTGGCGCCGCGGCTGGCCGAGTTGCGCCGCGTGCTGGATCGCCTCGACCGCCTCGAGGCCGGGCTCGGCGCCGCGCCCCTCGATCTGCTCGAGGAGCAGATGGGCGAGCTGGCCGGCGGCCTGGCCGAGCGTCGCGAGGCCGTCGCCGCCGAGGCCGACGAGGGCGAGCGCCTCGCCGAGAGGCTGGGCCGCCTGCACGCCCTGGAACGCAAGCATGGCGTACCCCTGGACGAGATCCTGGACTGGGCCGTCGCGCAGCGCCGCCTGCTGGAGGGCCTGGCCGAGGGCGAGCGCCTCCTGGCCGAGCGGGCCGCGGCGCGCCGGCAGGGCGAGAAGGCTCTCGCCGGGAGCGCGGCCGCCCTCAGCGAGTCACGCCTCGCCGCCGCCGCGCGGCTGGGCGCGGCCTGGCAGAAGCGCCTGCACGAACTGGGGATGGCGCGCAGCCGGCTGCGTGTCGAGGTGACGCCGCGCGAGGAGGCGGACGGCTGGATCGAGCGGAATGGCCTCCGCTTCCACGCCGGCGAGGCCGGCATGGACAGCGTCCGCGTCCTGGTGCGGCCCAATCCCGACCTGCCCGAGGGAGAGCTGCGCGAGGTGCCCAGCGGCGGCGAGCTGTCCCGGATCAGCCTCGCCCTGCACCTGCTCGGCCTCGGCGCGGAGACGCCGCCGGTCCTGGTGCTGGACGAAGTGGACGCCGGCCTCGGCGCGGACACGGCGCGCGCGCTGGCCGATCCCCTGCGTGAGCTCGCCGCCCGGCGCCAGGTGATCCTGGTCACGCATCAGGCGCCTCTAGCCGCCGTCGCGCGCCGCCACTTCCTCGTGCGCAAGGAGTTCACGGGGCAGCGCACGCGGACCATCGTCGAGCGCCTCGAGGGCGACGCGCGCGTCGCCGAGCTGGCCCGCATGCTGGGCGAGGAGGCGAGCGGCGGGGCGGGCGACGCACGACGCCTGGCGGCCTCGCTGCTGGCGCCGCCAGCGCCAGGCGACGCCCCGGCACGCAGGGCCGCCGCCGGCGGCGGTCGGCGCGCCGGGCCAGCCGGAGGCCGGCGGCGATCCTAGGAAGCGGGTTTTTGATCTGGCAATGCCGGCGCCGATGGCCTAGATTTCGCCGTGTCGCGCCCGTAGCTCAGCTGGATAGAGCGCATGCCTCCGGAGCATGAGGCCGCAGGTTCGAATCCTGCCGGGCGTACCCGAAGACAAGCCGGCGCAATGAATTGCGCCGGCTGCTTCATGTGAAGCATCAGGTTTCGGCATTTCCCTACACCCCTCTGCCGCCATCTGCTAGAGTCACGCCGCCACGGCGCGGCTCGCCGACGCAGCCTGCGGAGTGTGTCATGATCTGGTTGTCCCGGTTGCTTCTCATCCTCCTGGCCGTCTGGCTGGCACGCCTCCTGACGCGCTCCTGGCTGCAGCCGCGGCGGGGATCCGGCGCTGCCACCCGGCAGTCCGAAACGCAGCCTACGGCGTCGCGGGGCTTTCCGGCGGGGGAGATCCGCGACGCCGAATTCGAGGAGATCGACGGCGAGGAGGAGGATCGGCCATGAGCCCGATCTTGCTGCGACCGCGCTCCTCGCGACGCACGTCAAGGAGGGTCTCGCGCTTCCGCGCCCGCAGCCGTGTGCGCGAGGAGTTCATCGCCAAGGTGGTCCAGGGCGTGGTGGCCCTCCTGCTCTACATCGCCATGATCTGGCTCCTCTACACCACCGTCCAGTTGCTGCGCGTGCGCCTGCTCGCCGAGTTCGGCGGCCGGGCATGGCTCTTGCCGATCGGGATCGGGGTGCTTTTCCTGTTCCTGCTCTTCCGCCTCCGCCACATCTGGCGCGAGGCCAGGGAGCTCTGGCGGGAGTTGCGGAATTGGCCGGAATCCACTGTCGATGAAGAAGATAGCTAGGTCGTTCCGGCGCCGGGCAACCCCCCCGGCGACGGTCGTGGTCCACGCATCAAGCGGAGAGACAGCATGAGCCATCGGGATGCCTTGAAGGAAAAGATTGCCACGGGCGAGGCCCTCTGTGCGGTCATCGGCCTGGGTTACGTGGGCCTGCCTCTTGCCGTCGAGCTGTGCAAGAGCGGACTGCGCGTCCTGGGCGTGGATCTGAACGAGCAGAAGGTCGCGGCCATCGGCCGCGGCGAGAGCTATATCCAGGACGTGCCCACCGGGGAGCTGGCGCCCCTGGTGGAGCAGGGGAGGCTGGAGGCCACCACGGACTTCTCGCGCCTGGCCGAGGTGGACACCATCAACATCGCCGTGCCGACGCCGCTGGGAAAGACCCGCGATCCGGACATCTCCTTCATCGTCGCGGCCACCGACCAGATCGCGCGCTACCTGAGCGACGGCACCCTGGTCATCCTCGAGAGCACCACCTATCCCGGCACGACCGAGGAGGTCATCCTGCCCAAGCTGGAGGCGACCGGCCGCCGGGTGGGCGAGGAGATCTTCGTGGCCTTCAGCCCCGAACGCGTGGATCCGGGCAACGCCGTCTACCAGACCCGCAACATCCCGAAGGTGGTGGGCGGCGTCACCCCGGCCTGCACCGAGGTCGCGGCGGCCCTCTACGCCCGCGCGATCGACACCGTGGTGCCCGTCTCGACCTGCCGCGTGGCCGAGACGGTCAAGCTCCTGGAGAACACCTTCCGCTCGGTGAACATCGGGCTCGTCAACGAGATCGCGATGATCTGCCGCCGGATGGACATCGATGTCTGGGACGTCATCGACGCGGCGGCCACAAAGCCGTTCGGCTTCATGCCCTTCTACCCGGGGCCGGGCCTGGGCGGGCACTGCATCCCCATCGACCCCTTCTATCTTTCCTGGAAGGCGCGCCTGCACGGCTACGAGGCGCGCTTCATCGAGCTGGCCGGCGAGATCAACGGCCACATGCCCGATCACGTGGTGGAGCGGGTCTGCGAGGCCCTGAACTCGCAGCGCAAGGCCGTCAACGGCTCGCGGCTGCTGGTACTGGGCGTCGCCTACAAGAACGACATCGACGACTACCGGGAGAGCCCCGCCCTGGACATCGTCAAGCTCCTGCAAGGGCGCGGCGCCAAGGTCAGCTTCCACGACGCCTGGGTGCCGCATCCCATCCCCGAGCTGTCCGGCGTGCCGCGGGTCGCCGACTTGTCGCCGGCCGTCCTGCGTGGATTCGACCTGGGCGTCATCGTCACGAACCATCGGGATATCGACTACGCGGCCGTGCTGGACGCGCTGCCGCTGGTCGTGGACACCCGCAACGCATACAAGGGTGTGGACTCGCCCAAGCTCTTCCGGCTCTAGGAGGCAGGCATGGCCAGGATCCTCGTCACGGGCGGCGCCGGCTTCATCGGCAGCCATCTCGCCCAGGCCCTCGTTGACGACGGCAATGCGGTCAGCGTTCTGGACAACTTCTCCACGGGGCATCCGGCGAACCTGGCCGGCTTCCGTGAGCAGATCACGCTGCACGAGGTGGACCTGCGCGACGCCGCCGGCGTGGCGGCGGCCGTGGCCGGCCAGGACTACGTCTTTCACGAGGCGGCCCTGGCATCCGTGCCGCGTTCGGTGAAGGATCCCGTGACGACCAACGCGGTCAACGTCGCCGGCACCCTGAACGTGCTCGTCGCCGCCCGCGACGCGGGCGTCAAGCGCGTCGTCTACGCCGGCAGCAGCTCGGCCTATGGCAACTCGGAGGTCAGCCCCAAGCACGAGGGTCTGGTGCCGCAGCCACTGTCGCCCTACGCCGTATCCAAGCTGGTGGGGGAGTACTACTGCCGTGCCTTCAGCGAGGTCTACGGCCTGGAGACGGTGAGCATCCGCTATTTCAACGTGTTCGGACCGCGCCAGGACCCGAATTCGCCCTACGCCGCCGTGATCCCCATCTTCGCCGCCAAGCTGCTCGCGGGTGAGCCGCCGGTCATCGACGGCGACGGCGAGCAGACGCGCGATTTCACCTACGTCGCCAACGTCGTGGCAGGCAACATCAAGGCCATGACGGCGCCGCGCACCAACGGCGAGGCCGTGAACGTGGCCTGCGGCGGCTCCTACTCTGTGCTGGAACTTTTCCGGCAGATACGCGATCGTCTGGGCGTCGACATCGAACCCATCCACGGGCCGCGCCGCGCGGGCGACGTGGACCACTCCATGGCCGACATCACCCGCGCCCGCGCGCTGCTCGGCTACGAGCCGGTGGTGGATTTCGCCGCGGGTCTGGGCATCACCGTGGACTGGTACCGCGAGCAGGCCGCGCGCTAGAGGAGGAACGGTGGAGGAGCTCGTTCTGGTACTGGACGACCAGGAGAGCGTCCGCCAGCTGCTGGCCGGGAGCCTCGCCGGCGAGGAGCGACGCATCCTCTGCGAGCCGCTGCCCACCGACCTGGTCGCACGGGTCCTGGAGACGAATCCGAGCCTTTTGGTGCTGGATCCGGCGGGGCTCGCCGGCGATCTGCCCGCCATCATCGACGCGCTGCGCCGCGAGCGTCCCAGCCTGCCCGTCGTGATCCTCAGCAGCCAGGCCGACTTCGACCAGGCCGTGCAGGCCATGCGCCACGGCGCCTTCGACTACCTGCTCAAGCCCATTCCCCTCGACCGGCTCCAGGCTTCCCTGATCCTGGCCCTGACCGAGTACGGCGCCGACCGCGAGCTGTCCGAGCGGCGGCGGCGCTTCCGAACGGACGACGGCCTGGATTTCTACAAGTCCGCCAGCCCGGCCATGGCCAAGGTCTACGACGACGCCCTGCAGGTGGCGATGAGCGTCGGCACCAATGCCCTCATCACCGGCGAGAGCGGCACGGGCAAGGAGATCGTCGCGCGGCTCATCCACTCGCTCAGCCCCCGTCACGCGCGCGCCTTCATGGAGCTCAACTGCGCCTCCATTCCCTCCGAGCTGCTCGAGAGCGAGCTCTTCGGCCACGAGGCGGGCGCCTTCACGGACGCCAAGGAGTCCAAGCCGGGTCTGTTCGAAGTGGCCGACAAGGGCACCATCCTGCTCGATGAGATCGGCGAGATGAGCCTGAACCTCCAGGTCAAGCTGCTGCGCTTCCTCGAGCGCCATACCTTCCGCCGTGTCGGCGGAACCCGCGACATCGCGGTGGATGTTCGCATCGTCTCCGCCACGAATCGCGACCTGAAGGAGATGGTGAAGGAGAGTCGCTTCCGCGAGGATCTCTACTACCGGCTCAATGTCGTCCCCATCCGCCTGCCCGCCCTGCGCGAGCGGCGCGAGGACATCCTGCCGCTGATCGGCTATTTCCTCGCGCAGTTCAATCCGCGCTTCAACAAGAACTTCCGCAGCGTCGACGACGCCGCCCGGCGGCTGCTCATGGAGTACCCCTGGCCCGGCAACATCCGCGAGTTGCGCAACATCGTCGAGCGCGTCGTGCTGATGGAGCAGGGACCCGTTCTCGACGAGGAGATGCTGCGGCCACTGCTTGGCGGCGGCTGGGAGGAGCTGCCGGAGACCTTCCCGCGCCGCCTGGCGCGCATCCTCGAGGAGCCCATCCCCGAGGAGGGCGTCGTTCTGGAGGCGCTCCTGGCTGCCGTCGAGCGTCAGCTCATCGAGAAGGCCTACCGGCAGGCGCGGGAGAACCAGAGCCGGGCCGCGGCCATGCTGGGACTGGGCCGCGACAAGCTGCGCTACCGCATGAAGCAGCACGGCCTGGGCCGGGAGGGCGAGGAGTCGTGAAACCGCGCCGCCGCGCTCTCATCATCGTGTGCCTGGCGGTTTTGCTCGCCGCGTCGGCCTGCGCCTACCGCACCACCAGCCGCGGCCGCTCGCTGCACGGCCGCATCGCCGTGCCCTTCCTGGACAACCGCACGGGCCAGCCGGACCTGGAGGTCCAGCTGACGGAAGCGCTCGTCGAGGCCCTCGAGCAGGACGGCAACCTGGAGGTGGTGAGCCCCGGCGACGAGGATTTCTTGCTGCAGGGGGCCGTCACGCGCTACACGGAGGCGCCGTTCTCCATCAGCGCCGAAGGAGTGGCGGACGAGTACAAGCTCTCCATCGCCATCGTCGTGTCCTTCGTCGACCAGACCGGCCAGCAGCGGGGCTGGCGCGACAAGCGTGTCACCGGTAGCGCCAATTTCTACATCGAGAGCAGCGCCGCCGGCGAGGAGCTGACCCGCGCGGGCGCCGAGGTGCGCGCCCTGGAGCAGATCGTCGAGGACATCCTCGACGCGATCTTCGGGGAATGGTAGCGACGGTCTACGTCGCCTCGGTCGGCGCCCGACTCACGGCGATTCTCTCTCCGCGCCAACTGCATTGTCGGACGTCCCCGCCGGGATGGCGGCTTCCCGTGCCGCTTCCAGCTCGGCGAGCCAGGCGCGATGGGCTGCCGAGCTCGCCTTGAGATCGTACTGGCGCTCCAGCGCGACGAGGAGCGCGACGACGCCCGCCGCGTAGACGGCCAGGACCGTCAGGACGATCGCTCGCCGCCATGTTCTCCGCCCGGCGAGCAGGCGGACGGCGGCCGCGGCTAACAGCCCGCAGAAAGGCACGGCGGCGTAGTAGACGTAGCGCAGACAGAACCAGTCCTGCGAGAGCCGAATGTAGCCGAAGGGAAGGATGGCCAGGTAGATCCACAGGACGAGAAAGCGCAGCTTCGTGTCACCCCGGCGAAGCAGAAGGATGGACGCCGCGACCAGCAGACCGCCGACGGTCATCTGGAGGATGCCGGCGATGCCGCCCAGGCGCCCGAGAAACGCCGGCGCCTGTTCCAGCAGATAGCATTGCTGGAAGGGGATCACCATGAAGGCGAGGCTGCGCAGCACGTGACGGAGCTGGTAGAGCGGCGCCGCCAGCGCCTCGCCGGCCATGCGCATGTAGCGGGGTTCCGTAGCGGAAAGCTGGAGGAAAACCGCCGACCACAGGAGGATGGGGCCGAGCAGCACCGCCAACCGCACGCCGAGGGGCGCGGCGCGGCGACCCTGACGCCCGAGCAGGAGCGGCATGACCAGCAGGGGCGTCAGGAAGGCCAGTTCGTGGAAGAGCGGGCCCGCGAGCAGTACCGCCACCGTCACCGGCGGCCACAGGTGCCGGGCGCGAGTGCGCGCGGCGGCGGCGCCGAGCCAGGCCTTCGTCGCGAGCACCGCGACCAGCGAGAGGAGCACCGCGACGAGAGGCCCGCTGGTGCACGCCCACAGCACCTGCTTGCCGAAGTGACCAAAACCGATCAGGAAGAACCCGGCGGCCGTGACGCTCACCTCGCGACGGAAGCCCAAGGCGCGCAGCACCGCCCAGGTCGCAAGCGCGATCAGCGCGTGCAGGATGAAGTTGAAGGCGATGTAGGGCCCGCCCGCAAGGCCGAAAAGGCGGTACTCGAGCAGGAAGACCGCGACGGCGCCCGGACGGAAGAAGGGAATACCCTCGAGTGGGTGGAAGACGGCGTCGGCGGCCGGCTGCGATATGACATGCTCGAGAAACCAGTAATCGTCGCGCCGGAAGCCGTTGTCGAAACCGCGCGCATAGAGACCAAGCGCGATGGCAAAGCATGCGCCGATGAGAACAACCAGCCGCCGTCCGCGGAACCAAGCATCCATGGTGTACAATGCCGCTTGTCGCCGTGATCGGCTGCGCGCCGCAGCGCGGTCCCGGGCTTCGGGAGAAGATCACGCACGATCGGTTCCCGCCCAGTATAGCAGAAGAAACCCGCGTTTGTACTTGCCCGGGCCCCGCATTGTTGCTACCTAGAACGGCATGGCAACACGGCGTGGCAAGGAGGACCCCCTGCGCAGGCTCGACGAGGACCTGACCGCCGCGCTGCGTCCGTTCTACCTGTTCCACGGCGAGAACTACTGGTTCCGGAGACGTGCCGTCGAGACGCTGCGTGACCGCATCGTGCCGTCCGGTACCGCGGATTTCAGCTTCGAATCCCGTCGCCTCGACCGTCACAGCGATTGGGCCGATGTTGAGGCCATCCTGCGCAGCTATTCCTTCTTCGGCGGCCGCAAGCTGATCCACCTGGAGGTGCCCGGTGTTCTGGCTGCGGAGACGCGCGATGCGCTGGCGCATTATCTTGCGGAGACGCCCGGCCAGAACGTGCTCTGCCTGGAGGCGCCCAACCTCGCGCAGCTCACGGCCGCCAAGAACCGCATCGCCAAGGCCGGCGGACTCGTCCTCAAGTTCGAGGCCCTCTCGGCCCGGCAGCTCGTGGACTGGACGGCGTCTCGGCTTCGCGCACGCGGGCTGGCCTTCGCGGCAGCGGTGCCGGGCCTGCTGGTGGAAGCCCTGCCCGAGGATCCCGGCGAGATCGAGAGCGAGCTGGACAAGCTGTCGCTGATGGTGGAGCCCGGCGGCCGCATCCGCGCCGCGGACCTGCAGCGCCTGGTGGGACGCCAGCGCCTGGAGGACGTCTGGCGGCTGGCGGCCACCCTACGCCCCGGCGGCGAGGCCGAGGCCCTGGGCCACCTGCGGGAACTCCTGGATTCCGGCGTGTATAATCCCGCCTCGCTGGTGCCCGCCCTGGGCTGGACCGTCACCATGCTGCTGCGCGCGCGCCTGCTTCTGGACGAGGGCCTGCCGCCCGCCCAGGCGGCCGCGCGCCTGCCGCTCTGGGGAGGACGGGCGCGCGAGTACGTCGAGAGGGCCGGGGCCCTGAGCCGGCGCCAGTTGCTGGCCTGGCTCTTCAACCTCCAGAAGCTGGATCTGCAGGTCAAGCGGCTGCCGCGGGAGAGCCTGCCGCAGTTGTTCGCGACGACGCTGCTGGAATCCCTGGCCGGCCGGCACCTTCCCGCCTGAGCGCCTTGCGGCGCCCGGCGGTCCGTTGCTAACTTTCCCCGACCCACGAGCGGAGGGCGACACCATGAAGCGAGCGATCCTGGTCCTGATCCTGTCAGGACTTCTGATCCCCATGACCGCGACGGCCGGCGACGACGCGCCCCTCACGGGCACGGCGGTGCGAGACAGCCTCTGGTACGCGGGCCACGAGTACCGCCAGTGGATCTACGACCAGAACTCCATCGACGACCGCAATTCCAACCTCGATCCGGACATCGACTTCATCGCTGCCGGTCGGATCCGCGTACACCCGAACCGGGTCTACTTCTACAACGACCTCGATCTGGCCGTGCGCATCTCAGCCGAGACCAAGATCCCGCTCGCGCTCTACCTCTTTGACCACACCTGCCGGGACTGCCTGTACCGGCTGCCCAGCCTCTACACGGATTCCACCCTCGTCGCGGCGAGCCGCGACTTCATCAACGTCTACGTGGAGATCCCCAAGGAGCACCGCCGCTGCCTGCAGATGGGAATCATGGAATCCAGCCTCACGGTGCAGTTCTTCCTGCCCGGCCTGCGCCGCCTGCGCGTCGTGGACGATCCCGACCGCGCGCTGCTGCTCGAGACCTATGGCATTATCCGCGACTACGCGGCAGGCCTGACGGATGAGCAGATGATGGAGGCGCCGCGCCGGCCCAGCATCGCCAAGCCGGTGCGCTCAGCGCCTCGCGGCGAGAAGGGCTAGGGCAGCAGCGGCTGCTCGGGCACGCGGAGCCGCGCGCTCCAGGTCTCGTTGATCACCCGCGCGAACGCCTCCGCCACCACGGCGTGGCCCAGGTCCGCGGGGTGCACTCCGTCCAGGCTGAAGAGGCCGCCCGTGACCAGCTCCGCGGTCAGCAGCTGGCCGTTATGGACCAGTCCCTCGGCGGCGCCCCGCGCCAGCAGGGCGTGGATGTCCACCACGGGAATGCTGCGCGCCGCCGCCAGGGTGTCGATGACGGTGTTGTAGGCGAGGACGGCGCCAGCCAGATCGTCCAGCTCGGACGCCGTGAGGGTCAGGCTTTCCGGCAGGGGCTGCCCATGCCGGGGGAAGGGCGTTGCCGGACCGGTCAAGACGCCGACCGCCGTCAGCGAATCCACGCCCAGCTCCGCCATGAGGAATCCCACCAGTACCGCGTCGGGGATACCCATGCCATCCTCCATGTAATCCTTGGCAGTGAGCAGCACCCGATCGCCGGCCACGAGCTGTCCCACCTCGGCCGACAGCAGACCGATGGGCAGGCCCGCTCCGTCCAGAACCGGCACGTGGTCGCCGTCGACCACCAGCCAGGGAATGGTCGTGAAGAAGGGGCAGCAGGCGACGGGCGGCACGTTGGCCGCGATGACGTCCGCACCGGGCATCGTCGCGGCGATGGCGTCGAGAAGCCCCGTGTAGAGACCGGCGAAATCGTCGGGGGACACCAGGGGCGTGCCGTCGCCCCGGGTGGCCGCACCCAGGATCTCGTTGTTGCCGATCCACACCGCGAGGAAGGTGGGCGAGAGCAGGGCGGCCTGCGCCAGGGGCGTCAGGTCGGCCTCCGCGGCGCCGGCCGCCGTCCAGTCGATGTCGTCGTTGCGCAGGATCACATCGAAGTACGGATTGGGCGAGCCCCCGAATAGCGCGCTGAAGCAATCGTCCGCTCCGCGCGCGTTGAGCAGATCCCAGGCAAGGGCGCCCGGGATGCCCAGGTCATGGTAGGGGAGTGGCAGCGCGGCGTTGAGCAGGGCCGGCTCTCCCGCGGACCAGGGAACGGGGTCGATGCCGGCCTCGCCGGTGCTGTCGAAGCTCACGGCCAGATGGCCGACGGGATCCACCCAGTTGAAGTAGCCGGGATCGGCGATCAACGGCAGCTCGAACCCGGTGTCCATGGCGGCCGCCAGCAGGGCCGCCCAGCTCCTCTGCTGGGCGCTCTCGTAGAGGGCACCCGATTGCACGCCGGCCGTCAGGCTGTTGCCCAGGGCCACGAAGACGCTGAAGTCCGCGGTGCCGGGTTGCACGGGCGGCGGGGCCAGGGCCTCCTCGTCGGGAGCCAGGAGGGAACAGGCCGTGAGGCCCAGAGCGGCCGCGAGGAGCAGCGCTGTGAGCCAACGGGTCGACTTCATCGTGGTACCGCCTTTCGCCGCTAGAAGTGGTAGGTCAGGCCGGCGCCCAGCAGGTTCGTGAAGCTGCGGTAGTCGCCCTGGTAGCCGTCGTAGTTGTCGCGCACCGCGCGGTCGTCGAGAAAGAGGAAGAGGTTGTAGGCCTCCAGGGTCACTGCACCGCGGCACCAGCTCGCCCCGAGGGAAACGCCCCTGCGGTCGGCGTCGGGCAGCACCGGCCCGCAGCTTCCCGTGGGCTGAGGCGACTCGTCACGCACCGCGCCGGCGCGCAGGACCAGCGACGGAGCGGCCTGATACTCGACGCCCAGGCGGTACTGGCTGGTGTTCGTGTAATCCTCGTGGATGGACTCGTCCGCCGCCGGCGCCGCGGGGAAGTGGAGGTCCAGCGTCTCGAAGGCGGACCACTGGATGCGGTTGTAGTTGAACTCCAAACGCCACCGCTCGCCGAAGCGGTGGGAGACGCCGAGGGAGACGAGGTTGGGCAGGGGCAGCTCGGTCTCCACGGGGCCGTCGGCGGGCAGGACCGCCTCGTAGCCCGTGAAGGCCGTGAAATCGGCGTTGCCCGCCAGCTCCAGATCGATGCGGCTCTTGACGTCGAGGCCCAGAGTCGTGCGCGGCCCCAGATCCACCAGCAGTCCGAAGTTGTAGCCGAGGCTCAGTTCATTGTCACCCCGGATGCGGACCTTCCCGACCTCCGTCGGGTTGCCCAGGATCTCGACGATGTGCTTGTTGAGCTCCACCTCGGCCAGGACCAGGTTGAGGCTGAAGCCGAGGCTCACGCGCTCGGTGGCCTGCCAGGCGACGGCGGGGGAGACGAAGTAGGTCTTGAGGTCGGTGAAGGTGGCCACGTGGCGGCCGGTGAAGGTGTCGGGATGGGCCCACTCCACCGACAGGCCGTAGGGCGTGTTGATGCCAAGGCCCAGGGCGAAGCGCTCGCCGACCGGAACGGCCACGTAGAGCTGGGGGAGGACGAAGAAGGGATCGGCCAGGTGCTCGGTTACGCCGTAGCCGGGATGGGGGGCCACGCCGCTGAACTCGGTGGTGATGTCGATGGTGGTCAGGTCAAGGCTGAGCTGCGCTCGGCCGAGGCGGGCCAGTCCCGCCGGGTTGTAGAAGACCGCGGCGGGGTCGTCGGCGCTCGCCGTGGCCACGCCGCCCATGCCGGAACTCTTGGTCCCCATCTCCCAGATGGCGAAGCCGGCCCCACGGGCGGCGGCGGCGATCAGGAGAAGGACGCCGGTCAACAGGAGGAAGCGGGCGCGTGCGGACATGGTAACCCCTTTTTGGGCTGGGTCAGGCGGCGAGATCAGATGCTAGTCGCTTGCTAGTCGCTCACGAGGCGGGCGGCTCCTCGTCATACATGGCGGCGATGATCTCCTTGTAGAGTTCTGCGATCCGCTGCCGCCGCACCTTCATGGTCGGCGTCAGCTCGCCATCCTCGAGGGTCAGCTCGTGATCGAGGAGACGGAACTTGCGAATGCGCTCGTAGCGCGCCAGCCGGGAGTTGGCGAGTTCCACCCGGCGCCGGTAAAGGTCCTGGACGCGGGGCTCGCGCACGAGCCCCGCCATGGACGTGTAGAGGATGCTCTTGCGCTTTGCATACTTCATCAGGTACTCGAAGTGCGGAACGATAAGGGCTGAGATGAAGGGCAGTTGATCACCTAGCAGAATCGCCTCGCCGACGAACTTGTCGGCCTTGAGAAGAGTTTCGATGGGCTGCGGGGCCACGTTCTTGCCGCCGGCCGTCACGAGGAGGTCCTTCTTGCGGTCGGTGATGTGCAGGTAGCCGTCGGCGTCAATCGCGCCGATGTCGCCCGTGGCGAGCCAGCCCGCCGCGTCGATGGTCGCTCGCGTCGCCTCTGGATCCTTGTAGTAGCCCTGCATGACGTGGGGGCCGCGGGTGAGAATCTCGCCGTCGGCGGATAGCTTCACCTCGACGCCCGGCACGGGTCGGCCCACGGAGCCGAGGCGGTAGTGGCGGGGGTTGTTGGCGGCTACCACGGGGCTGGTCTCGGTCAGTCCGTAGCCTTCCATGATGGGGAGACCCACGGCGTAGAAGAAGCGTCCGATGAGCTCCGACAGCGGCGCGCCACCGGAAACCAGCAGCCGCAGGCGCCCGCCGGTGCGGGAGCGGATCTTCGTGAAGACCAGGCGATCGGCCAACCGGAAGGAGTGCGCCAGGAGACGCGGAATCTCCTCGCCGGCCAGGGTCAGCGCGGCCCAGCGCAGGCCCACGCGACGCGCCCAGAAGAAGAGCTGCTTGCGCAGGAAGCTGGCCGCCAAGGCCGTGTCGAGGATGCGGGCGTGCATCTTCTCGAACAGGCGCGGCACCGAGATGAGGACGGTCGGACGCACGTCCAGCAGGTCGCGGGGCACCGTGTGGATGGACTCGGCGTAGGCGATGGAGCAGCCGGCATAGAGCAGCGCGTAGTAGCCCCCTGTGCGCTCGAAGATATGGCTCAGCGGCAGGAAGGACAGGGCTGTGTCGCGGCGGTCGATCTCGAAGACCTTGAGGCAGGCGTGCACGTTGCTGACGATGTTGCCGTGGCTCAGGACCACGCCCTTAGGCTGTCCCGTGGTTCCCGAGGTGTAGATGATGCTGCAGGGCGCCTCCGGCGACACGGCAAGGGCGATCTCCTCGATACGGCTGCGTCGGTCCTCGTAAACGCGCTCGCCGCGCGCGAGCACCTCCTTGAAAGGCATCACGCCTGCGGCGGCCGGCTCGGCGGCGAACTGGACGATGTGCGCGAGCTGCGGCAGACGGTCGCGGACGGCCAGCACCTTGTCCGCCTGCTGGGCGTCCTCGCAGAAGGCGACTCGGCATTCGGCGTGACCGAGGATGTAGGCCACCTGGTCCGCGATGAGGGACGGATAGACGGGTACGTCCACGCCGCCCAGAAGCAGCATGCCCATGTCCGCCAGCACCCATTCGAGACGATTCTGGGACAGGATGGCGCCGCGGTCATCCGCGCCGAAGCCGAGGTCGGACAGCCCCAGCGCGACCATGAAGCAGAGGCGTTCCGCCTGCGCGGCCGAGACGACCTCGTAGCGTCCCTTGACGCGGTGCTGGAAGGCCTTCTCGTTGGAGACGTTGCGCGTTGCGTGCAGGAAGAGCTCGTTGACAGTTCGGATGCTCATGCCGCCAGCCTTGCGTTCCCTGCAATCGGGGCCAGGGTTTCCGATTCGGAGGCTGTCTCAATGGTTAACATAATGTACATTATGCGCCATCTGTGCGGCGCTTAGCGCCGGACGCGGAACGGCGGTTCGGGCAGCCCCTCTCCGAAGCTTCCCAGCCAAGGCAGCGGCGCGATCTCACCCGACAGGCCCCTGGCGAAACCCAGCACCGAGAGGGCGAGGATGGCCAGAAAGAAGATCAGGCGCAGCAGGATGAGAATCAGGAGTCCCAGGAAGGGAATCCTCCCCAGGGTGACATCGATGATCCACAGTACGAAGGCCCCCACCAGCTCCGCCAGGAAGAGCGCTACTCCCTGGCGGGCGTGATAGAAGACGAAGGGCCGGTCGGAGAAGAACAGGTAGGGAATCCAGCAGAGGACGAAGACATAGGAGAGGGCTGCGGCCCAGCGTTCCGAGGCGTCCAGATGCGCTCCTTCGAGACGATCCTCGCTGACGGCGTCGGGCACCAGAGCCCCCTTGAGCATGGCGAGGGATTCTAGATCTTCCACATGATGCGATCGTAATCGGCGTCAGGTAAAGCGAATACCAGTGGCGCTCCCGCTGGCATGACATCCAGGATTCCCGTTTCTCCCAAAAACGTCAAGTCAAAGCTGACCTCTTGGCCGGCGCGTCCCGGCAGTTCCGGCCAGGGAATCGCCAATTCGAGGATGTCCTTCCAGGCCCAGCGACCGCCGCTGGCCACCGCATCCCAGCCGCCGGGACCCTCGGTCTCTGCCTGCAGGGGCGCGCCGGGCTCATGGAGGGCGATGCGGAATCGTCGCGGCTGGGGACCCTTGAAATTCACGCTGAGCCGCCGCAGCGCCGCGGCGTCGGGGCTCGCGGTATTGAGGTCCACGCGGAGGAAGCAGTCCCCGGGGCCGAAGGCCAGCCAGACGGCTTCGACGAGGCGATCCGCGCGCGTCATGGCGCCGCCCGTGCCGGCGACCACGTGGCAGGCCGCGTTGCGCCACTCGTAGAAGTGGCTGACCTTCCCGTCCACGCGCACCTCCGAGAAGCCCGTGGGCACCATCCCCCCTGCCGCCGCCGCAGCGCCCATGACGGCGATGGGCTCGTGCAGGCAGGCCGGCACCTCGAGCTCCAGGTCCCGGTAGACGGACTGGAGATGGCTGCGGTACAGCGAATCGAAGGTGTCGTCGTCCAGGCTGTTGTGATCGTCGCCGTACCACCAGTTCCAGTCGCTGCCCTCGGCCGCGAAGAGGGAACGCCAGGCGCTCTGGAGCGACGGCGCGAGATCGCCCTCGCCCTTCGCCAGGGGATGCGCCCCCCCACCGTGCTCCAGCAGGTCGCGCCGGGCTCGTGCCAGATAGTCCCAGGAGCGGTTGTCTGCGGGGTGGCCGATCCAGATGGAGAAGCTGCCGTCGATCCAGCTGCCGGCGCGGACGCGCTCCAGGTCCTCCGCCTCCGTCTCGGCCAGGTGACGCGAGATGGTGTCCAGGCGCAGCCATTCCGTCTCGGCCAGGCGGCGGTAGAGCAGTCGCAGGAAGGGCAATCCATCCTGGTGGTAGAACTCCCAGCAGTTCTCGCCATCGAGGATGACCGTCACCAGCGGCTCGGGCTGAGTCGCCTCGCGCCGGATGCGCTCGAGGTGGCCGAGGAAGTCGTCCACCGCTTTCTCGGGATCCCAGCTCGCATAGGCGAAGCCGATGCGATCGCTGAGGAAGTGGTCGCGAAAGACCAGTCGCAGGGCGTTGTCACCGAAACGCCGGCGCAGGGGCCGGTAGAGCAGGGCGGCCCGCTCGGGTCCGGGCAGGTTCAGGTTGGACAGGCCGAGGCTGTTGGCAAGGACCTGCTCGTCGGTGGCCGCCCAGGCGAAGCCCTCCTCGGCGGCGATGCGCAGTGCCGCTTCGCTCACCGATCCCTCCGCGGGCCACAGCCCATCCGGCGTGATGTCCAGCCAGCGGTGGACCGCCGCGCGCGCCTCGCGGAGCTGCCAGCGGGCGTCGTCGGGCGCCCGGAAGCGCTCCGCGGGCAGGTCCACCTCCGGGCGCGCCTCGCGTGCGCAGTCGGTGTCGATGAGCAGCGGCAGGATGGGATGGAAGTAGGGTGTCACCGAGACCTCGATCCGCCCCTCGCGGTGCAGGCGGCCGTAGGTGTCGAACAGGCGGTCCGGGAAGCTGTCCAGGTAGTTCCGGAACTCGTGCCAGTTCGCCTCGGTGAGCCGCTGGTTGTCCTGCAGGAAGCCGGCGGGCACGGGCTCCTCGCGAAAGAGCGGATCGAGCCAGGCGAGATGAAACCAGTACTTGAGGCGCACCAGCTCCGGATCGCGGATGCTCTCCGAGCCGCGCGCCTGCCAGCGCTGGTGGAGCTCGGCGTACTCGGGCAGCGGCGCGATCATGGTCTGGGGATGGGCCCGGAACAGCAGGCCGACCAGTTCCACCCGCTCCTCGGGCTCCAGGCGCGCCACGGGCAGCTCGCAGAGCTCCTGCACGCGGTCCTGGCAGCCCCGGCGCCAGGCCTCCCACTGCTCCATGAGCGAGGGCACGAGATTGAAGTTGACGGACACCCCCGCCTGGGCGCCGGCCAGCAGGGGCATGTCGAGGTAGTCCTTGAAGGAGTGGAGCCGCACCCACGGCATCGCGAAGCGCCCTTCGTTCGGTTCCAGATAGAAGGGCTGGTGCATGTGCCAGAGAATGGCGAGCCGCAGTATAGTCATGCTCAGGGACTCAGGAGCCCAGGCTCTTCAGCGCCTCCAGATCCTGCTCGATCTTGCGTGCCAGCGTGGGATCCGCGCCCGTGGCGAGCTCCTCGAGCAGCTCCCGCGCCACGCTGAAGTAGCCTTCGTCCAGATAGATTTGACTGGCCTGGTAGAGCCAGGCCTGCGCCTGTTTGGTGCCGATCCCTTTCCGGCCGGCCAGATCGCGCAGGATGTCCGCCTCCTGCTTCATCTTGCCCACGCTGCCCAAGCACACGGCGATGCCCGCGCGGGCCGGGATCTCGAACTCGCCGCGTGGATCCTCCTCCAGGTAGCGCTCGTAATCGGCCTGCGCCGCGATGTAGTCCATCACGCGCTCCTTGCAGAAGCCCGTGAAGTACAGGGACCACTTGCCCACCTGGCGGCCGCCGTAGCGCGCGTGGACGTCCTCGAAGGCCGCCTGGGCCACGGCGTAGTCCGTCTCCGCGGCGGAGGTCATGGCCGTTTCCAGGGTCTTGAGAGCCGTGGAGAAGGCGTGCTGGGCCTCCTCGCCCTGGGCGCGTCGGTAGTTGGCGCCCCAGGTGAGACCCAGGATGACGAGGATGATCACCAGGATGCCGTACAGCAGATGGCGCTGGTACTTGCGCGCCAGCTCTCCGTAGCTCAGCATGGCGTCGACGAACTTGTCGTCCTTGAGCTGTCTCTTGGTCAGTCGCTT
Organism: Candidatus Krumholzibacteriota bacterium; assembly: GCA_016933175.1. Classification (GTDB taxonomy): domain Bacteria; phylum Krumholzibacteriota; class Krumholzibacteriia; order JACNKJ01; family JACNKJ01; genus JAFGBK01. The sequence continues at coordinate 11,075 of JAFGBK010000052.1, read as the reverse complement.
CGCGGCACTCACGCCAGATCCTCCTCGCGTCACACGCCCCGCCGGCAGGCAAGCCGGTTCCAGCCGGAATGAGCTGTCAATCTAGCATCCCTGGCAGCCGGCTGCAATAGCCAGCGACAGCGTGAGTTAGGGCGACCAACGTGGTCCTTGACGCGGCGGGCCCGGCGCGGGACAGTAGGCGCATGCCGCCCCCGCGAGGAACGCTGACGCAATTCCTGCTGCGGGCCGCCCTGGCGCTGGCCCTGTGCCTGGCCCTCTTCGGACTCGTCGAGCGCTGGACCGGACCGGACCTCCCCTTCCGCCTCCGCCATCTGCGCGTCATCCCCAACCAGGCGTCGGAGCCGGGGCAGATCGCGCCGCTCATGGCCGGGGACCGCCTGCTGGGCATTGCGGGGATCACCCCGCAGCGCGACCATCCCGCCCTGAGCATCCTCGCCGCCCGCGCGCGCCACGGCCCCGTGAAGCTCGCCGTGGAACGCGACGGCTCCCGCCTTGAGCTCACCCTGCGGCCGTCGACACCCGGACCCATGCGCCGCCTCGGCTGGACGCTGCGTACCCTGGGCGCGCTGCTGGTCATCTTCATGGGCGCGATGGTTCATTTCCGACGGCGTGATCCCCTGGGCAACGTCTTCCTGCTCCTGACGCTGCTGGTGGGCTCCCTCTTCGCACTCCACCCCCGCCTGGGATCGGCGCCGTGGCGCCAGATGCTGGAATGGGAATCCGATCTGGTGGGCCTGCTGCTGGCGCCCCTGCTCCTGCACTTCCTCATCCTCTTTCCCGAGCAGCGGCCACGCCGGCAGTGGCTGGGGTGGCTGCTCTACCTGCCCGTGGCGATCCTCGGGGCCGCCGACACGGTGGCCATCAGCGCCGACGCACCCTACAGCGGCTGGCCCATGGCGCTCCAGGGCGCCGCACTGGCGCACTCCGGCCTCTTCCTGTTGGCGGGTATCGCCGTGCTCGTCCTCAAGGCGGTGCGGCGCAAGCATCGCCGAGAGCGCCACCGGCTGCGCCTGGTCCTGGTGGGCGCGGCGCTTGGGCTGCTGCCCCTCGCCGTCTTCCAGTTCCTGCACGAGATGCTGCCGGGGCGCCGGCTGCTGCTGGCCGATTGGACGCCCTTGTTCCTGACCTTCCCGCCTCTCAGCTTCGCGCTGGGCATTCTCGGTCGCGACCTGCAGGCCCTCAACCGCCTCGCCCGGCGCGCCCTGGCCCTTCTGATGGCCGGCGGCGTCCTGGTGCTCGTCTTCCTGGGGATGCGACTGCTTCTCTTCCAGGCCTTCGGCACCAGCAGTCACGTCGCCGAGGCGATGTTCCTGGACCTGGTGTCCCTGGGCGCCGGCCTGGCAGCCTTCCAGCTCCTGAGACGGCGCCTGCGCCGGGCGCGCGGCGAGAGCGGCGATCTCCTCCTCGACAGCCGGCGCTGGCTGGCTCCGCCACGCTACTTCCGCAGCCGGGCGGAACTGCAACGCTCGCTGCTGCCCCGACTCGGCGGGGACATCGGCGCCGCCTGGGTCATCTGCCTGGAGCCGGACGGCCAGGGCGCCTGGGTTGTCTGCGACGGCTGGCGCCGCGAGGGCGGCCCGCCTCAGTCGCTGCCGCTGCCCCCCACCGGCACCGCCTACCGCCTCCCTGCGGGCCTCGAACGCGCCCTGCTCGCCGGCTCCCGGCGCATTCTGGCCGTCGAGCAGTGGGATCCCTACTGGGCCGAAACACTCATGGGATCCGAGGCACTGCCCTTCTGCCAGGAGCGGGACTGGAACCTGCTGGCGGCGGTGCGCGGCGAGGGCGGGCAGCCACCCCTGATCCTCGTCCTCGGACCCGCGGTGGAGCGCTCGCTCTACCCGAGCGCCGTCCTGGACGGGCTCGAGGGCCTGCTGCCCACCCTGGAGCTCCTGCTCCGCAGTCTGGGCCTCCTGGAACAGGCCACTCACGAGGAACAGCTCCGCACGGAGCTGGACCTGGCGCGGAGCATCCAGCAGCGACTGCTGCCCCAGACGCCGCCGTCCCTGCCCCACCTGGAGATCACCGGCCGTGTCCTGTCCAGCAGCGAGGTGGGTGGCGACTACTTCGACTGGCTTGAGCTTCCCGGCCAGCGCGTCGGGCTCGCGCTGGGCGACGCTTCCGGACACGGCATCCCGGCCGCCCTGCTCATCTCCTCGGTGGCCCTGGCCTTCCGCAGCGAGGCGGCGGGCGGCGCTTCGCCGGAGCGCGTCGTGACCGCAATGAACAGCGGTCTCGCCAGCCTGGCCGCGGGCAGCGACGATCCGGCGCGCGTCTTCAGCTGTTTCGTCTACGCGCTCTACGAGCCGGCCGGCGGCACGCTCCGCTACTGCAACGCGGGCATGCCGGCGCCCTGGCTCTTCCGCGGCGATGGAGCCCGCGTCGAGCGACTCGATCGCGGCGGCGGCCCGATGGGTCTGGATCCCGCCATGCGCTACCGCAGCGGCGTGCTGCGCATGCGGCCGGGCGACCTCCTTTTCCTGCGCTCGGATGGCCTCGAGGACCAAGAGGACGCCGCGGAAATCCCCTACGGGCCCCGGCGCCTCCAGGAATACATCGATTTGCAGCGCCGGCAGGCAGGAAACGTCAATCTGCTCGCCGAGGCCCTCATGGCCGAACTCCTGGCCTACGCCGGCGGCCGCAGTCGCGATGATATCTCTTTCGTAATCATGCGATTGGCACCCTGAAGCTCCCCATAGCTCCGTTTGGAGGCACTTTTGTGACAGGCACAGGGATTGCTAGGCCACACTGGATTTTGTCCCTGGCCAGGGATCCATGAAAAGGGAGGAAGGCAATGCTGATCTTCCTGAACCTCTTGGATCTCTTCTGGTGGCTCAAGGATTAGAGGATCTGAGGACGTAGCTGTCACTCAAGAGGGGAACATGAAGTTCGACACATGAGGGCGCTTCCTGCGGGAAGCGCCTTTTCCTTTCTTCCTTGCAAATATATCCTGACACATTACATCAAGTCAAGCTGGCCGGGGCTTGGAAATAATGGACTTTCATGTCCATTACCTCTTGTCAGTTCTGCATGAATACGTTGACAATCCGGTATGCCCCTGCTATGTTCTCGCATTGAAGGAGAGGCTTTTCTGCGAGCACGTGTCCCCGTTTCCTCATGCATCTCAGCGAAGCGATTGCCGCACGGGCCTCTGAAGGGTGGGTGTTTCACGTGCTAGGCGGTTGAGCCCCTCCTCTTTTTGTGTCTCCAGCAGCCTGCCGCCACCGCCCTGCGACCAGATTCCTACCACTCTCTGCACATTTCGCGGTGCCCCCGAGAGGACTCGAACCTCTGCACCCGGTTTAGGAAACCAGTGCTCTATCCGCCTGAGCTACGGGGGCGTCACTCGCCGACGCTGGCGCTACCAGCCTGCTGTTCGGATGTTAGCAGAAGGCGCAGCTTCCGCAACGCCTTCATTTCGATCTGCCGCGCGCGCTCGCGCGTGATGCCGAAGACCTTGCCCGTCTCCTCGAGGGTCTGGAACTCGCCTCCCGTCTCGAAGCCGTAGCGGATGCGCAGCACCGCGCGCTCGCGGTCCGAGAGCTTTTCCATGAGACGGTGCAGCTGCTCGTGCTCGAGCTGCAGCAGGACGACGTCCTCGGGCGTTTGCGTGACGCGGTTCTGCTCGTCGGCGTAGAGCTCCTTCATGGCGCCCTGACTCATCATGAGATCCAACGACATGATGCCCATGACGAGGTTGCGCACGAGGTGTGCCTTGCGCCGCGAACAGCGGAGCATCTCGGCCAGCTCGTTATCGCCGAGGACCTGGATGCTCGGCTTCCGCGCCGCCAGACGCGTGTAGCGGTTGACGAGCTGGAAGACGTGGAACGGGATGCGAATGGTGCGGCCCTGGTTGGCCACGGCGCGCGCCATGGCCTGCTTGATCCAGTAGGACGCATACGTGGAGAAGCGATAGCCGCGCTCGGGATTGAACTTCTCCACGGCCCGGATCAGGCCGAGATTGCCCTCTTCGACGATGTCGAGCAGGGACACTCCCCGCCCCGCGTAGGAGCGAGCGATGCTGAGCACGAGGCGCAGGTTGCTGACAATGAGCTTGCGGCGCGCCGTGTCATCGCCAGCGTGGAAGCGGCGCGCGAGGTCGCGCTCCTCCTCGGGACTGAGGACGGGAATGCGCGAGATCTCGCGGACATAGATGGTCTCGTACTCGTTCAAGGGCATTGCGTTGTCCGTGCATCGGGAATCCCCGCCCGAGCCGTGGTTTGCAAGGGACGGCCCGCGCGGGTCGTCAACGTGCTATGATGTGAAAATACGCATTTTTGCAAAACGTGCCCAGCAAAACTTCACGCATGCGGGTCTTGACCGCCCTCCCGGCGCCGGAGACAATGCGCACCGTGGGCATGGGCCGATCCACCGCCGCCCGAGGAGGCTGTTCGTGGGAGTTCCCACGCCAAACCCCATAACGCGCGCCCGTCGCCGCCTCCACGCTCGCTATCTGCCCTGGCTGTCCGCCGCGCTCCTGGCGACGCAGGCCCCCGGCCACGCGGCCGCCGGGTTCGAGACATCCGCAGATGGCGCCGAGGCGCGGCCCTGGCGCGTCTTCGTCAGCATCTTGCCCCAGAAGCACTTCGTGGAGCGCGTGGGTGGCGAACGCGTCATCGTGGAGGTGCTGGTGGGCCCGGGGCGCAGCCCCGCGACCTACGAGCCCACGCCCCGCCAGATGGCCCGCCTGGCCGCTGCGGATCTGCTCCTGACCGCCGGTGTGCCCTTCGAGGCGGTTTGGCTGCCGCGCCTGCGGCGCGCCCACCCCGGCCTGACCATCCGGGACAGCACGGCCGGCATCGCGCGCCTGGCGATGGACGCGCGCCATCACGACCTCGCGCCGGCCGTCGCCGGGAAGGAGCCGGACGGCGGCCGAGGCGATCCCCACGTCTGGACCGATCCACGCAACGCGTCGGCCATGGCGAAGCAGATCGCCGCCGCGCTCGCCGACCTCGACCCCGCGGGCGCGCTGCGTTACCAGGCCGGCGCGGCGTCCTTCGGCCAGGCGATGACCGCCCTCGACGCGGAGCTCCGCGAGATTCTCGTCGGACTCGCCGGCCGGCGCTTCCTCGTCTTCCATCCGAGCTGGGGCTACTTCGCCGCGGCCTATGGCCTCGAGCAGGTGGCCATCGAGGTCGGGGGCAAGGAGCCCGGCGCCCGCGCGCTGAGTGGTCTGATCGAGACGGCCCGCGCCGAGCAGATCCGCGCGGTCTTCGTGCAGGCCCAGTTCAGCCGCGCCCTGGCCGAGCGCGTGGCCGCCGAGGTCGGCGCCGCCGTGATCACCGTGGATCCCCTGGCCGAGGACTACGCCGCCAACCTGCGACGAGTGGCGGCCGCCCTGGCGGAGGCCCTGCGATGAGCGCCGCGCCCGCGATTCGCCTGGAGCACGTCGGCTTCGACTATGGCGGCCCGCCGGTCCTCGAGGACGTCAATCTCGACGTCGAGCGCGGAGCCTTCCTGGGGCTCGTGGGTCCGAACGGCGGCGGCAAGAGCACACTGCTCAAGCTGGTGCTGGGCCTGATCGAGCCCACCCGCGGGCGCGTCATCGTGCTGGGCGAACCGCCCGGCATGAGGCGCGCGGCCCTGGGCTACGTGCCCCAGTTCGCCCACTTCCAGCGCGACTTCCCCATCAGCGTCTCGGACATGGTGCTCCAGGGCCGCCTCGGCCATTCCCGCGGCGCCGGCCGCTACCGGCGTGACGACCGCGAGGCCGCGACGCGGGCCATGGTCCAGGCGCACATCGCGGACGCCGCCGGGCGGCGCCTGGGCACCCTCTCGGGCGGGCAGCTCCAGCGGGCGCTCATCGCGCGCGCCCTGGTGGACTCGCCGGAGATCCTGCTGCTGGACGAACCCACGGCCAACATCGACCTGGGCGCCGAGGAGGGCATCTTCGACCTGCTCAAGACGCTCCACGAGACGCTGACCATCGTCGTGGTGTCTCACGACATCGGCTTCATCTCGCGCTACGTCACGCGCGTCGCCTGCCTGAACCGGCGCCTGGTCTGTCACGACACGAGCGTCGTGGGTGGCAAGATCGTGGAAACCCTCTACGGCGAGCCCATGCGCCGCATCGACCACGACAGCCGGCTGGACCCGCGGGGCCGCCCGTGAGCGAGTTCCTGCGCGCGCTGGCCACGCAGGGCTTCCTGCAGAACGCCGTCCTGGCGGGCCTGCTCGCCAGCCTGGGCTGCGGCGTCATGGGAAGCTACGTCGTGGTCAAGCGCATCGCCTTTCTCGCCGGCGGCATCGCCCACGCCGTCCTGGGCGGCATGGGCGTGGCGTACTACCTGGGCGCCTCCCCCATGGCCGGCGCCCTGGTGGCCGCCCTGGCGGCGGCCCTGCTCATCGGCACCGTGAACCTCCGCTGGCGCCAGCACGAGGACACGCTCATCAGCGCCCTGTGGGCCGTGGGCATGGCCGTCGGCATCGTCTTCATCTCGCGCACGCCGGGCTACAACGTCGACCTCATGAGCTACCTGTTCGGCAACATCCTCATGGTGGACCGGACCCAGCTCGCCACCATGGCGGTCCTGGACGGCTGCATCCTGGTCCTGGTGCTGATGTTCCATCGGCAGCTCCTGGCCGTGGCCTTCGACGAGGAATTCGCGCGGCTGCGGGGCGTCAACGTCGAGCTGTTCACGCTGCTGCTGCTGTGCATGGCGGCCCTGACGGTGGTGCTGCTGATCCAGGTGGTGGGCCTGATCCTGGTCATCGCTCTGCTGACCCTGCCGGCCGCCATCGCCTCGCAGTACGCGGGATCGCTGGGCCGCATGATGGTGCTGGCCTCCGTCCTCGGCGCCGTCTTCACCTTCGCCGGCCTGGCCGCCTCCTACGGGCCCGACCTGCCGGCCGGCGCGACGATCATCCTCGTGGCTGGCGGCGCCTACCTGCTCTCCACCTTCCTCGGCGCTCCCCTCCGCCGACGTTGGCGGCGGTCCCCATAGAAAAAGCCCGGCCCCAGGGGAACCGGGCATCCGGTCGGGGTGCGGGGATTTGAACCCCGGACCTCCTCGTCCCGAACGAGGCGCGCTAACCGGGCTGCGCTACACCCCGAACGCAGCGAAGGTAATCCAACGACGGACTTCTGTAAAGCCCCTAGCCGCCGGGAGCCGCCAGGCGCCAGAAGCCGAGGACGCCGGCGCAGGCCAGGCTGACGATGATCCCAGCAATCAGGATGCCAGCGATGATGGCCGGCACGGCCCGGCGCAAGGGCACGCCGAACAGGTAGGCCGCCGCCACTCCCGTCCAGGCCCCCGTCACGGGCATGGGGATGGCAACGAAGAGCATGAGCCCCACGAACTCCCAGCGTTCCACCAGCTTCCCGCGACGGCGGGTGCGGGCGAAGAGCCAGTCGAAAAACCTCCGGAAGGGCCGCCAGCGCCCCAGCCCCCGCTCCAGGGGACCCAGCAGGAGAAGCAGCGGCACGACCGGCAGGAAGTTCCCGATGACGGCCAGCAGGAAGGCCTCGGGGTAGCTCATGCCCTCGACGAAGACCGCCCAGGGGATGGCCCCGCGCAATTCGCTGACGGGCAGCATGGACAGCAGGATGACCGGCCAGACGCCGGGCAGGCCCTGGGCCCAGTGGAGGAGTCCGTTCATGGCCGCCCCTCCCGACCGCGGCGGCTGGTCCCGGCCGAGCGGCGCCGCGTGGTGAGCGGAGCGCGCGTCACGGCGACTCCCCCACCGTGCGGGCCCGCATGGGCACGAAGCTGCAGGCGCCCAGGTCCTCGCGGAAGGCGCGCTCGCCCTCGCGGCGCACGCGCACCAGGCGCTGGCCGCCACCGCCGTCCAGGGGCAGGACCAGGAAGCCGCCGTGGGCGAGCTGGGCCAGGAGGTGCGGTGGCAGCTCGCGCGGCGCGGCCGTCACGAGGATGCGGTCGAAGGGCGCGCCCTCGGGCCAGCCCGCGTGCCCGTCCCCCACCCGGGCGCGGATGCGGTCGGCCAGGCGCAGCTCCGTCCAGGCGGCCCGGGCGCCGTCGAGCAGGGGCGCGATGCGCTCGACGGTCCAGACCTCGGCGCCGAGCAGGCAGAGGAGCGCCGCCTGGTAGCCCGAGCCCGTCCCCACCTCCAGGACGCGCTGCCCGGGCGCCAGGCGCAGGGACTCGGTCATGAAGGCGACGACCTCGGGGTGCGACAGGGTCTGGTCATGGCCGATGGGCAGGCTGTCGCGACCGTAGGCGCGGCGGCCCAGGGCCGGCTCCACGAAGCGGTGGCGGGGCAGCTCGGCCATGGCGCCGAGGACGGCCTCGCCGGCCAGTCCGGCCGCGCGCAGGCGCTCGACCATGCGCTCGCGGGCCACGCGGAACTCGCTCATCGCCGCCGGCCCGCCTCGTCGGGCTGGAACGTGCAGGTCCAGGCTGCCATGGCGGCGATGCGGTCGCGATCGGTGAAGTCGAGCTTGAGTGGCGTCACGGAGATGCGGTGGAGCGTGTGGACGGCATGGAAGTCCGTGTCGTCCCCCTCGGCCCAGGTGGGCTCCTCGCCGCCGATCCAGAAGTACTCGTGGCCGCGCGGGTCCTGCTTCTTGATGATGACGTCCCCGTAGAAGCGCGAGCCCAGGCGTGTGACGCTCACGCCCTGGATCTGGTCCCAGGGCAGGTTGGGCACGTTGATGTTGAGCAGGGTGCCCGGCCCGGTCAGGCGCTCGGGGTGGTCACGCACCGTCTCGGCCATGAAGCGCACGGCGCTCGCGAAGACCTGGTCGCGGAATGAGGCGATGCTGATGGCCACCGAGGGCACGCCCAGGATGGCTCCCTCGATGGCCGCGGCCACGGTGCCCGAGTAGTGGACGTCCTCGCCCATGTTGGGCCCGTGGTTGACGCCGGAGATGACCAGGTCCGGCTCCCGTCCCTTGAGCAGGCCGTTGACTCCCATCAGCACGGAGTCGGCCGGCGTCCCGTGGACGCTGAAGATGCGATCCTCCCACTTGCGCCGGCGCAGGATGGTGCCGAGGGTCAGGCTGTGGCTCGTGGCGCTCTGCTGGCTGGAGGGCGCCACCACCCAGAGCTCGCACAGGGGCGCGAGGGCCTCCTTGAGCAACTGCAGGCCCTGGGCGTGGATGCCGTCGTCATTGGTGAGCAGGATGCGCATGGCCGTTCCGTTCCGGTTTGATCCGCTGGGTTGAAGCGGTATGGTAGCGCAAGGCGGCCCGGCGGACAACCGGCAAGGTCGCGCCACGAAGGAGTAAGCATGGAACGCCTGACCAAGCGGCAGCTCGTCGCCTCGCTGGCGCGGATCCTGGCCGCCCGGCCGCGGGCGCCCCGTTCCGTGGCCGGCAATCCCCTGCTGCGAACGATCCTCGAACGCCGCACGCGCCGTCGCTTCCGGGACGAGGACGTGGCGCCCGATGAGCGCGAGGCCATCCTCGAGGCCGGCCGCCTGGCGCCATCGACGGTGAACCTGCAGACCTGGACCTTCCTGCCCTTCGACCGCGAGCAGTGGCGGCGGACCTTCAGCCGCCCGCTGCCCCTGGGCGCGCCCTGGGCCGTGATGATCCTGGCCGACACGAGGCGCGCCCGGCGGGCCTTCGAATTCCCGGCGGCGCCGCTGTGCGATCACACCGTCGGCGTCATGAACGCTTCGCTGGCGGCCATGAGCATGGTCCTGGCCGCCGAGGCCCTGGGCCTCGGCTCCTGCCTGCTCAGCGAGACGGGCAAGACGGGCTTCTACGACGCCGCCGAGCTGGCGGACGTGCTGGTCCTGCCCGCAGGGGTGCTGCCCCTGGTGACGGCGGTCTTCGGCCGGCCGCTGAGCGGACGTCCGCGCCCCGTCATGCCTCCCAAGCTGCCGGTCGAGGCCGTGGCCCCGGCGGGCGGCTACCGCGACGCGGACGCGGCCGTCCTGGCCGCGTGGCGGCGCCAGATGCAGGCGGGCTACCAGGCCGCCACGGGCGGCCGCTCCTTCGCGGGGCAGCTCGCCCACTACGCCCGGCGCATCGGCGAGGCCGAAGCGGGGCTGCGGCGGCTGGTCCTCGGTGACGGGCCGGACGCCGCCGCCGGGGGCCGGGGAAAAGGACTTTGACCTCGGACGCGAATCGTTGCAGATTCGGTCTCGTCCGCGGTGACGGACCGTCGCGGCGGCGGGCATCGGGATGCCGTGACGCTCGTCGGCCGCGGCGCCACGCAGACAGGGAGGAGCCGCCGGCATGGATCCCCTCCACGTCCCACGAAAGCCCCTGGTTCTGAGGCTGCGCGCCCTGATACGCCTCGCCGTGCGGGTCCTGGCCGTCCTCATGACCCTCGTGATCTTCTGGGGGGTCATCGACGTGGCCTGGGTGCTGTACCAGGAGCTGCGGACGCCGCCCTACGGCCTGCTGACCATCAACGACATCCTGGCGACCTTCGGTGCCTTCATGGCGGTGCTCATCGCCATCGAGATCTTCGTCAACATCAGCATCTACCTGCGCGACGACGTGATCCACGTCAAGATCGTCCTGGCCACGGCGCTGATGGCCATCGCCCGGAAGGTGATCATCCTCGACTTCGAGAAGGTCACGCCGCCCTACATCTACGCCACGGCCGCCGTCGTGCTCGCCATGGGCGTCGCCTACTGGCTCGTGGTGCGCCACACGGATCCGGAGGAGCCCGTATGTCCCGAGGATCCCCTCGCCGTCGAGACCGAGGGGGACGGCTAGCCCGCGCGGGACTCAGACGGTGCCGCGCACCTGCAGGACCCCAATGCCGATGCTGATCATGTCGTAGACGGCGTGGCCGAGCACCAGGGGCCAGAGGCGGCCGCGGAACAGGAAGACGGCCCCGGCCACCAGCCCCATGAAGCCCGTGGAGACCATCCCCGGCGGCCCCTGGTAGTAGTGCACCAGACCGAAGGCCAGGGCGGAGGCCATGACGGCCACGCTTCGCGCCGTGGCGCCCGGCCAGGCCAGCCAGAGGCGGCGCAGGACGAAGACGCGCGCCAGCTCCTCGAAGAGGGCCGCGCCGATCCATGCCACCGGACCCAGCCAGACCAGCATCAGCCAGGGATCCTCGCTCAGGCGCCGGATCAGCTGGACGATCTCCGGCGACGGCTCCTGGCCCGGCGCCCAGCGCGCCACGGTCATCTGCGTCATCACGGTGATCACG
>JAFGBK010000051.1 GCA_016933175.1 Candidatus Krumholzibacteriota bacterium | reverse complement strand
TCGGAGACCATCATCAACCGCAGCTTCGCCAAGTGGATCCAGAGCTACCGCGACTTGCCGCTGCTCATCAACCAGTGGGCGAACGTGATGCGCTGGGAGATGCGCACGCGCCTGTTCCTGCGCACCACGGAGTTCCTCTGGCAGGAGGGCCACACGGCCCACGCCACGGCCGCGGAGGCCGAGGAGGAGACCCTGCGCATGCTGGACGTCTACGCGGACTTCGCCGAGACGGAGATGGCCGTGCCCGTCATCAGGGGCCTCAAGACCGAGCAGGAGAAGTTCGCCGGCGCCGTGCGCACCTACTGCATCGAGTCGCTGATGGGCGATCGCAAGGCCCTCCAGTGCGGCACCAGCCACAACCTGGGGCAGAACTTCGCCCGCGCCTTCGACGTCACCTTCCAGAACGAGGAGGGCGAGCGCGAGCTCGTCTGGGCGACGAGCTGGGGCGTCTCCACGCGCCTCGTGGGCGCCATCGTCATGGCCCACGGCGACGACGACGGCCTCGTCCTGCCGCCGCGCCTGGCGCCCATCCAGACGGTGATCGTGCCCATCTACAAGACGGACGAGGAGAAGACGGCCACCGTCGCCGAGGCCCACCGCGTGGCGGTCCTGCTCAGGGACGCCGGCCTGCGCGTCCACGTGGACGACCGCGACAACTTCAAGCCGGGCTGGAAGTACGCCGAGTGGGAGCTCAAGGGCGTGCCCCTGCGCCTGGAGATCGGCCCCAAGGACCTGGAGAAGCGCTCGGTGTTCACGGCCCGCCGCGATACGCGCGAGAAGGCGCCCCTGCCGGTGGACGGCGTGGCCGCGGGCGTCGCCGCCAAGCTGGCGGTCATCCAGCAGGCCATGTTCGACCGCGCCGTGGCCTTCCGCACGGCGAACACGCGCCGGGTGGACACCTGGGACGAGTTCAAGGAGGTCCTGGAGGCAGAGGGAGGCTTCCTCTACGCCCACTGGGACGGCACGGACGCGACCGAGACGGCCATCCAGGAGGAGACCAAGGCCACCATCCGCTGCATCCCCATGGACGACGACATCGAGGACGGCGCCTGTGTCTACAGCGGCAAGCCCTCGAAGCGGCGGGTCCTGTTCGCCAAGGCCTACTGATCCGCGCGGCGTTGCCCCGGCGCCACCGGGCGCGTTATCATTAAGCTGTCGTTCATTCCGCGCCGCGGGCGCCGCCACGCGCCCCCCTCTCTCCGGAACCCGACCGGAGGTGGAACCATGACACGGCGCGCCCTTCTCACGCTGCTCCTTCTCGCCGCCGCCCTGCCGGCCGCCGCGCAGGCGCCGTCCTGGTGCTGGCTGGCCAGCCCCGAGGCCGACGCCGGCGCGCGCAGCGTCGCCCGCGACGCCGAGGGCAACGCCTACCTGTTCGGCGCCTTCCACGGCACGCTGGCCATCGGCCACCTGACGCTGACCTCCCTGGGCGGGGGCGACTTCTTCCTGCTCAAGCTGGATCCCGCCGGCCGCCCCCTGTGGGCACGCGGCTTCGGCGGCGAGTGGGTGGAGGACGGCTTCGACGTGGCCACGTGCCCGGACGGCTCGGTGGTGGTCGCCGGCCAGTTCTGCAGCAACACCATCGACGTGGGCGGCCTGGTCCTGGCCAACACCTACCAGGCCCCCTACCACGACTGGTCCACCTTCGACCTGCTCGTCGCGAAGTTCGACACCGACGGCGCGGTCCTCTGGGCGCGCGCCGACGGCGGCATCTACGACGAGCGGCCGCGCGGCCTGGCCGTGGACGCGGCGGGCAACGTGTCGGTCGCCGGCGTCTTCGTCAGCCCGACGGCGGCCTTCGGCCCGCACGTGGTCACGAACACCGGCAACTGGGACGTCTTCGTCGCGCGCTACGACGCCGCCGGCAACCCGCTCTGGGCCCGCGGCGCCGAGGGATCGAACCAGGAGAACTGCTGGGACCTGGACTGCGACTCGGCCGGCGACCTCTACGTCTGCGGCTCCTTCAACAGCCCGTCCCTGGCCTTCGACGACCTCTCCCTGACCAACGCCAACGACGACTTCGACCTCTACGTGGTTCGCCTGAACGCGAACGGCGAGGCCCTGTGGCTCAAGGGCGCGGCCGGCGGCCTGAACTGGGACGACGCCAAGGCCCTGGCCGTCGATCCCGCCGACGACCTCTACGTGGCCGGCCAGTTCCGCAGCGACACCCTGGCCTTCGCGACGGAGACCCTGGTCATCAGCCCCAGCGAGGTGTCCAACAGCGACCTGTTCCTGCTCAAGATGGACGCGTGGGGCAACGAGCAGTGGATTGCGCGCAGCACGGGCGAGGCCTGGATGTCCGTCTTCGCCGTCGACGCCTTCGGCGGCGGCGCCACCGTCATCGGCTGCCTCAACGGGCTGAGCGCGCACCATCCCGAGGACCTGGGCGCCACGACGCTGCTGGCCGTGGACAGCTACGACATCTTCCTGGCCGGCTACGACGGCGCGGGCGCGAACGCCTGGTCGGCATGCCTCGGCGCCGACCGCATGGAGTTCGGCGAGGACGTCTGCCACGCCGCGGACGGCGGCCTGCTGGCCACCGGCTGGTTCAGCAGCGACAGCCTGCGCGTGGGCCCCTGGCTGCTGGAGAACCCGTACAACAACAGGAGCTTCCTGGCGCGCCTGGTTGCCGGCGGCACGGGCGCGCCGGAGGCCGGCCCCCTCGGCCTGGCGGTGGCGGGCTACCCCAGCCCCGCGCGCGGGGACGTGCGCATCCGCTACCGTCTGCCGTGGGCGGGCGCCGCGGAGCTTGCCGTCTTCGACGTCCGGGGGCGGCGCCTGCGCGTCCTGGCAGCGGGGCCGCGCGAGGCGGGGGAGCACCGCGCCATCTGGGACGGCCGCGACGACGCGGGCCGCGCCCTG
>JAFGBK010000050.1 GCA_016933175.1 Candidatus Krumholzibacteriota bacterium | reverse complement strand
GAGCGCCGGCTGCCCGGGGTGCTGGCCGTCTCGGACGAGATCCTCGTCGAGCGCTTCGTGCCGGGGCGCGAGATCACGGCCACGGTCCTGGGTGGGCGGGTCCTGCCCCTGGTGGAGATCCTGCCCGACGGCGGCCTCTACGACTACGAGCACAAGTACACGCCGGGCGTCACCCGCTACGCCTGCCCGGCGGACCTGCCCGAGGACCTGGCCGCGCGGGTCGCGGCCGACGCCCGCCGCGCCTGGGACCTGCTGGGCTGCCGGCACCTGGTGCGCGTGGACTTCCGCCTGGATCCCAAGGGCCGGCCCTTCATCCTGGAGGTCAACACCATCCCCGGCATGACCGAGACCAGCCTGGTGCCCATGGCGGCCCGGGCGGCCGGTCTGGACTTTCCGGCCCTGGTGGCCGAGCTCTGCCGCCTGGCCCTGGAGGAGGCCCCGTGAAGATCCTCTACGGCGTGATCCACCTGCCCGCCCTGCCCGGAGCTCCGGCGGCCGCCCTGGACCTGGACGCCATCGAGGCCCGGGCCCTGGCCGACGCCGCGGCCTACGCAGCGGCCGGTTTCGGGGGCCTGGTGCTGGAGAACTACGGCGATGCGCCCTTCCTGGCCGGTCGCGTGGGCCCAGAAACCGTGGCCGCCATGGCCCGCCTGGCCCGCGCCCTGCGCCTGGACCGGCCGGACCTCGCCCTGGGCGTCAACGTCCTGCGCAACGACGGCGAGGCGGCCCTGGCCGTCGCGGCGGCCGTGGGGGCGGACTTCATCCGGGTCAACGTCCTGGGCGGCGTGTCCTGGTCAGACCAGGGGCCCCTGGTCGGACAGGCGGCCCGGATCCTGCGCCTGCGGCGCTCCCTGGGCAGCGCCGTGCGGATCTTCGCCGACGTGGACGTGAAGCACGCCGTGATGGCCGCCCACGCCGACCCTGTCCACCAGGCCGAGGACCTGCTGGAGCGGGCCGGCGCCGACGCCCTGATCGTCTCGGGACGGGCCACGGGCGCCGAGCCGGACGCCGCCCTGCTGGGACGGCTGCGCGGGCGCTTCGGCGACGGGGCGACCCTCCTCGTGGGCAGCGGCCTCAGGGAAAGCAACGCCGCCGTCCTGCTGGCGGCGGCGGACGGGGCCATCGTCGGCACGGCCGTCAAGGAGGGCGGCGTCACGTCCCGGCCCGTGGATCCCGCCGCCGCGCGGCGCCTGGCGGACCTGGCGGGGCGCTTACTATAATGACGTAAGCTCCGGCGCACACCAGCCGGCCGAGGAGGACGGAAATGCCGCTGCGCGTCTACGATCCCATGCGCAAGAGGAAGGTGACCTTCGAGCCCGTCAACGAGGGACGCGTGGGGATGTACTGCTGCGGTATGACCGTCCAGGGCGAGCCCCACATCGGCCACATGCTGGCGGCCCTGACGGCCGACATGGTCCGGCGCTGGCTGGAGTACCGGGGCTACGCGGTCACGCTGGTCCAGAACTTCACGGACATCGACGACAAGATCCTGGCCCGGGCCGCGGAGGAGGGCGTCGCGTACCCCGTCATCGCCGAGCGCAACATCGACCTGTACTTCCGGTTCGCGCGGGCCCTGAACATCGGCGATGCGACGGTCTACCCCAAGGCCACCGAGCACATCGCCGAGATCCAGGGCCTGATCCAGCAGCTCCTGGACGGCGGGCACGCCTACGAGTCCGGCGGGAACGTCTACTTCAGCGTGCGCAGCTTCCGGGACTACGGCCGCCTGTCGGGCCGCCGCGTGGACGAGCTCTACGCGGGCGTCCGGGTGGACGTGAGCGAGGGCAAGCGGGACGAGGCCGACTTCGCCCTCTGGAAGAGGGCCGGCGCGGACGAGCCGGGCTTCGAGAGCCCCTGGGGCTGGGGGCGGCCGGGCTGGCACATCGAGTGCTCGGCCATGTCGATGCATTACCTGGGCGAGACCCTGGACTTCCACGGCGGCGGCCTGGACCTGCTCTTTCCCCACCACGAGAACGAGCGCGCCCAGTCCGAGGCGGCAACGGGCCACACCTTCGTCAAGTACTGGATGCAGAACGGCCTGCTCACCGTCGGCGGCGAGAAGATGTCCAAGTCCCTGGGCAACTACACCTCCATGGCCGACCTTCTCGAGCACTTCGACGCCGAGACGGTGCGCTTCTACCTGCTGTCCACCCACTTCCGCAGCCGGGCGGAGTTCGAGACAGCCCAGCTCGAGCGGGCGCGCGTGAGCCTGGAGCGCATCCGCGAGGCGGCTGCGGCCCTCCACGGGATGCTGGAGGAGGCGCCCGCCGCCGGCGGGCCCAGCGAGGCGGGCCGGACCCTGGCCGGGGCGGCGGCCCGGGCACGCGAGAGCTGGGAAGAGGCCATGGACGACGACTTCAACACGGGTGGCGCCATCGGCCACGTCTTCGAGCTGGTGCGGGAGTTCAACCGCCTGGCGGGGGAGGACCCGGCCGGCCTCGCCGCGGACCGGCAAGCCCTTGAAACGGCGTGGGATGCGCTGGAGACCATGACCGGCGTCCTGGGTCTCTTCGCCGGCGGCCTGCCCCGCGAGCGGCCCCTGGAGGCCCCCGCCGAGGTGCTGGCCTGGTTCGAGGAGCGTCAGCGCGCCCGGGCCGAGAGGAACTGGGCCGAGGCGGACCGTCTCCGCGACCTCATCCAGGAGGCCGGCTACCAGATCCTGGACGGCCCCGAGGGAAGCCGGCTCAAGGCCCTCTGAGCCTCGCCGGGCGGACCCTCGCGGGCCGCGGCGAGCCTTCACGTTTTTTTCTCGTGTTGTTCCCAATACGCTTGACAAATCGACACTTCGGGAATATCATGCCGCTTCGGCTCTCTGTGCATCCGAAGCCGCGAGGCGGAGGTATTCCCCCCAGCGCACATCCCATCCCTGCCGAGGCCGCCCGCGAGCGCGGCATCGTGGCGGTGACGCGCGGGAGGGCGCTCGGAGGCTCCGAGGCTGGCGTAGCTCAACCGGTAGAGCACCTCACTTGTAATGAGGATGTTGGGGGTTCAAGTCCTCTCGCCAGCTCCTCGGCCCAGAAGGGGGGGTTCCCGAGCGGTCAAAGGGAACAGACTGTAAATCTGTCGGCGACGCCTTCGGAGGTTCGAATCCTCCCCCCCCCACCCGATGGACTCCGGCCACAGGTTCCGGGGCCGTTTTTTTGGCGGGAATAGCTCAGCTGGCTAGAGCATCAGCCTTCCAAGCTGAGGGTCGCGGGTTCGAATCCCGTTTCCCGCTCCGTTGAGATCGCAAGGCGCGCCCAGGTAGCTCAGTTGGTAGAGCACATCCTTGGTAAGGATGAGGTCGTCGGTTCAAGTCCGATCCTGGGCTCCTTCGATGCAGGCAACGAACCGAGAGCCGCGCAACTAGCGACCCGAACCGCTATCGAGGAGGTCGATTCGCCATGGCGAAGGAGAAGTTCGAGCGCACGAAGCCGCACGTGAACGTGGGCACGATCGGTCACGTGGATCACGGGAAGACGACG
>JAFGBK010000049.1 GCA_016933175.1 Candidatus Krumholzibacteriota bacterium | reverse complement strand
GTCCACGCGCGCGAAGACGTCGCGGTAGTTCTGGAGGCTCAGGCCGCCGGCGAACAGCCCCCGCAGGCTGCCGGCCTCGGCCAGAACGCGCTCGTCGGGCTTGAGGCTGCCGGCGATCATCAGCAGCACCGGCGCCAGGAAGAGCAGGGCCGCCAGGGCCAGGCCCGCCAGGCCGGCCGCGCGCGCCAGGCGCCTGCGCGCCGCGCGGCTCACGGCGCCGCCCCCCGCGCCGGCGCGTCGCCGCGCGCTGCATCGTGTCGCGTCGCGCCGCCGCGCGCCGCGAACCGTGCCCGCGCCCGTGCCGCCGCGCGGCTCACGAGGCCGACTCCTGCCTGAGCAGGCGCCGCTGCACGAGGGTCGCCGCCAGGATGACCAGGAAGAACACCACCGACATGGCGCAGGCCCGCGCGAGCTGCTGCCGCTCGAACAGCGCCCGCACGGCCTCGAACATGACGACGGTGGTGGCGTCGCCGGGGCCGCCGCGCGTCATGATCTGCACCTGGTCGAACAGCCGGAACGACAGGATGGTCGTCACCACGACGACGAAGACCAGCGGGTTGCGCAGGGCCGGCAGGGTCACGTGGACGAAGCGCGCCCAGCGGCCGGCGCCGTCGGCCGCGGCCGCCTCGTGCAGCTCGGCGGGCACGGCCTGGAGGCCCGCCAGCAGGATCACCATCTGCAGGCCCGCCCCCTGCCAGATGGACAGCAGCATGACGGCCGGCAGGGCGAGAGCCGGGTCGTGCAGGAAGTCCCGCGGCGTCCAGGCGCCGAAGGTGAGCGTGGAGAGGATCGCGTTCATCAGCCCGCCGGGGCCGGGGGCGTAGAAGAGGATCCACACCACCGAGACCAGGGACAGGGGGAAGACCACCGGCATGAAGAACAGCGTGCGGAACAGGCCCCGCAGGGGCAGGCCCTGGTTGAGCAGCAGCGCCAGGCCCAGGGCCAGCGCGGTCTGCACGGGCACGACCACCACGGCGAACAGGGCGTTGTTGAGCAGGGCGCGGCGGAAGCTGGCGTCGGCGGCCACGCGGGCGAACTGCTCGAGCCCGACGAAGGCCGGCCCCCGCGGCGAGCCCAGGCGCAGGTCGGTGAGCGACAGGATCACGGCCAGCAGGAAGGGCAGGGCTACGAAGGCGGCCAGCCCCGCCAGGGCGGGCGCGGCGAAGGCGGGCGCGGCCCGGGCTTCGGCCCGGCGCATGCGGTTCGACACGGCGGCGGTCGCTGCCTGGTCCGTGCACGCACCGCGGGCCCCATCACGGCTCGCGCGCGCGCTGCGTGAACCGGCGCGGCCCGTGCGGTCCGGCCCGGCCACGGCTCAGTCCACGTCGGCGGGCCAGGGATAGCCGTCGTTGTCGGCGATCTCGCGGTCGATGGCCGCCGCGGCCGCGGCCAGGACCTCCGCCACGTCGGCGCCGTCGCGGATGCGGTCCACGGCCTCCTGGAAGGCCGTGGTGATGACGGGGTAGGCCGGGGTCACCGGCCGCGGCACGGCGCGGCCGCCCAGGAGCTGCGCGGCGAACAGGCGCAGGGGGCCGTCCTCGCCGTAGAGGGGCGAGCGCGCCAGGGCGGTCCGCGTGCCGGGCACGGCGCCGTTGGCGGCGCAGGCGGCCAGCACCTCGTCCGGCGAGAGCAGGAAGTCCAGGAAGGCCGCCGCGTCGGCGGGCCGCGCGGCGCGCCGCGTGATCCCCCAGCACCAGGAGCCCATGCCCGTGCGGCTGCCCTCGCCGAAGTCGGGCAGGGGCAGCAGCGCCAGGTCCTCGCCCAGGCGCGCGGAGTAGGCGGGCCAGTTCCAGTGGCCGCCGAGGGCCAGGGCCGCGCGGCCCGCGACGAAGGCGGCGCCGTCGAGATTGGGATCCACCAGGCCGCCGGCGATCCAGCGCTGGAGGGCCGTCATGACGGCGACGCTGGCCGGCCCGTCCAGGGTGCCGGCCGCGCGGCCGCTCTCGCGGTCGACGAGGTCGCCGCCGCCGGACTGGATCAGGGGGCTGATGGCGTAGGTGTACCACTCGCCGGCGTAGTCGAGCTTGAGGTCGAGGACGGCGCCGTCCTCGTCGCGCGCGGCCAGTTCCCGCAGGATCGTGTCGAGCTCGGCGGCCGTCCAGGCGTCGGCGGGGCCGGCGGGCAGGCGGGCGCCGGCGGCCGCCAGGCGCGAGCGGCGCGCGTAGAGGCCGAGGCCGGAGTCGAAGACGCCCGCCGCCCACAGGCGGCCGCGCATGCGGCCCTGGGCCACGAGCGTGGGCAGCAGGGCCGCCCGGCGCGCGGCCGGCAGCAGGGAGTCCAGGGGCTGGAGCTGGCCGCGCCAGACGTAGGCGGCCAGGAAGGGGCCGTCGAACTCCAGCAGGTCCGGCAGGTCGCCGGCCAGGGCCGCCGCCTGGACCTGCGCGTTGTAGCCGCCCTCGGGCAGGAGGGTGAGCGCGACGCGCAGGCTGTCCTGGGCGGCGTTGAAGCGGGCCGCCTGGTCCTCGAGCACGGCGCGCTCGGCCTCCTGGCCGGCGTGGGCCCAGACGGTCACGGCGCGGCGGCCGTCGCCGCCACCGCCGCCACAGCCGGCAGCGAGGAGAGACGCCGCCAGCGGGAGCGCGGCGAGGATGCGTCGTCGCTGTCGCATCACTGCCAGGGAAGCACAACCGCGGCATGGCCGCAAGCACAGCGGCCCGAAGCTGTCGCCCGGAAGCACGGGTGCTCTCGAAACGACTTCGCCCCGGCCGGTGGCCGGGGCGACGCGAAGGTCCGGATGCGCGTGCCGTCTAGATGTTCTTGAGGATGGCGCTCTGCACGGTCACGTAGTGGACGCGCCCGTCGGTGATGATGTTGGTGCCCCGGCGCTGGTCGCGGGGGTCGCGGCGGTTGCGCAGGGGATAGGGCCGCGAGCTGAGGCGCATGTCCACGATGGCCCGCTCGTTGTTGTCGGCGGCCATGTCGATGATCTCGCGGATGTCCTCGCGCACGGACTCGCGCGGAATGGCGAACTTGAACTCGTCCTCGCCGATCAGGTAGCGGTCGCCGTCGCGCGTCAGGCGGGCCGTCACGCTGACGGCCTGGCCCAGCATCCAGTTGAAGGTGGCCTCCTCCTGGGGGTCGGCGTCGCGCACGCGCACGTAGCGCCCGCTGGCGCCGGGGCCCACCGTGTCCAGGCGCTGGGGCGGCTGCGGGGAGACGGGCACGCGGCCGAGGACGATCAGCTCGCCCTTGTGCGTGATCAGCTCGCCGCCCACGTAGATGCCGTGGATGCTCATCCTGCCTTCGCGCGTGTCGATCTTGATGGTGACCGGCGCGTTGTTGTGGCGCTCGATCGAGGCCTTCAGGTTCTGGATGCCCTCGATCATGACGTAGAAGCCGGCGTCGAGGATGACGCGGTTGCCGCGGATGTAGAGGGGGCGCCTGATCTTCAGGGCGGACTGGTGGGTGTACTCGGGCCGGAAGAAGTGCGCGATGGGATTCTGCGCCACGTAGGGCTCGTCCACGGTCTTCATGATGGCCTGGAGGCTGCGCGGCTGGTAGTTGTCCGCCTGGATCAGGTAGGCGCCGCGCGCCAGGCCGAGCAGGACCAGGATGAAGACGACGCGGACTGCCAGGCCCGTGAGCAGGGCCGCCGGTCCGCGCCTGTAGAAGGGCTGGTTCGCCTCGACGATGTGGCTCAGCTCGTCGGCGAAGCTGTCCTTGCGGCTCACCATCCGCTGGGCCTCGTCGCTGTCGGGCAGCAGGTCCGCGCCGGCCTCGACGCGGTATCCCTCCTCGTCGGCCAGCTCGCGGAGCATGGCCAGGCGCCCGCGCCCGCAGGTGAAGCCCAGCTCCTTGCCCTGACGGCCCTTGGCCTCGAAGAAATCGTCGCAGCGCAGGTCCTCGTACTCGTCCATGCGCCGCAGGGCGTCCGGGGCGGGGTCGATGTTGAGGCGGGCCTTTAACTTCTTCAGGTCCCGGGCGCCGTAGCCCTGGATCCTGACCTGGTAGTTGCGGCCGCTCTGCGTGATTGTGATCCGAACCCGGGATCCGGCCATCGGGCGCACCTCCGCCTGCCTGCCTGTGGAAACCTGATTGGCGATGGGGGCGAGAAACCGCGACAGTCTAGCGCAGGGTCCTCGCGAATGCAACCGGCCAGGGCCGACCCCGTTACGGGCTGCGGGCCGCCCGGCCTCAGTGGCTCCCGCCGCGCGGGCAATCTAGTCAATCTCCATTATGGAAACAAGTTGCGTGGGTGGCCCGGCGCCGGGCCCGGTGGGCCGGGCATGCCCATGGTAATCTATTCATGACTTTTATGTCAAATACGAAACCACATTGAAATAGCATTGATACATTCTGTATACTTGTGCCTGCAGTCTGCACGGGACCATCATCCCGCATCTTAGTTCGCATCACCTCTGGAGGAGGACTCAACATGTTGAAAAAGCTAGTGATCCTGATGGCCATCATGGCCATCGCCGTGCCCGCCTGGTCGGCTGTCGTCAGTCGTGACGGCACCGAGGTCGATAGCAATCCCAGCGTGCTGGTGGGCGAGGTTTCGATCGTCCGCTCGGACTTCGAGTACAACACCGGCGGCGCCATCGACGTCATTCCGACCCTGGGCGGCTCGGCTAGCGGCTGGGCATGGTACATCCTGCACGTCCTGACCAACTCCACCGGCCATGACCTCTGGGTCAAGGAGCTGGGCTTCCCCTGCAACATGGGCACCGGCGAGGTCACCTGGCCCGTCGAGTGGGTGTTCTACGCGGGCGGCCTGCCCGGCGATCCCTACGCGACGGCCTGGACCTTCTCGGGCGACTTCACGCCCGTGGACACGGGCACCACCCTCCCGCCCACCATCTACACCTACATCGACGTGGAAGCCGACATGGTCATCCTGCCCAACGGCTCGAGCTGGGCATGGGGCTACGAGAATCCCGGCTACTGTGGCCAGGTGAGCTACAACGGCGTGGAGACCTGGGGCTGGTGGAGCGGCTTGTGGGAGAGCGACGTCAGCTGGGGTCGCACCGCTGTCCTGCAGATCAAGGCCGACTACTACACCACGCCGGTCCAGGATGCGACGATCAGCGCGGTGAAGGCCCTGTTCTAACCCGAACCCCCTGTCATCCCGACCTCGCAGAGGGTTCCCGGGGCTCCGGCAATGCCGGAGCCCCGTTTTTTAAGCACATGTGCGATATTTCAGCTGATCTCGACACCCGCGACCGAATGAATTTCATTTCTGACATCCTTGCACAAAGAGAACTGTATTCCTTACACGCGATGCGCTATACTGGTTCGTGTGCAATCCTGGGGACTGCATCACTGCAACCCGTGCCACTGCAACCTCTAGAGGAGGAAATGCGCATGTTGAGAAAGCTTTTAATCGCGGCTGCCATCCTGGCCCTGGCCCTGCCCGCCCTCGCGGCGACGGCCAGCAAGGACGGCACCCCGATCGACGTCACCGCCACCGGCGTGCAGGGCTTCAGCGTCCGTGAGGACTTCGAGTACAACACGGGCGGAGCCATCGACATCGTCTGCACGACCAGCGGCTCCGAGGACGGCTGGGCGTGGTACATCCTTCACGTCCTGACCAACACGACCGGCTTCGACCTCGCGGTCACCGAGCTGGCGTTCCCCTGCAACCTGGGCGATGGCGGCGTGACCATGCCCGTCGAGTGGGTCATCTACGCGGGCAGCGCCCTGCCTGGCGATCCCTACACGACCGCCTGGACCTACTCCGGCGACTTCGATCCCGTGGACACGAGCGGCACCTTCCCCGCGACCGTCTACACCTACATCGACGTGTCCGCCGCGGGCATCGTGATTCCCAACGGCGCCAGCGTCGTCTGGGGCTACGAGAATCCCGGCCTCTGCGGCCAGGTCAGCTACAATGGCGTGGAGACCTTCGGCTGGTATAGCGGCATGTGGGAGAGCGATGTGAGCTGGGGCCGCACCGCCGTCATGCAGGTCAAGGCCAACTACGTCGGCACCCCGACGCAGGACGCCAGCATCTCCGCCGTCAAGGCTCTCTACTAGGCTCTCGCCAGTAGAGCGCGCCTGACAGCACGCGACCGATGAGCGGGCCCCCTTCGGGGGGCCCGCTTCCTTTTGTGCCGCGGTGGTTAGGAGGCGGGGCGTACGCGCGCAGCGGAACGCGCGGCCGCCGCGGCCACGCGCGCGCGGCTCAGTCGCCCTCGTCCGCGCCGGCGCGCGCGCTCCAGTACCAGACAGCCTCGGCGAACTGTTCGGCCGTGTAGCGGCAGGGCGTGCCGCCCGGCTTGCCGAGGAAGTTGCGCGCCATGGTCAGGGGGCGCATGGGCTCATCACGCAACGGGCCGGCCTGGATGCTGACGATCTCCCAGTCGCAGTCGCCGGAGCGGCGCCCGTCGTTTTCCAATAGGGCCGCGGCGCTGTAGAGCACCACCATCGCATACCGCGCCGGCTCGCGCGGGCCGCGCGCGCGGACCTCGACGAAGCCGTCCTCCTCCGGCTGGCGGCGCGTGAAGCGGGCGCGCAGGGGCGTCGTCTCGTCCACGCGCACGGTGGCGCCGACGAAACGCTCGGGCGGCAGGTCCACGACGACGACCTTCGCCAGATCCGCGCGGCCGGCGCCGGGACGGCGCGCGTCCCATTGGGCCCGCACCAGCGCCACCAGTTCCGCTTCCGTGCCCGCGAAGTAGGAGCGGCCCTGCCCGGGGCGATAGCGCTCCCGGGCGAAGTCGCTCCAGCCGATGCTCGGTGTCACGGGATCCTCCTCGGGTGGCGCGGCACGCCGGCGGCGGACAGCGCCCGGCTTCTCGGCGGCGGCCCGCGCCTGGCGCCGGACGGCGGGCGGTCAGGCGCTGCGGCTCAGCCAGCCGCCCAGGAGGCGGCGCACGCGCTCACCCAGCCCCGCCCGGCGGGCCAGGGCCGCGTCCAGGTCGGGCAGGGCCGCCCGCATGGCCGCCTCGCCCGAGGCCCGGATCTCCGCCGAGGCGGCGAAGTTCGCCCAGTGGAAGGCGCCCACCTCGGGCCGGACCACGAAGTCCGCCTCGCGCAGGATCATCCGGTTCAGGCGGCTGCGGGCGATGGCGTCCGAGCGCATCAGCACGTCCAGGCCCGTCTTGAACTCCTCGCGGACGGGCGAGAAGGAGGGGATGTCCACGGCCAGCACGAAGTCCGCGCCCAGCTCGCGGCACACGTCCACCGGCACGCGGTAGGGCCCGCCGCCGTCGACGAGCAGCCGCCCCTCGTGCGCCAGCGGCGGGAAGACGCCGGGGATGGCGCTCGAGGCGTAGATGGCCTCCACCAGCGGGCCCTCGCGGAACACCACCGGCTCGCCGTCGAGCAGGTCCACGGCCACCGCCGCGAAGGGCAGGTCCAGCTCCTCGATCCGCTCGCGGGCGAACAGGAGCCGCAGGGGGGCGAGCAGGGTCTCGGCGCTCTGCTGGGACGGCGAGGTGAAGGTCCGGAAGGTGAGGATGCGCCGCTGCAGGGACCGGCGCAGCTCGCTGAAGAAGCCGCGGAGGGCGGGGGGCTCCTCTTCCTCGACGAAGGGCTGCCAGCTCGCGCGGAACTTCTCGTCGTCCGTGTAGGCGATCACCGCCTCGGCGGCCTGTCCGGCGTTTCGCCGATCCGCGTAGAGGGCGCCGACGATGGCGCCCATGCTGGTGCCGGCCACGCAGCAGGGCTTCAGCCCGGCCTCCTCCAGGACGGCCATGACGCCCAGGTGGGCCAGCCCGCGCGCGCCGCCCGCGCCCAGCGCCAGGCCCAGCCGCGGCACGTTCGACCGCCCCCGCCGCCGGTGATGGGGGACGGCGTCCTGCCGCCAGCGGGGCACGAAGCGCAGGAAGGGCAGGAAGCCCAGCTCCTCGAAGAGGGCCTCGCAGGCGGACCGGTCTGCGCCCTGCCAGCGCAGATCCTCCGGCGCGGCGTCCAGGTCCAGGTCCTTCACGAGGGTCACGAGGCGGCGGAAGAGGCGCACGTCGTCGCGGTGCTCGGCCAGGAGCATGGGCAGCCTGTGGGCTCCGCGCACGGGGATCCGGGACGTCTCGTCCAGCGAGCCATAGATCCCCTGGATGGAGCCGAAGGCCTCGATGAGGGCCACGGCCGTCTGCTTGCCCACTCCCGGCACGCCGGGGATGTTGTCGCTGGAATCGCCGGTGAGGGCCAGGTAGTCGGGTATCTGCTCGGGCGCGACGCCGAAGATCTTCCTCACCGTGCGCGGCGTGTAGCGGCGCTGGCGCGGCGGGTCGTAGACCTGCAGCCCGTCGTCCACGAGCTGGGCCATGTCCTTGTCCAACGAGTAGACGATCACCGGCAGCCCGACCTCGCGGCAGCGGACAGCCATCGAGGCCATGACATCGTCGGCTTCGTAGTTCTCGCGCTTGAGTATGCGGATGCCCAGTGCTTCGGTGAGCCGCTCGCACTGCTTGAACTGGGGGAGCAGGTCCTCGGGGGTTTCGCCGCGGTTCGCCTTGTAGTAGGGGTAGAGCTCGTTGCGGAAGGTCGTCGGGCCGAAGTCGAAGACGGAGGCCACGTGGCTCGGCTTCTCGTAGGCGATCGCCCGGATGAGGAAGTCCAGGTAGCCGAAGCTGGCGTTGGTGGGCTGACCCTGCGCCCCGATCATGCGCTCGTGGGCGTAGTAGGACCGGAAGATGAAGCCCATGGCGTCGATGAGCAGGACGCTGTCGGGCATGGTCGCTGGCTCCTCCGGAATCCCGGGGGGCGGCACGGGCCGCCCCCCGCGGGTTCAGGGTCGCGTGTCCGGCACGCCGCGCGCCGGACCGGCCGGCGGTCGCGCCGCCGCCGGGCTCGGGCCTCAGTCCTGGCCGGTCCACCACCAGTCGAGATAGATCATCTCGTCCCAGTCGTCGGGATCGTCGCCGTACTCCTCGCCGATGCTGTGCCGGTGGATCATGCCGACGCCGGAACAGTACCAGGTCGAGTCGGTGCCCGCCTGGAAGGTGGTCCACTCGCCCTCCACGTCCATCTGCATGGTGAAGTCGAGCACCGTCACCGCGCAGTCGGGGAAGACGTAGGTGCCCGGCGGCTGGCGGTCGCTCGCCATGAACCGGCGGGTTTTCTCGAAGCGGGGTGATAGATCGAGCAGTCCGTAGCCCGGATACACGTCCTCGCGCAAGGCGATCTCGGCCTCGTAGAGGATGCGCACCGTATCGCCCATGGTGATGGTTCCGGACCACTCCGTGCCCTCCGTGGGCGGCAGGGGCAGCCAGTCCGCGGGCTCGTCGAACATGTTGTTGATCCAGGTGCCGTCGTCGTCCTCGCCTAAACCGCGTATCTGAATGACATTGCTC
>JAFGBK010000048.1 GCA_016933175.1 Candidatus Krumholzibacteriota bacterium | reverse complement strand
CGGCCAGCGCCGCGGCCGAAGCCGGCGCGCCGCCTCCGATCACCGGGGAGGCGGACCGCGCGGGCACGGCCGCCAGCGGCGACGGCGGATCGCATGCCGCCGCACCGGCCGGAGCAAGCGAGGACCTGCGCGCGCGGCTGGACGAGCGCTTCGCGGCACGCCTGGGTGGCCAGGCCGCCTGGCGCGCCCTGGTCCTGCTGGACGGCGCCGGCTCCGTCCTGGCCGCCGCGGGCTCGCCCGCGCTGGTCCAGCGCCTCGCCGGCCGCGGCGACCTGGCGCGCGCCGCGGCCCGGAAGACGGTCCTGGCGCTGCCCGGCGACGAGGGCCTCGTCATGGCGGTGCCCTGCGCGAGCGGGGATGGGCCGGAAGGCATCCTCGCCGGCGTCCTGGATGCCGGCCGCGTGCTGGCAGCGGCACCGCGGGGCGAGGACGCGCGGACCCTGCACCTGGTGGCCGACGGGCGGTCCGTGGCCGGCAAGCCCGCCGCCTGGCTGGCGCCCCTGCTGGCGGACGGCGCCCTGCCCGCGGACGCCGAGACCGACGCCGACGACGGCCGCCGCCGCGCGGTCCGGGCGGCGGTCGGCGGCAGCGGCCTCGCCGTGCTGTTGAGCCTGCCTGGCGAGACCAGCGCCGCGCCGTCCGGCATCGCCGGCCTGGTCGCCGGACCTGTCTGGCGGCTGCCGGCCCTCCTGGCCGCCCTGGCGGCGCTGGTCCTGCTTCCGCTGCCCGCGCTCGCCGGCGCGCGCCGCCGGGCGCGGGACCTGGCCGGGCGCGCGCGCGAGGCCGAGCGCGCCCAGCACGACGCGCAGAAGAAGAGCGAGCAGCTCATGGCCGAGGTGTCGGCCCTCAAGAAGGCCGAGGCGCGGCAGCGGGTCAGCGAGGAGCACCTGCGCAACTTCATCAACGCCCTCCCGCTGCCCGTCTTCGAGGTCGACGCCCAGGGGCGCGTCCGCTACGTCAACACGAGCGCCTACGCCACCTTCGGCTACGAGCAGGAGGACGTCGAGAAGGGCCTGGCCATCGGCACGGTCATCGCCGAGGAGGAGGGTGAGCGCCTCACCGAGGAGTTCGCGCAGGCCCTGGCGGGCGGCGAGGGCGAGGAGTTCGCCCACGAGTTCACGGCCCGCACCAAGGAGGGCCGGCAGTTCCCCGTCCTCATCTCCTCGACGCCCGTCTTCCACGAGAAGCAGGCCGTGGGCCTGCGCGGCATCGTCGTGGACATGAGCGCGCGCGCGCGCGCCGAGGAGGCGCTGCGCCGCGCCAAGGAGGACGCCGAGAGCGCCAGCCGCACCAAGGGCGAGTTCCTGGCCAACGTCTCTCACGAGATCCGCACGCCGCTCAACGGCATCCTCGGCATGACCGAGCTGGCCCTGGACACGGAGCTGAGCAGCCAGCAGCGCGAGTACCTGCGGCTGGTCAAGCAGTCGGGCGAGAGCCTGCTGGGGATCATCAACGACATCCTGGACTTCTCGAAGATCGAGGCCGGCAAGCTGAGCATCGACCAGAGCGAGTTCAGCCTGAGCGACTGCCTGGGCGGCATCCTCAAGACCCTCGGCGTGCGGGCCGACGACAAGGGCCTGGAACTGCTGGCCCAGGTGCCGGTGTCCGTGCCCGACGCGCTGCTGGGCGACTGCGGCCGCCTGCGCCAGGTGCTGGTCAACCTGGTGGGCAACGCCATCAAGTTCACCAGCGAGGGCGAGATCCTGGTGCGCGCCGAGGTCGAGGCCGAGACCGACGAGGACCTGCGCCTGCACTTCCTCGTGCGGGACACCGGCATCGGCATCCAGCCGGAGAAGCAGGACAGCATCTTCCGCGCCTTCGAGCAGGCCGACGGCTCCACCACGCGCCGCCACGGCGGCACGGGCCTGGGCCTGGCCATCTCGAGCCACCTCGTCTCCCTGATGGGCGGCCGCCTCTGGGTGGACAGCGAAGTGGGCGTCGGCAGCACCTTCCACTTCAGCGCCAGCTTCGGGAAGATCGGCCTGGGCCTGGACCGCGACGAGGAGCGCCTGCCCCAGCTGCGCGGCCTGCCCCTGCTGGTGGTCGACGACAACGCCACCAGCCGGCAGATCCTCGCGGAGACCCTGGGCGGCCTGGGCCTCAAGGTGGATGCCGTGGCAAGCGGCGCGGAGGCCCTCGCCAAGCTGACGAGCGAGAAGGAGAAGTGGCTCGACGCGCGCCTGGTCCTCGTGGACAGCGACATGCCCGGCATGAGCGGCTTCGACCTGGCCAAGCGCCTGCTGGAGGACATCACCCTGCGCGCCATCCCGGTGCTGATGCTGGCCTCGGCCGGCCGCCGGCGGGACGCCATCCGCTGCCACGAGCTCGACCTGCCGGCCTACCTGACCAAGCCGGCCCTGCCCCTGGACCTGCTGGACGTGCTCTTCACGGCGCTGGGCGAGCTGCCCGTGATCAAGGACGGCGCCAGCGGCCTGGCCTCCCTGCAGGGGCAGCGGAGCGCGAAGGCCCGGCGCGCGCTGCGGGTGCTGCTCGTGGAGGACAACCTCGTCAACCAGCGCCTGGCGGCGCGGCTCTTGGAGAAGTGGGGGCACAGCGTCGGCGTGGCGGAGAACGGCGAGGAGGCCCTGGCGGCCCTGGAGCGCGAGCCCTGGGACCTGGCGCTCATGGACGTGCAGATGCCCAAGATGGACGGCTACGAAACGACGGCGGCCATCCGCAAGCGGGAGGCCGCCACCGGCGAGCACCTGCCCGTCATCGCCCTGACGGCCCACGCCATGCAGGGCGACCGCGAGCGGTGCCTGCAGGCCGGCATGGACGCCTACGTCGCCAAGCCCATCGATCCGGAGGAGCTGTTCGCGGCCCTCGAGGAGCAGGCCGCCAAGCTGCCCAAGACGACGGGCGCCGCCCAGCGGGGCGAGGACGACGACCTGGACCGCTACATCGAGTTCGTCTCCAGCCTCGAGGAGGAGGGCCCGGCGGGCTCGTGACCGGGCGCGGCGGCGGAGCGCGGCCCGGTGGGGTCGCCGTGGCCGGCCGCGACGCTGCGGGGTCAGTTGACAGGGGTGCCCGGCGGGCCTAGATTCTTCGCACGGCTTTCCGCCGGCGGAATCGGGGGCGACCTGGTTTCGACGGGGATTCGAGAAGCCGGAGCCGCATGCCGGGGAACTCCGATCCACCCCCGTCATCAAGCATCGGAAGCCATTAATTGCGAACGATAACTTCGCTCTGGCTGCCTAGTTAACTAGGTGACCTGCTCCCGCCGCCTGCGCCACAGGGACGGCGATCGAGTATCATATCCTGCGGCTGGTCGCGCGGCTGGGCCCGAGGTCGCGCGGCGAGACACATCGGGCTGGCCGTGAGGTGGTCCGTCCGGCGTCCTCCCTCGCGGCGAGAACCAAACCCGGACTAAGCATGTAGAGGCACCGGTGGATGTTTCTTCGGACGCGGGTTCGATTCCCGCCGCCTCCACCGCATCGAGTTCCGACAGACTCCTTGAGATTCCGATAGCCCGCGTAACCGCGGGCTTTTTCTCTGGATTTGGGTCAATGCCAGTCAAGCTCGAAGGGTTCATCAAGGGTCCCGTGAAACACCGCCGCACGGAATCGGACTACATGAGCACCCTGCTCGAGGTCGTGACCCTTGAAGAATGGCGGGCTGTCGTCGAGGCGGCTCTAACGGCGGCGAAGGCCGGAGATGCCCGCGCTCGCAATTGGCTCGCGCAGTATTTGGTCGGGAAGTCAGGGACGACAGCCCAACCTCCGCTCGAAATCGTCTCCCAACAGATCTCGGGTCGAAATCCCCTAGTCGAGGCGATTGCCCAACCCCACATATCGGCAGCTCTCTACCCGCTTCTGGAAGAGGACAAGGAGTTTAAGGATTACATGCGTATCCGCGTCGCTATGGAACGCCGGGAAGCTGAGGAAGCGGAGCGACGCCGAGCCAAAGCCAAAGCGAAGCGGGAGAAGAAGCGGAATTCGAAGAACAAGCAGGAGCAAGATCCTGCAGGTTAGCCAATTGATTTCGGGAGAATCCGATGGGTGGGCCAGGTAGCGGCAATCACCGGCACTACGGTGCAAAGTCAACCACGGACGATTATCGTGCCCTTGACGTGCGTCGCCTTGCACGGGAGGGCATGCTACAGCCTGGTCGTAGCGGAATCTGGAATTGGATGCGGCGTGTCGAAACCATTGCGTCGATCTCCTTCAGGGCCGACCGAGGCCAGATTACTCTGGAATACCGACATCGCTCGAACAGAGAAGAGTGGGTGAATGAGAAGTACCCGGTTCGAATCGAGTCGACGCGATGTCATTTGGGCGGCTCGCGACCATGGTTCATATGCCCTGTAGCAGGTTGCGGGCGGCGAGTGGCGATCCTGTACGGTGGGGGAATCTTCGCCTGTCGGCATTGCCACAGGCTGGCGTATGCCAGTTCGCGCGAAGATGCTGGAGATCGTGCTGCGAGGAAGGCAGGGAGAATTCGCAAGCAGCTGGGCTGGCGACGCGGGATCCTCAACGAGCCCGGCGAGAAGCCCAAGTGGATGCGGTGGAAGACCTTCATTCAGCTAGTTTCAGAACATGATGAACTGGTTGCGGAGTGCTTACAGGCAACCGCTCTGGAACTCGGGATACTTGAGCGTGCTCTTCGAACTCGCCCTTCCTGAAAAGTGGTCGAGCGATTCGACACTTAAAACTCGATTGTTTCGAAATAACCTAAAAGGGTCATCTTATGTAATCTCGCCGAGTGGCTAATATATGAGCTTAATAGCGTGACATGTAGGTCTCTGTCTCCGACAAGCTTGGCATTCATAATGAATTCGTCCGCTACTATACTGCTGAATCTCTCAAGCTTTTCATTGTAATGCTGAAAATACTGCTGGCGGCGATCTCCCATATGTTTCTGGAAGCTTGGATCATGGGATAAGTATTCGATACTTTTGCTAAGCTCAATTAGATTCTGCACGATTTGCTAATAGCAATCTTCACCATATGATCGGGGTATTCGAGCTTCTTCAGCCGCACGCATGAACCCATAAGAAAGCAAGAGGCTGTCAAGGATCCACTTCTCACGCAGAATCCACAATCGTGCTTGCTCCTCATAGCCAGACAATAAAGATAACAATGCAAAGAAGGCATCCGAGGGGCCATCTGCTGTTAGAGTAGATTCAAAGAAGTCTTGAAGGTGTGACGCCATAATCGCGGCGAGTGCATGAGCGTCTGCTTTTGGCTTGCGATTGAAAGGTGCCATTTCGATCCCTTCCAGTTGAACAATCGGAGGTAGTTTAGTGCATTAAGCGTGAGGGGTGTACCCGGATCCCTTCCGATGGAATAACCCCAAGTACGGACTACTAGAGGATGTCCCTCTCAAACTCGACAGCTGCTCTAACCATCTGCTCGGGTGTATCGGAATTGTCTAGGTAGTGGGATAGCATCTGGATGGCACTGCTATCCCATCTGGGTCGCGTCTCAATTAAGGAGCGCTCTAGCGCTGTTCGGAAGTCCGTCCCTGGGTACTTGCTTTGATATGCTCTCGCGGACAGCATGATCATTTTGCCTGAGTCCCCCAGCGCGCCAAAGAGGCCTTTCAAGAATCCCATATTCTCTCCTTCTGAATCGCACAGGGTAGTCTGGGGGTTCTGTAATCTGAGTCCGACCCCCATGACCTGACTCTCCTGCTTCAGACAGAATACCACATCATCCGCAGGTGGGATTACCCAGAATTCTCTGGGACACCACCGTTAAGCGCTGGCTGGCCTTGATCAACACTTTGGATGATCCATAAACGGGGGCAGCTTTTGGGGCAATTGAAGTTGTGAATCTAGCGAATCGCTTGAAATGTAAGGACTTGCCATCCTATTGTGGTAGTCGCCGCCTACACCTGGTATCGACCGACCATGCGACCGCCATCACGGGCGGCCGCGTTGCGTCTGGGTCTGGCGCCTTGCTAGGGTCGATCGAATCCCTTAGAGTCGTCATCCGGTGGTTGGTCAAATGGAGAATCGCTCCGTATCCGGTTGACATGAATGCGTCACGATCAAAAGCCGTCCGACTTCGGATTGTCGCCAGAACAATCGGTCTGGTCGTGTTCGCCGTGCTGTGGTTTGGCCTCGCGGGCCGGCTGGCGTGGTGGCAAGGCTGGGCATTTCTGCTCACGTTCATTGCATACGCGAGTATTATCGTGTTGCGCCTATCGAAGCTCAATCCCGAGTTGTTGCGAGAGCGCAGTCAGCCTGCCGAGAAGGCCGATCCTTGGGATCGGGTGGTGATGGGCGTTTATTCTGCAATCCTCCTGGTATTGCTCGTGGTAACCGCTCTCGACGGAGGGCGGTATCGCTGGTCGCCTGTCCCTCTGGGTATCCAGTTGATTGGCTGGTGCCTTCTGGTCCTGGCCGGTCTGATGGTCTGGCATGTGATGATG
>JAFGBK010000047.1 GCA_016933175.1 Candidatus Krumholzibacteriota bacterium | reverse complement strand
CGTGGCCAGCGGCGTCTACATCTTCTCGGTGGAGGCCGACGGCTTCGACCGCAAGGTGGGCAAGTTCGTGATCATCCGCTGAGCGGCCCCTGCGTGAGCGACCAGGCGGCCATCCTGCAGGCGATCGGGCCCGCGGCCCCCGGGCCGCGGGCCCTCGCTCTCCGTTCGCGGCCGGCGCGAACGGCTTCGCGAAGCTCCCGCCGGCTCCCCGGCGCGCCCTGTCGTGTCGGGATATTTATTTACGCGCGCCGTCGCGTACGATGCGTGCGCGCCGTGCCTCGCGAATGCCCCCGCCGCCCGCCGCCGCGAGCCCTTCTCCGCCCGGCAGGGGTGCCGGCTGGTTCCCGGGCGGCCGGTTCTGTTAAACTTATGGGCCGGATCCGTCGCCGTGGCGGACCGGCGCCACGATGCGGACCGCCCCCGGAGGACCCATGCCCCGCGCGCTCGCCATCCGCCACATCCCGCCCGCCAGCGCCCGCGGCCGCCGCGCCGCGGGAGTCGTCGCCGCCGGACGCCGCGCCCTGCTCGCCGGCGCCGCACTCCTGCTCCTCGCCGCGGGCGCCCCAGCGGCTCGCGCCGACGCGTCCCTGCGGTACGTGGACAGCGGCCAGTGGACCTTCAACCAGGACTGCGTCCTGAGAGGCGATACCCTGTTCACGACGCTGGCGTACGGCGTGCAGGCCTGGAACGTCGCCGACCCGGCGGCGCCGGTCCTCCTGGGCGACTTCTACACCGAGGGACAGAAAGCCTACTCCCTGGACGAGGAGGGCGGCCTGCTCGCCGTGACCACGAACTACGGCCGCCTCTACCTGCTCGACGCCGCGGACCCCGCCGACCTGAGCCTTCACGTCATGCTGACGGGCCTGGGCAGCAACCCCGACGTGGCCCTGCGCCGCGACGGCGCCACGCACTGGTGCTACACGGCCGGCAACGCCGGCCAGGACCTCCAGGTGCGCGACGTGACCGACCCGGCGGCGCCCGCCGGTCGTGGCACCCTCTCCCTCGCCGGGCAGGGAATCAGCATCGCCGCGACCGGCGACACGCTGCTGGTGCTCGCCAAGGGTTACGGCCTCCACGCCGTGGACGTCTCCGATCCCGACGCGCCGGTCCTCCTGGACAGCGAGCCCCTGTCGGGCGTCCTCGCCAACGTAACGGCCGCGGGCGGACTGGCCGCGGCTGCCGCGGGCAGCGACGGCTTCCACATCCTCGACGTGAGCGACCCGGCCGACCCGGTTCCCCTCGCCCTCGTCTCGCCCACGGTCAACGCGTCCCACCAGGACCTGAGCGTCAAGGAGGTCGCTTTCGGCGACGCGGGCCTCTTCGCCGTCGCCGACGACGCCGGGCCGCTGCTCTACGACCTGGCCGATCCCGCCGCGCCGGTGCTCGCCGGCTACGATCCCCTGCTCGACGAGCCCGGCGGCGCTTTCTACTACACCTTCTCAGACGGCTGCGTCCTGGGCGGCCGCCTCGCCGCCGGCCA
This sequence comes from Candidatus Krumholzibacteriota bacterium, assembly GCA_016933175.1. GTDB lineage: Bacteria > Krumholzibacteriota > Krumholzibacteriia > JACNKJ01 > JACNKJ01 > JAFGBK01. Next base: position 7,609 of record JAFGBK010000047.1, on the reverse strand, counting down.
CTGGAACGGCACCCAGTGCGGCGTCGAGCTCTTCGACGTCTCCACGTCGCCGGACCTGTCCAGCCTGGGCCGCACGGAGGGCTTCGATTACGTGCGCTTCGCCGACGCCGACGGCGCCATGGTCTACGGCTGCACGGGCCACATGGGGATCTTCGCCCACGAGCTGGTGGGCGACTCGAGCCTGGTGCGCCGCGGCAACTTCCCCTTCAACGCCAACTGGGGCGTGGACGCCGTGGGCGACACGGTCTACGCCGTCTCGACCTTCGAGGGCCTGGCCATCGTCGACTTCTCCGACGCCGCGAACCCGGTGGAGCTGGGCCGCCTGTCCGGCATGTCGGCGCGGAGCGTGCGGGTGCAGGGGGGCGTGGCCTGCGTGGCCGCCTACGGGGACGGCCTCTGGACCGTCGACGTCTCGGACCCGACGGCGCCCGTCCTGCTCGACGCCGAGGCCTTCGGGATCTCGCCGGAGGTGCTGGGCGTCGCGGTGGCCGGCGACCTGGCCGCCACCGCCGAGCGCGACGGAGGCATGAACCTCTGGGACATCGGCGATCCGTCGGACATCCTCCACCTGGCCAGCCACTCCACGGCCGGGCGCGCCCTGGACGTCGAGCTGCACGGCGCGATCGCCTACCTGGTGGTGGAGAACATCGGCGTGGAGATCCTGGACGTGGCCGATCCGGAGGCGCCCGTCCTGCTGGCGACCCTCGCCGTCCCCGCCCTGGACTGCTTCGTCGCGGGCGGCCTGCTCCACCTGGCCCTGGGGGGGCAGGGCGTCGCGTCCTACGCGCTGCTCGATCCGGCCAACCCCACGCTGCTGGGCCAGTACGACACCACCCACTCGGCCTGGGCGGTCTGCGCCGCCGGGCGCCGCGTCTTCGCGGCGGATTACGGCGCCCTGGCCGCGCTGACTCTCGAGGGCCCCACGGCCGTCGGGCCCGTGGCCGCCGCCGCGTCGGCGCGCCTGGAGGCCTGGCCCAATCCCTTCAACCCGCGTGTTTCCATCCGCCTGGCCGTCGCCGATGGCGGGCCGGGCCGCCTGGCGGTCTTCGACGTGGCGGGGCGCCGCCTGCGCACGCTCCACGCGGGGCCCGCGACCGGCGGCGTCCTGGAGACGACCTGGGACGGCCGCGACGAGGCGGGCCGCGACCTGGCCAGCGGCGTCTACTTCGCGCGCTGGAGCGGCGAGCGGGGCGAGGCCGCCTGTCGCCTCGTCCTCGTCCGCTAGGGGCGCCCCGCCGGAGAGATCCGTTCGTCGCGCCGCCGGATTCCATGATGTTCCGCAGCTCTCGCGCCGCCCGTTCACGCGAACGGGCGGCACATTTGTTGCGGCCGCCGCCAAACCTGCTAAGCTCTCATCGTCCGGAATCGACCCCGACGAGACCGCGCGCGGCTGCCTGCGCCACCGCCGACCACCGACGAGACCAGGAGAATCCATGCGAAACGACGCCCGAAATCGCCTCGCCCGGGCCGCCGCCCGCAGCAGGATGCGCCTCCTGCTGGCGGTCTGCCTGCTGCTGCCGGCCCTCGCCGCCGCGGCGGCGCCCGAGCTCCGTTACCTGGACAGCGGCCAGTGGACCTTCAACCAGGACTGCGCGGTCCTCGGCGACACGGTCGTGACGACCCTCGCCTTCGGCATCCAGTCCTGGGACGTCACCGACCCCGCCGCCCCGGTGATGCTGGACGACCTCTACACCGGCACGCACAAGCCCTACCGCCTGGACTGGGAGGGCGACCTGGTGGCGTTCACCACCACCGCCGGCCACCTCTACCTCGTGGACGCCTCGGATGCGGCCGATCTGCAGACTCGAATCATCGCCATGGGCACCGGCGCGAGCCCCGACGTCGCCCTGCGCCGCGACGGCGCCACGCGCTGGTGCTACACGGCCGGCGACGCCGGCAGCGACTTCCAGATCTACGACGTCACCGACATGGGCAGCTTCGTCGCGCGCGGCACGCTCACCCTGAGCGGCAAGGGCAACAGCATCGCCGTGCTGGGTGACACGCTGCTGGTCCTGACCCGCTCGACCGGCGCCGGCCTCTACGCCGTGGACGTCACCGATCCGGACAACCCCGTGCAGCGCGGCTCGGTGGCACTGAGCGGCACGCTCGCCAACGTGGACGCCGACGGCCCCCGCGCCGCCGTGGCCGCGGCCGGCGACGGCTTCTACACCTTCGATGTCAGCAATCCCGCGAGCCCGGTGCAGCGGGCGCTGGTCTCGCCCACGGTCAACCCCACCTACGCGAACCTCAGCGTGAAGTCGGTCGTCGTCAGCGGCACGCGCCTCTACGCGCTCACGGGCGACGGCGGGCCGCTGATCTACGACATCACCGACCTGGCGAGCCCCGTGCTGATCGGCTACGACCCGCAGCTCGATCCCGAGCCCAACATCCCGCCCTACTACACCTTCAACGACGCGCGCATCCTCGGCGACCGCCTCTACGCCTGCCACTGGAGCGGGCTCGAGTCCGGCGTGACGGTCTTCGACGTGTCCGCGCCGGCCTCGCTGGCGCGCCTGGGCATGACCGACGCCTTCGACTACGTGCGCTTCGTGGCCGCGCGGGGCGACGTCGTCTTCGGCTGCACCGGCCACCAGGGGATCTTCGCCCACGAGCTGGTCAACGTGGTCGGCGACTTCTACGAGCTGGTGCGGCGGGGCAATTTCTTCCTCGACGCCACCTGGGGCGCCCAGGCGCACAACGACACGCTCTACATCGCCTCGACCCACGAGGGGCTCATCATCGCCGACTTCGGCGACCTGGACGCGCCGACGGAGATCGGCCGCGTCGATCCCGGCCAGGTGCGCTGCGTGGACGTGCACGGCTCGGTGGCCTACCTGGCCACCTACAACAACGGCTTCTTCACCGTGAACGTCAGCGACCCCACCAATCCGCAGGTCCTGGACTCGGCGATGCACGACCCCTCGCAGGAGTGCGTCGGCGTCCAGGTGCAGGGGACGGTGGCGGTGACCGCCGACCGCGCCGACGGCATGAACCTGTGGAACGTCGCCGACCCGGAGAACATCGTCCACCTGGCCAACTACCCGACGGGCGGCACGGCGGAGTCTGTGGCCCTGAAGGACGACATGGCCTTCCTGGCCGTGGCGGGCGAGGGCGTGCACCGCGTGGACATCTCCATTCCCGCCAGCCCCGCGTACCAGGAGACCTTCGCCAGCGGCGCCTCGGGCTGCGCCGTCGTGGAGAGCTACCTCCACGTCTCCCTGGGCACCGGCGGCGTGGCCGCCTACCACGTGGTGGACGCCGCCGATCCCATCTGGCTGGCCGACTTTGCCTCGCCCAACAACTCCCTGGCCATCTGCGGGTCGGGCTCGCGGGTCTTCGTGGCGGGCTACGCCGGCCTGGTCGCCCTGAACCTGGATCCCGACACGCCGACCGCCCTGGTGGCCTTCGACCTGGCCTGGGACGGCGCGGGCGTGACGGTGCGCTGGGAGCTGGCCGAGGCCGCCGACGCCGGCGACCTGCGCGTCCTGGTCCGCCGCCCCGGCGAGCCGGCCGGCACGGGCGCGGCGCTGGCCGTGACGGCCGAGGACGCGACACGCTTCCTGGCGCGGGACACGCGGCCCGAGCTGGCGGCGGGCGGCACATGGCTCTACGCCCTGGAGCTGCGCGAGGCGGGCGGCGACTGGCTGGTCCTGCACAGCCAGAGCCTGTCGGTGCCCGCCGCGCCGGCGGCCGTGGCGCGCCTGGACTGCTATCCCAACCCCTTCAACCCGGCCACGACCCTGCGCATCGACGGCGCCGACGGGCGCCGCGTCCGCCTGGCGGTGCACGACGCCGCGGGGCGGCTGGTGCGGGTGCTTCACGAGGGCGTCGTGGCGGGCGCGAGCCTGGCGATTGCCTGGGACGGGCGCGACGAGGCCGGACGCGAGCTGCCCGCGGGGATCTACCTGGCCCGCCTGGCGGGGTCCGGCATCGCGGACACGAAAAAGCTGGTCCTGGTCAAGTAGCCGGACCGAAGCGCGAAAACAACGAGCCGGGGACGGGTTTTCCACCGCCGCCCCCGGCTCGTCCACGTCTTGTCCACAGCCTTTTCCCCAGAGTTGTCCCCAACAGGATCAGCCGTGCGGAACCTCTCGGCGATCCGGCCTCTCTCGGTCGGAGTCAGGAAACTGAAGGCGCAGCACCTTCATGGAACCCTCGGTGGCGATCTCCACCGATGGATCGCCCTCCTCGCGCAGGCTGGTCAGACAGCAGGCCTCGTGCGGCAGGCAGTATCGATGCTCCATGCCGTGACAGCCGACCTCCATGCCCAGGGCCTGGAACTGCAGGACCTCCGCGCTGCACATGTAGTTCGTGGTCCCGGCATCGCTGTCCTGGATCTTCCTGGGGTTGAGGAAGGCCGTGAAGGACAGCTCCCGCTCGTGGAAGACGGGAGCATAAGCCGTGAGATTCGCCCGAAAGCCGTCGTCGGTCGAGAAGCTGAAGGCGCAGGCGCGGCCATGCCAGGGGCGAGCCGGCTCGTCCCGCTGTTCGCGCGGCCATTCGGGCACCGAGGTCGGGCCGGCGGGAATCCAGACCAGGGGCTCGGCGGGATCGGGCGCGTGAGTCGCCCGGACGTACTCCGCCACCTCGCCGACCGGCGCGATCCAGACGTCGCCGTCCGCGATCAGCGCGTCGACAAGAGCCGCCAGGTGCTCGGCGTCGAGAATCGGCGTGCCCGTGGCGGCCGGGTCGTCGGTGTGGGTGTAGAGATGGATCCAGGTGTTGTGATCCTTGAAGCAAGGCAGGCGTTCGGGCGCTTGCAGCCACATGGCGATGGAATCGAGCGGCAGGGCCTGGATGTCCTGGCAGAGGATCTGAAGATTCAGCTCCCACAGGGCGCAGTGGTCCCAGCTATCGAGCCAGACAGGATTGGTGTAGTAGCCGTTGAGGAAGGAGCCCCAGGGCTCGTAGGAGGCGGTGCCGTTGCGGGCCGCGATGAAGCCCCCGTCCGCCGCGAGGTTCATGGCGCCCCGGTCGTGCTTGTGGTAGGGCCAGGCGAAGCAGCGGCAGCACTCGCCCGTGAGGTCCTCCAGCCAGTCCTTGGCACCGAGGACCTCGATATCCAGCGAGTCCTCGGCGAGGCCCATGTGCGTGAGCAGGGTTTCCGGCTCGGCGCCGATGTCGAGCGGCGGGCGGTCCTTCAGATACCCGGACTGGTTGATGGACGCGGTCGCCATCCAGGGCCTGCTGCCGAAGCGCCACGGCATACCGGGCGGGGGCTCGACCAGGATCCCGTACATGGCCAGCGTGTCGGCCATGTGCTTCAGGCATTCGATGCGCGGCGTGTACTCCGCGCGCGTCGTGAGGTACCACTGGGCCGCGCTCGGCAGGGGCTGCGAGATGTCGGCTCCCCGAAGGAGCGAGGGGGAATCCTCGAGCCCGCACGCAGCGAACAGCATCGCGGCGAGGATGATCGCCGGACTCACCTTCATCTTCCCTGCCGACACGGCATCAACTCCTCTTCGCGGTGACAGCATCGCCAGTGAAAGCAATTATACCACCGTGATGAGCGATGTTCATGTAAAAGCGCGCCCGGGTAGGCGCGCTGGAGATGCCGATCACGAATCGAGTCGCATGCCGCGCCCGGCGGGCCGCCGCGGCGGCGCTAGAGGGCGAACTGGTCCGGCGTGCACTCCTGGATGAGGGCCGCCAGCAGGTCGATGGAGGCCTGCACGTCGCCGGGGTGCAGCGTCTCGATGACCGAGTGCACGTAGCGCACGGGCACGCTGATGCAGCCCGCCGCGCTGCCCTTGCCGAAGCGCTGCATGGCCGCCGTGTCCGTGCCGCCCTTGGGCAGCACCTCGAGCTGCCAGGGGATGTTCCGCGCCTCGCAGGTCTCCCGCATGAAGTCCACGAGCTTGTGGTTGGGGATGACGCTGGCGTCGAAGGCCTTGATGGCCGTCCCCTTGCCCAGCTCCGTGATGTACTGGTGGGGCTGGGTGAAGGGCACGTCGTTGGCAAGGGTGACGTCCAGGGCGACGCCCACGTCGGGATCGACGTTCTGCGTGGCCACCTGGGCGCCGCGCAGGCCGACCTCCTCCTGGACGCTGGCCACGGCGTAGACATCCATCTTGCCGCTGCCGGCCTGACGCAGGGCCTCGATCATGACGAAGACGCCCACGCGGTCGTCCATGCTCTTGCCATTGATCGCCTCGCCCATCTCGATGATGGAGCGCTCCCGCGTGACCACGTCGCCCACGCGCACCAGCTCCTTGACCTTCTCCTCGGGCAGGCCCACGTCGATGTAGAAGTCCTCGACCTTGAGGGGCTTCTTCTTCTCCTCGTCGGTCATGATGTGGATGGGCTTGCTGCCCATGACGCCGACGAGGTCCTCCCGCCCGTGGACGATGACGCGCTGGGCCGTCAGGGTCTTGGGATCGAAGCCGCCCAGGGTGACGAAGTGCAGGAAGCCGTTCTTGCCGATGTGGCTGACCATGAAGCCGATCTCGTCCATGTGGCCGGCGATCATGAAGCGGCCGCCGGCGCTGCCCTTCTTGACGCCGATCACGTTGCCGATGGCGTCGACGCGGACCTCGTCGCAGAGGCCCTTCAGCTCGCGGATGACGACCTCGCGGATGCGCTCCTCGCGTCCGGGGGCGCCGGGGGTCTCGCAGAGTTCCTTCAGCAGGGGGAGGTTGATGGACATGTGGCACCTCGTGACGTGTGGTCGGGAGAAAGGCCGCGGAACGCCCCACTCTAGCGCCAGCCGGGCCGCGGGTTCAAGCCCCGGAAGGCCGGTTCAGGCCTCCTGGTCCTCCAGCTCCTCGGCCCAGCGGGCCCAGCGCTCCTCGCGCCGCTCGAGGGCCGCGGACAGCTCCTGGTGGCGCGCCGTCAGGCGCATGATCTCCTCGCGGCCGAGGGCGTGGCTCGCGGCCAGGGACGCCTCCACCGCCGCCTTCTCGGCCTGGGCCGCGGTGATGCTCGTCTCCAGGTCGGCCAGCTCGCGCCGGCGCCTGGCCAGCCGGTTCTTGCTCCAGCGCGCGGCGCCGCCCGGTGTGCGGCCGTCTGCCGACGCGTTGTGGCCGGACGCGTTGCGCGCGGCCGCGCCGGAATCCGCGGCCGCCGCGTCGCCGGGCCCGTCGCCGCCCGCCGCGCCGCCGGCCGTCTCGCTCCCCGCCGCCGCGCCGTCCTCGCGGCGGGCATGGCGCCAGGCCACGAAGTCGCGCCAGGGGCCGGGGTAGTCCGCCACCGTCCCGTCCTTGACCTCGATGACACGCGTCACGAGGCGTTCGAGGAAGGCGCGGTCGTGGCTGACGACCAGCAGGGTGCCCTCGTAGGCCTCCAGCGCCTCCTCCAGGGACTCCGTGGCGGGGATGTCCAGGTGGTTGGTGGGCTCGTCCAGGACGAGGAAGTTGTGGCGCTGGTAGACGAGCTTGAGCAGGCTGAGCCGGTTGCGCTCGCCGCCCGAGAGCTGCCCCACCTTCTTGTCCAGGTCGTCCTCGTAGAAGCCGAAGCGCGCGAGCTGGCTGCGCAGCTCGCCCTCGGTCATGAGAGGGTCCACGGTGCGGAACTCCTCGGCCACCGTGTTGGCGTCGCTGACCAGGTCGAGCTGCTGGTCGAAGTAGCCGGCGTCCACGTCCTTGCCCGAACGCAGCCGGCCCGCGTCGGG
>JAFGBK010000046.1 GCA_016933175.1 Candidatus Krumholzibacteriota bacterium | reverse complement strand
TTGGCCTGGGCGATGCGCTTGTCGGCCTCGGCTCGATCGGTTTCGAGTTGGGCGCCGATGTTCTTGCCGACGTCAACGTCGGCGATGTCGATCGACAAGATCTCAAAGGCTGTACCTGCGTCCAGGCCCTTGGACAGGACGGTGCGCGAGATGTCGTCCGGGTTCTCGAGGACCTGCTTGTGCGTCGCGGCCGAGCCGATGGTGGAGACGATGCCCTCGCCCACACGGGCCAGGATCGTCTCCTCGCCGGCGCCGCCCACCAGGCGCTCGATGTTGGCGCGCACGGTGACGCGGCTCATGGCGGTGAGCTGGATGCCGTCCTTGGCCACGGCGCTCACCTTGGGCGTCGTGATGACCTTGGGATTGACGCTCACCTGCACGGCCTCGAGGACGTTGCGGCCGGCCAGGTCGATGGCCGTCGCACGCTTGAAGGTGAGGTCGATGTTGGCCTTGTCGGCGCTGATGAGCGCGTTGACCACCAGGGTGACGTTGCCGCCGGCCAGGTAGTGGCTTTCCAGCAGGTTGATGTTGAGGTCCAGGCCGGCCTTGGTGGCGCTGATCAGGGGCCGGATGATCGCCGGCGGGCTCACCTTCCGCAGCCGCATCCCGACCAGGGTGAACAGGTTCACCCGGACGCCGCTGAAGAAGGCGGTGATCCACAGCCCCACCGGGATGAAGTAGGTGAAGATGATCAGGAACAGAATGATCAGCACGAGGATGAGCAGCAGCGCGACCTGTGTCGCCAGGAGAAGGAAGGGGGCGATCATGGCTCTCCTTATAAGCTAGGTGTTTCCGTGCATGGCGCGGCGCGGAGGCTCAGGCCTCGTTCTCGTCCCGCAGCGCCTCGACGACGACCCGGTTGCCGCTGACCTCGGCAATCCGGATCCGCGTTCCCTTTTCTATGTAGCCGCCCTCGGTGACCACGTCGATCCGCCGGCCGTCGATCTCGGCGATGCCCGCCGGGCGCAGGTCCGACAGGCAGATGCCGGTTCGGCCCTCCAGGTGCTCGTCCCCGTACTCGTCCGAGTGGAAGCCGGCCGTGCGCTCCTGGCGCGTCTCCAGGACGATGCCGCCCATCCAGCGCGCCTGGGGCAGGTACCTGAGCAGCGCCAGGAACAGGACGAGGGTGACGAAGAAGGACGCGATCAGGAGTCCGAGGGCCCGCGTGAAGTCCGGCAGGCCGCCGTGGGGGGCGACGCGGCTGAGCAGGAGTCCGGCCATCAGGAAGATGATGCCCAGGATGCCGGCGATGCCGAAGCCCGGGATGACGAAGATCTCCAGCACCAGCAGGACCAGGCCGGCAAGGAAGAGCAGCACCTCCACGTTGCCGGCCAGGTTGACCAGGTAGTGGGCCCCGAAGAAGAGGGCGAAGCAGATGATGGCGATCAGCCCCGGCAGGCCCACGCCCGGCGTGCGCAGCTCGAGGAGCAGCGCCAGGCCGCCGATGGACAGCAGCAGGCCGGCCACGACCGGATGGGTTAGGAAGCGCACCATCCACTCGGACCAGGTGGGCGCGACGGTCTGGATGACGGCATCCTCCCAGCCCATCAGGCGGATCAGGCCGCGCCGGCCGGAGACCACGTGGTCGGCCATGCCGAGTTCCAGGGCCTCGTGGCTGGTGAGCGTGAGCAGCTTGTCCTCGGCGATGATGCCCTCGATCTCGATCGTGCGGTCCACCATGGCCTCGGCGACGCGGGGGTCGCGGCCCGTGGCCTCGGCCGTGGCGCGCATCTCGCCGCGGAAGTAGGAGACGGTCTTCTCGCCGGTCTCCTGGGTCTCGCCGCTGCCGCCGATCTGCACGGGCTGAGCGGCGCCGATGGTGGCGCCTTCGTTGAGCACGACGCTGTCGGCGGCCAGGGTGATCAGGGCGCCGGCGCTGATGGCGCGGCCCTCGACCCAGGCGATGGTGGGAAGCTCGGACCGGAGGATGGCGTCGCGGATCTTGACGGCCGCGTCGATGCGGCCGCCGAAGGTGTCCACGCGCAGGAGGATGGCGTCGGCGCCGCCGGCCGCGGCCTCCTCGATGGCCCGCTCGACGAAGGGGGCCAGGCCCATCTCGATGGTGCCCTCGATGGGGATCTCGACGACGGCGGTGCGGGCGGCCAGGGGCGCGAGCGCACCGGCCACGATCACCAGGAGCGCGGGCGCCAGGACGGCGCGGAGACACTTGCTCATGCCTCACTCCGGGCGGCGCAACGGGGGGCCGCCTCCCGCTGGAGGTGACGGTTTTGACTCATTGTCCCCTCTTGACTTAGCAGAGCGGTTTAGTATCCTGCAAGCTGTTTCGGGGCCATAGCTCAGCTGGGAGAGCGCATGACTGGCAGTCATGAGGTCAGGAGTTCGATCCTCCTTGGCTCCACCCGTTCTGCGATCAAGGCAGGGGCTCGCCACGGGGCGGGCCTTTTTCTTAATGCCCGCCCGCGGCGCGCCGGCCACGGGGCCAGGTACCGCCCGGGCGGTCCGTCTATTCATTCGTACGTGAGCGAGTCGCCATGACGACCTTCCTTCGCGTCCTGCGCAACCGGTTCCTGGCCGGCGTCCTCGTCACGGTGCCGGTCATCGCCACCTTCCTGATCCTGCGCTGGCTCTTCCAGGTCCTCGACGGCTTCCTCGGCCCCTGGATCGAGGCGCGCCTGGGCCGCAACCTGCCCGGCGTCGGCCTGGCGGCGTTGCTGGTGCTGCTCTTCGCAGTCGGCCTGCTGAGCGCCAACCTGATCGGCCGGCGACTGGTGGGCGCCTGGGAGAGTCTCGTCCAGCGCTTCCCGCTGGTGCGGAGCATCCACGGGGCGGCGCGGGACGTGGTGGCGTCGCTGGCGCGGCCCGCGGGGGAGTCCCTGCGCGACCCGGTGCTGGTGCCCTATCCTCATCCTGGCCTCTACGCCTACGGCTTCGTCACCGGCATCACGACGCTCGCGGGACCGGCGGGGCCGAGGCGCATGGCCAACGTCTTCATCCCGAGCCCGCCGGTGCCGACGACGGGCATGCTGGTCGCCGTGCCCGTGGAGGAGCTGGTCTATCTGGACCTGGAGCGCGAGGCGGCCATGCGCCTGATCATCTCGGCGGGCATCGCCGTGCCCGAGGTGCTGGGCACGCGGCCGGGCGGCTCGGGCGGTGCGGCGGGGGAACTGCCGGAGTCCTGACGCCCGGCCGCGCCGCCTAGCGCAGGAGCACGATGCGCCGCGCCTCCCTCCCGCCGGCCGTCTCCAGCAGGGCGAGGTAGACGCCCGAGCTCACAGCGGCGCCCTCGCCGTCGTCGCCCCGCCAGTGGAAGTCGTGCACGCCCGGACCCAGCTCGCCCGCGTGCAGCACCCTGATCCGCCGGCCGGCCACGTCGTAGACGCTCAGGCGCGCCGGGCCCGCCTCCGACACGATCAGGCGCAGCGTCGCCCGCGGGTTGAAGGGGTTGGGGAAGACGCCCGCGAAGCGCGGCGGCGCGGACTGCCCCTCGACGCGCACGCTCTCGCTGCGCAGCAAGAGCCAGTCCTCGCCGCCCTCGCGGCCGAAGAGGCTGTAGGTGAACAGGCCGCCCAGCAGGATCTCGGGCGAGTCGTCCATCGCGCGGAAGATGCCGGGTGTCTGCTCGGCGAAGGGGATCTCCGTCTCGCTGCCGGGGCCCGCGCGCAACAGGCGCAGGGCGAGGTCCGAGGAGCCCGCGGCGATCTCCCAGTCCAGGCGAACGCCGCCGGGCACGCGCGCGAGGTGGAAGCCGTTCAGCAGGACGGGCACCCAGTCGTCGGTCCAGCGCGCGAGGTTGATGCTCGGCCTGCCGCCCACCTCGAGGAAGCTCCCGCCCAGGAAGAGGGAGCCGTCGAAGGCGTGCATGCTGTTCACCTGGTTCGCGAGGCCGGCGGGGAAGGCGCTGCCCAGGGCCCAGACCTCCTCGCCGTCCCAGAACGCGACGTCGCCGCTCTCGACCTGCCAGAGCTCGTCGAAGTTGCCGCCCACGGCGAGGCGGTCGCGGTAGATGCAGAGGGAGTTGCAGTAGCCCGTGTAGCCGAATCCCCAGGCGCCCACGCCGTAGGTCACCCACTCGGCGCCGTCCCACTTGGCGAAGCCGTTCGTGGCGTGGCCCTCGATCTGGGTGAAGCGGCCCGCGATGTAGACCTCGCCCTCGTAGGCCGCCAGGTCGTAGCCCGCCACGTAGCCGGTGCTCGTGATGCCGCCGCCCAGCATCGCCCAGGCGGCGCCGTCCCAGGAGGCGACGTAGCGCAGGAGTCCTCCCATGCCCGTGTACTGGAAGGCGCCCGTGGCGTAGAGCGTGCCCTCGTGGCTGAGCAGGCCGTAGCAGGTGTCGTTGAAGCCCTCGTCGAAGGCGTACCACGCGCTGCCGTTCCAGCCGGCGATGCGCCGCGCCGTGACGCCGCCCGCCGTGGTGAACTGCCCGCAGGCGACCAGGTCGCCGCCGTGCTCGATCATGTCCCAGACGAAGGCCGAGCAGCCCGTGCCCAGCGCGCTCCAAGCCGCGCCGTCCCAGGCCGCGATCCGCGCGGCGGGCACGCTACCGACGTTGGCGAAGTCGCCGCCGACGACCAGCTTGCCGTCCCAGGCGCAGAGGCCGTAGACTGGGCCGTCGACGGTCCCGCCGATGTCGTGCCAGGCCGCGCCGTCCCAGGCCGCGAGGTAGGGGATGGCCGCCCCGCCCACGTTGTCGAAGGTGCCGCAGATCACCAGCTCGCCGCCGTAGTCGCAGACGTCGTAGACGGTGTCGTCGGCACCGAAGCCCGCGGGCGCGAGCGGCGTCCAGACCTGTTCCGCCAGGGCGCCGATGTAGTCCACGGCCGAGCCGTCGCCTGTGTGGAAGTCGCCGCCGACGATGAGCGTGCCCTCCAGCATGGCGATCTCGCGGACCGCGTCCTCGCACTGGGTGCTGAGGGCCGTCCAGTCCGCGCCGTCGAAGGCGGCCACGCGCTCGGCCGCGCCGGCGCCGAGGTTCAGGAAGTCGCCGCCGACGTAGAGGGTCGCGCCGTCGAGGTGCAGGGCACGGACGGCGTCGTCCGGCTCGTCGGCGTCGAGGGCCGCCCACGCCGCGCCGTCCCAGGCGGCGAGGTTGTGGATGGGCGTGCCGTCCACCAGGTCGAAGTCGCCGGCGGCGAGCAGTCTGTCGCCGTAGGCGATCAGGTCGAAGACGCTGCCGTCGACGCCGCCGGAGATCGGCAGCCAGTTGTCGCCCTGCCACCAGGCGACGCCGGCGCAGGCGTTGCCGCCCATGGTGGAGAAGGTGCCGCCGGCCGCCAGGATGGGATCGGCCCCGGCCGTCTGGTAGACGGCGAAGTCGAGCACGGCTCCGACCTGGCAGTTGCCCGTGAGGCCGGCGCCGTACCAGACGCCGTCGTCCCAGCGGAAGACGTTGCAGGCGGCGTAGGAGTCGGCGATGGTGGAGTTGAAGTCGCCGCCCAGCCAGAGATAGCCGTCGAAGGAGATGAGCGCGTAGATGGGCCCGTCGACGCCCTGATCGACGTCGTCCCAGGACTCGCCGTCCCAGACGGCGAGGTAGTTGACCAGGGCGCCCTCGGCGTTCAGGAACTCGCCGCCGGCGTAGAGCTGATCGTCGTGCGCGGCCAGGGCCAGGACGGTGTCGTCGAAGCCCGCGCCCAGGGGCGCCCAGCCGGCGCCGTCCCAGGCGGCGACGCGGTTCACCGTCTCGCCGCCGGCGTTCAGGAACTCGCCGCCGACCACCAGGCGGCCCTCGAAGAGGACCGAGCAGAAGATCGGGCCGTCCGGGCCGGTCTCGCCGCTCGGGCCGAAGCCGCCGTACCAGTTGACGTCGTCGGGATGGCGGCCGTCTGCCGAGGCGGGCGCCGCAAGCAGGGCGGCGCCGGCGAGGCAGAGGAGCGCGCCCGCCAGGGCCCGCTGGAAACGCTTCGCGTTCGTCGTGCGCATCATGTATCTCCCGCTCGGGGCGGGGGTCGTAAGCCCTCGGGTCATGGGCATCTCCTCCACGGTCAGGTGATCAAGAGGCTCCTCTCACCGCTGAAACTCGTCGGAATGCGTGGGGAACCTACCGCGCCCCGGCCTCGCGGGCGTTTTCTATTCCCCGGCGCGAGGAAACATCAGATCGGTGGATTCGCCAAGAGTTTTTCCGACCCGCAACGGGGCGTCCTAGGAGGAGAGCATCCGGGTATCCCAGAGTGTCATGCACTCATCTGCCAAATATCGCACCGGATTCCAGCGATCTCCAACAGGTCGATCATTCGCCCCTTTTCGTCACTTGCATGATTGTAGCCGACGATTGCGATCGCCCAGCTGTCTGCGTGCTGTGCCTTGCTAGCGGATATTATTCGCTGAGCAAATACAGGATCTCGCGCACGTCTTTCTTCATTCGTTGTGCTGTCATCATTCCACGCAGCTCTACTCAAGCTTTCCAGGAATGACGCCGATTCGCACGCTGGGGCGCGTGGCTCGTAATATTCTTGACGACGCTTGGCATACTCATGGATCTTTGATGGATCCGTGACCTCACGATCCTCGTCGAGCCAGATGATGGGTGCTCTTGGAAAGAAAGGAATGTGGCTGTCGCCTTCGTAGGCGATCGATCGAGCCAAAACCTCGTAGGTCTCTTCTGCTAGGGTCGGCCATCTTGCCTTGGCGAGATTTAGAAGGATTGGTCGCTGCTTAATTAGTACAGAGAATGTTTCTTTATCGAATTCAATCGCCACGAATGCGGGTTTGCCCTCGACGTTGACTGAAAGGTCGTGGAGCCATAGGGAGAGCTTGGTTCTACCAAGGACGTCCAAGTGGTTGATGCCTGCAACGAAGAGTGTCACTTCCGATCACGACCCCTACTTCAGCAGCGTGATCTTGACCGCCTCACGATGCCCGCCCGCCTCCAGGCGGCACAGGTAGAGGCCGGAGGCCAGGGCTTCGCCGCCATCGTCCAGGCCGTCCCAGAGAACCTGGTGCCGTCCCGCGCGGTAGGGGGCGCCGTCGATCAGCGTCCTCACGCAGCGGCCGCGCAGGTCGTGTATCCGCAGTTGGACGGGCGCGTCGGCGGGCAGCGAGAAGTGGATCGTTGTCTTGGGGTTGAAGGGATTGGGCGCGGCGACGATCGACGACGGTGCCGGCGCTGGATCCGCGGCGCCGGTGGTGAAGAGGTCGCATGTGACTATGTCGTCGAAGTTGTTGGCGTAGATGCGCTGATCCCCGGCGGAGATCGCAAGGATACCGAGGCTGCACCAGTCGATGGCGATGGCGTAGTAATGCGTGTACTCCCAGGTCTGCCAGCCGTTGCGGGTGAGCAGCACGAAGTCGGCCGGACCGATGCCCACGCTGAAGTGCGCCGCGACGATGTCGGGATGATCCGGATGGATGGAGATGTTGTAGCAAGACCAAGTCGAGGCCATGATGATGGCATCCCAGTGACCGCCGCCGTCCACGGTCTCGAACAGCCCCACCTCGACGCCGGCCATGACATGCCCCGGCGCGCCGGGATTGACGGCGGCCAGGCAGCGGACCCGTCCGGTGGGCAGGTCGCCCTGGGCGGATTCCCATGTGCCGCCCTGGTCCGCGCTGCGCATCACGCCGTAGTCGCCCCCGACGTAGACCACGCCGGCCATGTCCACGGCGAGGGAACGGAACGGGGCGTCGGGATCGACGGCCACCGTCTCCCAGGTCCAGCCGCCGTCGGCGCTCGTCAGGACCCGGCTCGAAGTCCAGCCGCCCGGGTAGGAGATGGCGTAGAAGCGGTCGGCGTCGGTGGGATCGCGCTCGATCCGGCCGGGAGGACCCAGCCCTGCGGGCGAGTAGACGACCGTGCTGGTGGCACCGAGATCCTCGGTCACCTCGATCCAGCCGTGGTCGTCCTCGTCGGCGCAGCCGAGGATCAGGAACTGGTCGTGCTGGGGGTGCCAGCCGATGGCCCTCACACGCCGATCCGCTTCCGGATCCTCGACGGCGGTCCAGTCGCCCGTGTCCGTGTCGCGCCAGAGGAAACCGCAGCCGGTGCCGTAATAGACGCGGCCGTGGACGTGGTCGGCGCTGAAAGGCGAGCTCGGCCCGCAGGCCGCGCCGGTGGGGACCGTTTCCCAGATGGCGGCGGCGGGCGACGCCAGCGTCAGCATCGCGAGTAGAAGCAGGGGCTTGCGCATCGTGACCTCCCATGGGGCGCGTATCAGTTGAATAATAGCATTGACATGGTGATCTGTCCAGGCGGTCACAGTTGGACCATACATGAAAACGAGACGCCGGGCGAGAGCCCGGCGCCTCGAAATGATGGCGATGCCTCGTGAGTGCTACTTCACCAGCGTGATCTTGCGCGCCAGGGAGACACGGCCCATCTGCACCTTGCACAGGTAGACGCCCGCGGCGACGGATTCGCCCGCGGCGTCACGGCCGTCCCAGAGGAAGCGGGCCGTCCGCTCCGGCATGGTGCCGGCGAACAGGTCGCGCACCTTGCGGCCCCGGGCGTCGAAGATGGCGACGTCCACGGGACCAGCCTCGGCCGGCAGGGCCAGGACGATGGTCGTCGTGCCCGATGCCGGGAAGGGGTTCGGCGCGTTCCAGAACGCGAACTCCACCGGCTGGGCCGGGACGCCCGTCGTCTCGCCCAGCACCTCGGCGATCGTGCGCGGGTCCAGGCGCGAGTAGATGTCCTCGCGGTCCGTCGAGAAGCTGCCCTTCTCCATGAAGTGCAGGTTGTAGAAGGGCACCGTCGTCATGCGGCCCGCCACCGGGTCGACCACCTCGTAGTGCCCCATGTTGATGTCCTCGCCGCAGTTGAAGCAGGTGTAGAAGCCCAGGGCGTAGTACCCGATCACGTAGGTCTGGTCGGGCAGGGGCCCCTCGGGCAGGGCGTTGATCCGCGAGGCCAGGCGCATGGCCAGGGCGCGGCCGTCGGGCACGCCGTCGCCGTTCTCGTCCGGGTCGCCGGGCTGCATGGCCATGGCCAGCTCCTCGGCGTCCGTCATGCCGTCGCCGTCCGTGTCGCCCTCCACCGGCAGCCAGTGGCTCGTGCCGTCGCCCGTCAGCATGGTCTTGAGGGCCACGGGGTAGATGCGCCAGTTGTTGTAGCTGCCGTCGTACCGATAGCCGCCGTGGGCCAGCGTGTGCAGCCCGACGTAAGGCACGTACAGCGACAGTCCCTCGATGGGGTTGACGACTTCCACGCCGCCCATGTTCAGCGTGATGCCGCAGACCTCGCACTGCTCGACGCCGTCCATCTGCATCTCGAGCATGTAGGGCCGGTCGGTCTGGACCGTGCGGGGCAGCTCGCCGATGATTGGCAGCAGCTCCTCGGCGTACTGGACCCCGTCCTCCACGGAGTCGCCGTCGGTGTCGGGTACCAGCATGTCGGTGCCGGCGAGCTGCTCCTCGCCGTCGGCGAGGTAATCCCCGTCGGTGTCCATCTCGTACCAGTCGAGCAGGTGGGCCGGGTCGTAGGGCACCAGGATCCGCTTGAGCGTGTCCAGGTCCACCCGCCCCGTGTGCAGGTCGCCGTCGTAGGACAGGCAGCCGTGCTCCAGGTAGTGCAGCGCGATGTAGGGCACATCCACCGTCAGGCCGCGCTGCGCGTGGCTGATGCGGACGAAGCCCATGTTGACGGACTCCCCGCAGACGCTGCAGACCTCGAGGCCCCACATCATGTTGTCCTCGACGGTGACGCCCGGCGGCGGCGACATGATGAGCGCGTAGAGGAGCTGCGCCGTCTGGACGCCGTCGAGGACCAGGTTCTGGTCCGTGTCGGAATTCCACCAGTCCGTGCCGCGGAGGACCTCCTCGGCGAAGGACAGGTAGTCGCTGTCCACGTCGTCGGCGACGGGCAGCCAGTGGGGATCGTCGGCCGCGGCCACGCCGGCCGTGCCGGCCACCAGGGCCAGGGAGGCGGCGATGCGCCCGGCCGCGCCCGCCCAGACGCGCGCGGGATGCCGTGGCGCCGGAGCCTCGGCCGCGAGGCGGCGCCGGCACTCGGCGTGGACCCGGCGGTACTCCTCGACGAGCCGCGGCGTGGTCTTGCAGCCGGCGCAGGCCCAGTGGAAGAGGATCTCCTGGTCGGTCGGTGGCAGCCCGTTGGCCGCGTAGGGCTCGCGGATGAAGCTCTCGACGCAGCA
Organism: Candidatus Krumholzibacteriota bacterium; assembly: GCA_016933175.1. GTDB lineage: Bacteria > Krumholzibacteriota > Krumholzibacteriia > JACNKJ01 > JACNKJ01 > JAFGBK01. Next base: position 1,049 of record JAFGBK010000046.1, on the reverse strand, counting down.
GGACGGGTAGCCGAAGAGCCGGCCCTCGAGCCGGACCGCATCGGGGGTGTGGCGGATGGGGGCGCCGTCGAAGCGGCGCTTGTAGAGATCGACGTAGCGCCGGTCGCGGGCGAAGAGCACCTCGATGCGCCGCCGACCGATGCGTGTGCGGCGCTCCACCGTGTCCAGGACCAGGTCGTGGGCGCGGATCAGGTCCAGCGCCTCGGGCCCGAGTCGTCCTTCCCAGCGGCTGAGGGGTTTGAGGCCCTGGCGCGTCAGCGCGGCCAGGTAGGCGAGCTGGAAGTCCAGCCGGGAGAGCCATGGGGATTTCATCGCTCCAACCTCCCTGCAGGGGTATGAGGTATCATCCATGCCTAATTGGAAGTATGACCTAACTCCTCCTGTGCGTCAAATTTGTAATGCCGCCGTCACTTGAGTAGCACCATCCGACCGGACCGGCGAGTGCCGCCGGTCTCCAGGGCGTAGAGGTAGACGCCGCTGGGAAGCCCCTCGGCGCGGAAGGGCAGCGCGTGGATGCCGGCTGCGAGGGTCCCGTCGGCGAGGGTCGCCACGAGGCGGCCCTGCAGGTCGTAGATCCGCAGGATCACGCGGGTGTCCTCGGCCAGGGTGACGGGGATCGTCGTCGCCGGGTTGAAGGGATTGGGGTAGTTCGGTCCAAGGACCACGGCCGCGGGGGTCGTCTCGGGCGCCGGCGTGAAGACGCCCGAGGCGCCGAACCAGTAGCGCGTGTCCAGGAAGATGTCGTAGAGCATCACGGTCTGGTTGGCGTCGGTCATGTAGTAGCGGAGCTGGTCCACGTTCTCCTCGCCCGAGGAGATGCTGAACAGGTTGTCGCCGCCGCCCTCGCCGGCCGGGTAGAGGGGGCTGCCGCTGACCTGGGAGTTGGGGCACATGGCGCCGTCGCTGTACGGGATGTTGTAGATCCGCACGCCGCCCGGTTCCGTCGTGGCGTAGTCGAAGGTGGTCGCGACGAACTCGTCGTGCGAGAGGATCGCCGGCCCCGGCGGCGCGTACTGGACGTTCCGCACCGCGTGCTCGCCGTAGTGGTA
>JAFGBK010000045.1 GCA_016933175.1 Candidatus Krumholzibacteriota bacterium | reverse complement strand
CGCTTCAACCGCGAGGTGGGGCTGTCCATCGAGTCGGCGGGGCTCTACGCCTACCTGGAGGCGGTCTTCGCCGCGGACTGGCGGCATGCCGCGGGCGAGGCCCTGGACGCGGACTAGCGGCCGGAGGCGGGTCCGCCGCCGGACCTCGCCGGCGATCCGTCCGCACCGCCGCCGGCTCCCGCGCCCGCCGCGGGCCGGCGGCGGTGCGGCTGGGCCGCGCCCGCTTCCCCGGCCGCCGTCAGGGCCTGCTTGAAGAGCACCGGCCCGAGGAGCTGGTTCAGGCTGATGGCGGCCACGGCCAGGGTGGCCACGGCCGCGCCCCAGCCCGGGAAGCGGGCCTCCACGGCCTTGGCCAGGCCCAGGCTCACCCCCGCCTGGGTGACGAAGGTCATCCCCAGCCAGCGGCGGTACACGGGCCCGGCGCCCGCCAGGTAGGCGCCCAGCCAGGCGCCGGCCTGGATGGCGGCGAAGCGGATCCCCACCACGAGCAGAGCCAGGCCCCAGGTGCGGCGCAGGATCGTCAGGTCGAGCCCGGCGCCGGCCAGGGCGAAGAAGACCGTGAAGACCATGAGGCCGCCGCGGTCGAGGACATCGAGGAAGCGCGATCCCTGGGCGCTGAAGTTCCGCACGACGAAGCCCGTGGCGATGCAGATGAGCATGGGCTCCAGGTGGAAGGCCAGGCCGTAGCGCGCCTCCAGCCACCGGCTCACGGCCTGGGAGACCTCGCTGACCACGATGGCCAGCAGGAAGATGGTGATGAGGTTGTGGCTGCGCACCCGCGCCAGCCAGGCCGCCAGGACCAGCCCCAGCCCCGCGCCGATGCCCAGCGAGAGCCCGATCTCCAGGAGCAGGCCCAGCACGTAGCCGGCCTCCATGGGACGGTGCGAGAGCAGGGCCGTCCCCGCGCTGGCCACCAGGGCGAACAGGACGATGGCCAGGATGTCCATGGCCAGGGTCAGGCCCATGGCGACGTCCGTGAAGCGGCCGCGGGCGCGGGTCTCCTTGATGATGGCGATGGCGCTGGCCGGGCTGCGCGCCGTGGCGATGGCGCCCAGGATGGCCGCCATCACCAGCAGGTCCCGGCCGCCCATCTCGCGGGTGAAGGCGAACAGGGGGCGCGCGGCCAGCACGAGCAGCGTCGTGCCCGCGAAGACCACGAACAGGAGGCTGGTCAGGGCCGAGCCGATGAGCCGCCGGTTGCGCTTGAGTTCGGAGAGCTTCAGCTCGCCGCCGGCGCTCAGGGCGATGAAGGTCAGGGCCAGGCTGTCGATGGCCTTGAGCCGCTCCAGGCTCTCGGCCGTGACGAGATCCAGGGCGGAGGGCCCGAACAGGAGCCCGGCCAGCAGGTAGCCCGTGATCCGCGGCAGGCGCAGCGGCACCACCAGCTCGCCGGCCGTGAAGGCGGCCAGGAGCAGGAAGCCCAGGGTCGCGGTGATCTGCCCCGCGCCCCGGCCCACCCCGGGCAGGAAGTTCAGGGAGGCGTACCAGAGCAGGACGACCAGTGCGATGAGGACCAGCAGGCGTCTCACGCGGCGTCCTCCCGGCCGAGGGCGCGTCGCGCCAGGGCCGGAGCCAGGGCCGCCGAGAGCAGGAAGCCCAGGAGGACCAGGGAGTAGGCGGCCGCCGCCAGGGCATCGCGTTCCTGGAACTGGAAGCTGGCCACCATGGCCACCGAGACCGCTCCCTGGCCGGCCAGGGCCAGGCCGGGGCGGAGCCCGATGCCGGCGGGCGCCGGCAGGAGGCGGCTCGCCAGGCGCATGCCGGCGGCCTTGCCGAGCAGGCGCAGGGCGAAGAGCGCGGGGGCCAGGGCCAGCACCCAGGAGCTGCCCAGCCGCCAGTCCGCGCCCACCAGAAGCAGGAAGATGAAGTAGAAGGGCCGCTCGCTGGCCGTGGCCAGTTCCCAGGTGTGCCGCTGGTGGCCCAGCAGGTTCACGGTCACCATTCCCGCCACGAAGTTCACGAAGAGGGGGGGCAGGTCCAGGGCTCCGGCGAGTCCTCCGGAGAAGCCGAGGAAGCCCAGCAGCAGGAGCAGGCGGTGGCCCGCCTCGCGGACGTTCTGGATCAGGGCGGCCAGGACCAGACCCAGCGCGGCGCCCAGAAGGACGGCCCGCCCGGCCCAGCCCAGGGCCGGCAGCCAGCAGGGCTCGATGCCGCCCAGCAGGGCTCCCTCGTGGTGGAAGCCGAAGAGCAGGGCCAGGGCGGCCAGGGGCAGCAGGGTGTCCACGGCGGCGCAGAAGCGGTAGAGGGGCAGGGGCGCGTCCTTGTCCAGGCGGAAGCCGCGCGCGGAGACGCCCAGGATCTGGACGCTGGATCCCGCCACGGCGGCGGCCAGGAAGGCGGCGGCGGCGCCCGTGCGCCAGCTGTTCTCGAACAGGACGATCAGCATCGGCCAGGCGGCCAGGAAGACCAGGGCGCCCGCGGCCAGGCCCTGGGCCAGGCCCACCAGGTAGAGGCGGACCGGCGTCCGGCGGAGCAGGCGCCACTCGAACTGGAGGCCCACCAGGAGGCCGATCCAGCCCAGGCCCAGGGTCAGGAGGGGCTCCAGGGCGACCAGGGTCCCGTCGTCCAGGAGGCCCAGGCCCCGGTCCCCCAGAGCCCAGCCCAGGAGCAGGAACTCGCCGCCCACCAGGAAGAAGCCCCGGGCGCGCGACCGGCGGCCCCGGCGGGGGGCGGCCAGGGCCAGGACCAGCAGGACGACGAGGCCGAGGAGGATCTTCACGAGAGCTTCACGGTCCGGCGTCGGGGTTCGGCGTGCAACCTAGCAGGAACGATCCGCGATCGGCAAGGCCGGGCCGTGTCCGTCTCCAAGTCGCAGAACCTTCTCTTTTCCCCTGGAAATCCGGCTCGGAACTGCATATAACTAGGGATGTCACTCGACATACCAGTCCAGTCCGTTCTGCCTGGAATCCCGTTCCCCTCGTGGCCGGCATGGACCCCACCGGCCAAGGCGAGGCCTGGCTCTGATCCGTTAACCCAATCAAGGAGCTAGCTAACCGTGGCTGAGGAGAAATCGACTACCCTAGAGAAGCTCTACCCGGTCCCCGACCACATTCGCCAGCGGGCCCACGTCAAGAGCCTCGACCAGTACAAGAAGATGTATCAGCGCTCCATGGACGACCCGGACGGGTTCTGGGGCGAGGTCGCCGAGCGTCTGACCTGGTACAAGAAGTGGGACAAGGTCAGCGAGTGGGATTTCACGACGGCGGACATCAAGTGGTTCATCGGCGGCAAGCTGAACGTCAGCTACAACTGCCTGGACCGCCACGTCGAGGCCGGTAAGGGCGATCAGACATCGATCATCTGGGAGGGCGAGCAGGGCGACGCGCGCACGTACACCTACGCCGAGCTTCTCGCCGAGGTGAAGAAGTTCGCCAACGTGCTCAAGAGCAAGGGCATCGCCAAGGGCGACCGCGTGTGCATCTACATGCCGATGATCCCCGAGCTGGCCATCGCCATGCTGGCCTGCACGCGCATCGGCGCCATCCACAGCATCGTCTTCGGCGGCTTCAGCGCCGACAGCCTGCGCGACCGCATCAACGACAGCGCCTGCCGGATGCTGATCACCACCGACGCCAGCTACCGCGGCAAGAAGACGGTGCCCCTCAAGGGCAGCGCCGACTCGGCCATGAAGGAGACGCCGAGCATCGAGAGCTGCATCGTCTACAACCGCACCAACACCGACGTCACGATGCAGGCCGGCCGCGACTTCTGGTGGCACGAGCTGATGGCCGAGGCCGACGCGGAGTGCGAGTGCGAGTGGATGGACGCCGAGGATCCCCTGTTCATCCTCTACACCAGCGGCTCGACGGGCAAGCCCAAGGGCGTGCTGCACACCACGGGCGGCTACCTGGTCTACACCTCCCACACCCACGAGCTGATCTTCGACTACCACCAGGACGACATCTTCTGGTGCACGGCGGACATCGGCTGGGTGACGGGGCACAGCTACATCGTCTACGGGCCGCTGGCCAACGGCGCCAACACGCTGATGTTCGAGGGCGTGCCCAGCTTCCCCGACTTCGGCCGCTTCTGGCAGGTCGTGGAGAAGTACAAGGTGACGATCTTCTACACGGCGCCCACGGCCATCCGCGCCTGCATGCGCGAAGGCGACGCGTGGGTGAACAAGTACGACCTCAGCTCCCTGCGCATCCTCGGTACGGTGGGCGAGCCCATCAATCCCGAGGCCTGGCGCTGGTACTACGAGGTCGTGGGCAAGCGCCGCTGCCCCATCGTGGACACCTGGTGGCAGACGGAGACCGGCGGCATCCTGATCACCCCGCTGCCGGGCGCCATCGACCTGAAGCCCGGCAGCGCGACGCTGCCCTACCCGGGCGTCGAGCCGACCATCGTCGACGCGGAAGGCAAGGAGATGGAGGGGCCCTGCTCGGGCAACCTCTGCATCAGCCGGCCCTGGCCGGGCATCATGCGCACGGTCTACGGCGACCACAAGCGCTTCTACGAGACCTACTTCAGCACCTACCCGGGCCGCTACTTCACCGGCGACGGCTGCCGCCGGGACGAGGACGGCTACTACTGGATCACCGGGCGCGTGGACGACGTCATCAACGTCAGCGGCCACCGCATGGGCACGGCCGAGGTGGAGAGCGCGCTGGTGAGTCATCCGAAGGTGGCCGAGGCGGCCGTGGTGGGCTTCCCCCACGAGATCAAGGGCCAGGGCATCTACGCCTACGTGACCCTGAACGCAGGCGAGGAGTACCGGGAGGAGATGAAGAAGGAGCTGGTGATGCACGTCCGCAAGGAGATCGGGCCCATCGCCGCGCCGGACTTCATCCACTGGGCGCCGGCCCTGCCCAAGACGCGCTCGGGCAAGATCATGCGCCGCATCCTGCGCAAGATCGCCGAGGGGACGCCGGACCAGATCGGCGACACGACGACGCTGGCCGACCCGAGCATCGTCGAGAACCTGATCGCCGGCATGAAGAAGTAAAGCTAGCGGGATTCTCGCCTCGTTTCGCGCGCAGACGCGAGGCACTCGGCCGAGAATCCCGCTCGCCGACCGAAAGAGAAGCCCCCGCCCGGCAACGGGTGGGGGCTTTGCCATGCCGGCCCCGCGTCGCGGGGCGCGGAATCGGAGATTTCCCAGAAGCACACTATTGTAATATGTGGCGGAATCGAGTATCCTTGAACAGTTATTTGGACACATTAAAGTGACCGT
>JAFGBK010000009.1 GCA_016933175.1 Candidatus Krumholzibacteriota bacterium | reverse complement strand
GGCGCCGTCGGTCATGCCGCGCCAGTCGATGCCCCAGAAGCGCTCGGCCAGGACCTGGTCGACGACGCACAAGGGCACGGCGCGGCCGTCGCCGTCCACCAGGCGCAGGCGCGCCGGATCGTGGCCCGGGGGTTGCAGGACCACCACGCGCTCCACCACCGCGCGGCGCCGCTCGGGCAGGGGGTTGAAGACGGTGACGACCGCGCCGCTGTCGCCCTCGGGCCGGCGGCCGAAGGCCGGCGTCAGGGCCGCCAGCCCGTCGCTCGCGAGCTGGCCGCCCAGGTCGAGGACCTCGGCGAAGCGCGCCTCCATCTGGCGGTGCACGGCGTCGGTGCTGCAGCCGCAGATGGAATCGTGGGGATGGTTCTCCAGCAGCCGCTTCCAGGCCGTCTCGACGAGGGCGCGCGGGTAGGCCACGCCGTGGGCGAAGTGGATCGCGGCGCGCAGGGGCTCCACCAGGCCGGCCAGCAGGCGCTGGCAGGCGTCGTTGGCCCGCTTCAGGTGGAGGCGCGCCGACCAGACTCCCGAGAGGATCAGGTGGTCGCGGCCCGCGAGCAGCTCGCCCTCGTAGACGCCGAGGTCGGGCTCCTCCGCGCGCAGGGCCGCGAGGTACTCCGCCAGGCTGCCGTGGCGGAACGCGACATCGGGGAAGGCCGCCTCGAGCGCGGCCAGCATCGCGTCGAAGTCGCGCTGGGGCGGCAGGTGGTCACAGCCGTTGCCCAGCAGCCAGGTGCGCGCGCGGGCCCGCGGCGCCATGCGCGCGAACAGGTCGCCCACCTGCTCGACGGCGCGGGCGGGATCCGCCGTGCGCGGGGTGTGGGCGTGCCAGATCTCCTCGTGGCCGAGCGCGGCGGCGTTGCAGTAGCCCCCGCACTGGTTGACGGCCAGCACCTCGCTGCCGTCGGGCGCGCGCCAGCGGAACTCCCAGCCCAGCTCGGCGACCTCGTCGCCGGCGCCGCGCGTGAAGACGAAGCTGTCGATGCCGGCGAGATTCAGGATCTGCGGCATCTGCGCGACGTGGCCGAAGCTGTCGGGCAGGTAGCCCACACGCTGCGCGCCGCCCAGCGGCGCGCAGGCCCGGTGGCCCAGGAGCAGGTTGCGCAAGGTCGCCTCGCCGCTCACCAGCAGCTCGTCGGGCAGGACGTACCAGGGGCCGAGGGCCAGCTTGCCCTCCGCCACGAGATCGCGCACGCGCCCTGCGTCCTCCGGGTGGACGGCCAGGTGGTCTGCGAGGATGAGGGCCTGGCCGTCGAGGAGAAAGTGGCGGAAGGCGCCGCCGGCCTCCAGGCGCGCGAGAACCTCCGCCATGACGCCGTCGAAGCGGGCGCGGAACTCCTGGAAGGTCTGGTACCACTCGCGGTCCCAGTGGGTGTGGCTCACGAGGAAGGCAATCCGCGGCAGATCGGGCATGGTCCCTCCGTGATCGGCTGCGCGGCGCCGGACTCTCGGGCGGCACGCACGCGTCGGCGTGGCCCCGGCCGGTGCGTTCGCGCGCGGCGAAGCGGCGCGCGGCGTCAGTCGGCGCAGGCGTCGAGCAGGTCGGCGACGGTGCCGGTGGCCAGGCCGACGCAGGTGTCGGCCGCGCCGTAGTAGAGCAGAACACCGGCGTCCGGCGGCGCGCAGCCGTCGGCGTCCTCGGCGTCGGCCAGCAGCCCCGTGGGAAAGACGACGTTGGGCACCTGGCCAACGCGCTCCCAGCTTTCGCGGGGCTCGAGGAAGTTGCGCCGGCTGCGGGCCAGCACGCGGCTTGGATCCGCCAGGTCCAGCAGCGCGGCGCCCGCCTGGTAGACGTTCGCGGCGCCGAAGTGCGTGGCGACGCCGTGGTAGACCAGCAGCCAGCCGGCGCGCGTCTTCAGCGGCGGCGGTCCGGGGCCGATGCGCTCATCCCAGGAGTGCGGGCGCCCCCGCAGCACCGTCGCCACGGGTTTCCAGTCCAGCAGGTCATCGGAGGCGGCGAGGCGGATCGTGTCGCCCGTCGGCGGCTCGCCGGACGCGACAACGCGGTTGGGCCGCTCCAGGCGCAGGTAGCGACCGCCCACCTTCTCCGGGAAGAGCACGCCGTTGCGCGTATCGTCGCGCGAGACCAGTCCCAGCCACTCGAAGGCCGCCAGGTCGCGACTGCGCGCCAGGCCCAGGCGGCAGCCGTCGTCGATGTCCACGGCCACCATGCAGTACCAGTCGCCCTCCAGGCGCGTCAGGCGCGGGTCGTAGACGTGGTGGACGCGGCCCGGCAGCGCCTCGATCCCGGCCAGGCGGACGGGCGCGCCGTCGAAGGCGAAGGGGCCGAATCCCTCGCGGCCGGTGGCGCGCAGCAGGAAGGTCTCGCGGCCGCGCGTCTGGACGCGCAGCAGCAGCACGACCTCGCCGCCGATTCGGGCGGCGCCGGGGTTGAAGACGGACGAGACGTCCACCAGGTCCGGCGGCAGGTCGGGCAGGTCGCCCGGCCGGATCAGGGGCCCGCCGGCGATGCGGCGCAAGGGCATCTCAGACCTCCTCCGTGTCTGGCGGCGCGCCGGGCGGCCCGTCGTCGTCGCGGGGCGCGTCGCTCACCATGCCGTCGTCGGCGGCGTCGCGGTCCATGACGGCCAGGCGGCTCAGCATGCGGCGGACGTCCCGCAGGCCGCCCGTCGTGAACCAGGCGATGACGAACAGGGACATGCCCACCTGGATGAAGACGTAGACGTACCAGTAGCGCTCCCAGGAGCGGCTGACCGGATCGAGGAGGGCCACGCCCCGCTCGGCGGCCGCCTGCGACCGCTCGACGAGGCCCGCCTCGCGGGACGCCTGCGCGAGGGCGGTCCAGGCGCGGCCGAACTCCGGGTCCAGCGCCACGGCGCGCTCCAGGTGGTCCACGGCCTCCGCGTGACGTCCCGCGTTGAACAGGAAGAGCCCCAGGCGCTGGCGCAGCTTGGCGTGGTCGGCTCCGGAGTGCGCGGCGAGGACCGAGTCCAGGCGCGCGGCGGCGGGCGCCCACTCCTCGGTGCGCGTGTCCTTGCGGCGCAGGAGGTCCTCGGTCTCGACCAGCACAGTGTGGGCCGGCTCGGCCACGCCGGCGAAGGTCTCGG
>JAFGBK010000044.1 GCA_016933175.1 Candidatus Krumholzibacteriota bacterium | reverse complement strand
TACCTGCAGAGCGATTCACCCTGCGCGCCTGAGAACAACGACTGTGGCACGTTGATCGGTGCCCTGCCAGTGGGCTGCGACACCACGGCCTCGTGGGACGCCACCTGGGGGGGCGTCAAGTCTCTGTACTGACGCGCTCCGCCCGGCCGCGAGCGCGTCAGGATCCCCGACTCTTCACGCGGCCTAGTACCGGTCGCCGCCGCGCTAGGCGTCGCGGCCGTTCTGCTGCTGGCGCAGTCGCTCGATGTTCATGCGGTCGTTCCACAGCAGCGCGCCGCCGATGATGGCCACGATGGCACCGATGCCGATGAACACGCCGATGGCGACGGCCCCGCCCGTCACGATCTCCTCGAACTGGGCCGCGATGATGCCGATGACCGCCGTGGCGACGATGATCCCCACGCCGGTGGCGACGGTCACCATGCCGCTGCGGTAGGGCATCCGCACCTTAGGCTCGTCGAGAACCAGGTTCTCCACGTCCACGCCCTTCTCGATGGCCCGCTCCAGCAGCCGCGCCTTGTTGCGCTTCTCGTAGTACTCGGTGATGATGGCGATGATGGGGATGCTGAACACGAAGACGACGGCGACGATGGGAATCCAGTAGGCGCTGACCTGGCCCAGGGGCGAAACGCTTCCGAACAGGGACGTCATGAGTTCCTCCAACATGCTATCCGCTCCGTTGAGGGTTGTTGTCTCCGCGTGGTCGCCCCCTTCGACCCGCGCCACGGGAAAAGGGTTTCGCCGCGGCGCCCGCTGAGCGAAACTTTTTACCGATGGGCCGGTCCAACCAGACGAGGACGGAGGCGCGGGTGGAGCCGACACCGGAACGCGAGGATCACCGGCGCTACCTGCCGCTCACCCGTCCCGCCGCGAGCCGCTTCCTCGCCGACTGGGAACCGGCGGTGCGCGGCCAGCTCAGGCGCCTCGGCGCCGAGGAGGAGGAAGTGCTCTACGCCGTCTTCGACCGGGCCCTGGGCGCCCTGCCCGCCTTCCGCGGCGAGAGCCGGCTCTCCACCTGGCTCTACCGGATCACCTGGCGCGAGGCCGTGCGCCACCTGGAGCGCCGCCGCCGCCTGCGCGACCGGGAGGCGCCCCTCGAGGCGGCCGGCGACCTGGCCGCCGCCGGCCGCGAGGACGACCCCGAGCGGATCCTCGAGCGGCGCGAGGACGCCGCAGCCGTGCGCGCCGCCCTGGCGCGCCTGGATCCCCGCGACCGGGAGATGCTTGCCCTGCGCTACCTGGAGGACTTGAAGCTGGCCGAGATCGCCTCTAGACTCGAAGCGCCCCTGGGCACCGTGAAGGTGCGGATACACCGCGCCCTGGCGCGCCTGCGGAGGGAGCTGGACCATGACTGACACGCGACGCACCCTGCGCGAGCTGCTGGCCGACCCGGCCGCCTACGAGACGCCCGCGCCGCCCGCCGGCGAGGCCTGGCGGCGCCGACTGCTCGCGAGCCGCTACGGCGCGACGAGGCGGCGGCGGGGCACCGCGCTGGTCCGCGCCCGGCGGCTGCCGGCGGCCCTGCGCCCGGCGCTGATCGCGGGGCTGTCCACCCTGGCCGCCCTGATCCTCGGCGTGACGGCCTACCTGAGCATCGGCCTGCCCGGCGCGGAGGAGCTGTCCCAGCGGCTCCGGCCGGAGGCCTGGAACCTGGACGCGGCCGGCGGCCTGTCGCGCTGGCTGGCCGCCCTCGACGCCGCCGTGTCCGAGCAGGCCGGCGAGGCCGCCCTGCCCGCGGCCCTCATGAATCCTTACCTCTGGATCGGCCTCGTGGCCGCCAGCGCCCTGCTGACGCTGCTGGTCCGCGGCCGGCTCGCCCGCCTGATCCCCGTGAGCTGGTAGCGTGGCCGGCGCGCCGCGCTCGGATCGCTTCGCGCCCGGTCTGCGCCGCCGCGCCATCGGCGCCGCGCATGACCGCGCCGCGCCCCTGGGCGGCGCGTCCACCACGGCGCTTCCCCTGACGTTGACCCTCCGGGACGCGCCCGCCGACGATCTGGTCGGCGTCATCGTCCCCGCCGGCAGCGTGCCCTGGGGCTGCCTGTTCTTCCTCGTGATCGGCGCCGCCGTCCTGCTGGCGGCCGTCAGCCTCCACGGCGCCGCGGTGCTGGGAGGGATCGGCCTGATCGTCCTGTTCGGGGTCCAGAACCACCCGCGGCGGCACGCCGGCCGCTTCCTGCAGGAGGCCATGGGCCACCTGGCGGCACGCCGCGCGGACCAGGCCGTCGCAGCCGCCCGGGAGGCCCTGGGGCGCCAGCCCGACGACGAGGGCGCCCACTGGGTGGCGGCCCTGGCCCTGCTGGCCACGGGACGGCCCGCCGAGGCTCTTCCCCACCTGGAGCAGGCGCGACCGATGGTGGATCGCTACGCCGAATACCACCACATCTTGGGCCGGACCCTGAAGCTGCTCGGCCGCGACGCCGAGGCGGCCGGCGCCTTCGCGCGCGGCCTCGAGTTCACGGCCTACCCCTCCCGCGAGGCCCTTCGGCGCGAGGCAGGGGGACGCATCAGCGATTAATCGAATCTTTTCGGAACAGGATTGTGTTCGGGGGGAACTTTGGATGTAACCGTCCGTAAACCCACCCGTCATGTAGGGCGGAGAGTGAAGACGACATGGTACTCGAAGTCCTCAGATTCATGATCCAGTTCATCACGGCTATTCTGACCGTTATGTTGTGGGTCTTGCGCCACATCCGGTAGCACCGAAACCCAATCGTACCTCCGAGCACAGAAACACCCTCCACGTTATTGGCGAGCAAGCAGAGACGAATGGTGAGCGACAGGAGGCGGGGGCCCCACCCCGCCTCCTGCCTTTTCGGGCGTGCGTCATGGCGCGCGAGGGGCTATCCTCGCCGGGCCGTCGCCCCGGCGCTGGCGGATGGCCGCGCAAGGCGGTGTCCGCGGCCGGCCGCCGGATGCGCCACGGCAGGTAAAAAAAAAGAGGGGCCCCATGGGCCCCTGTCGAACCCTTCAGTGCCTTGACCTCTTTTCGTCCACTGATAAGCGGTGGCGCTGAACGGGCTCGGGTCCGGTCCGCCGATGGAGCGTCCACAGACGCTCGGCGCGGGAGGCAGGGCTCCCGATGTCACCGGTGGGGACCGTAAACATAGGAATTATAGCAATGATCGGGCCCCGCGGCTATTTTCAGACGTCCTGATCCCGGATTTTCCATCGGGGATCTCGCCCGTCGGGCACGGCGGGATGCGAGGAGGAGCGAGGCATGATGACGAGAAAGTCCGGAGCCCGGCTGGCCGTCCTCCTGCTGGCCGCCCTCGCGCCCGCGGCGGGGCATGCCGACGCCGGCGCGCCGGCGGTTCACGTCCTCTCCTGCCTGGCGAAGCCGGCGCCGCGGCCGCCCTCGGAGTCCTTCCTCGCGCAATTCGAGACGCCGCCGGCCCTCCACGCGGCCTGGGGCGAGGCCGAGGCCCTGCAGCTCCTCGTCGTGGCGCCCGAAGAGGGGTTGTCGGATCTGCGCGTCCGTGTCGGGGAGTTCACCCACGAATCGGGGGACGCCTGGGCGCCGGGCGCGGTCACCGCGGCCTTCGTCGGCTTCGTCGAGACGCGGGAGCCCTACTACGGCACCCTGCGGGTGGGCGCCTGGCCCGATCCGATCCTGCCCGACAGCGCGGTGGACGTGGCGGGCGGGCGGGCCCAGCCCGTCTGGGTGGAGGTCCACGTGCCCCTGGACGCCGAGGCCGGCCGCTACACGGGCCGCCTCGACCTGTCGGCGGCGGGCTGGTCCTTCAGCCTGCCGCTCGAGGTCGTGGTCTGGGGATTCGACCTGCCCGGGCGGACCACCCTGCCCGGCTCTTTCCTCCTCTGGCCCAAGTTCGTCTACCAGCGCCACGGGCTGGGACCCAACACGCCGGACGCCGACGCCATGGTGCGCCGCTACCACGAGCTCATGCTGGCGCATCACCTCCAGCCCACCTACTCGACCATGGACCTCAAGTCCACGCGGCCCGACCTGCGCATCAACGCGGCAGGCACGCTGCGCCGGGCCGACTTCACGGCCTTCGACGAGCAGACGGAGTGGCTTCTCGCCCGCGGGCAGACCGCCTTCGGCCTGGAGGGCCCGCGCAAGGTCAACGCGAGCAACGAAACCTGGTACCGCGTCGTGGGCGAGCACCTGGCCGAGCGCGGCTGGTCCGGCCGCTTCTTCACCTACCTGGTGGACGAGAGCTTCGAGGGCGTGGCCGAGCTGACGGGCATGGTGCGCCGCGCGGCGCCGGGCCTGGCCAATCTCATCACGCGCCTGCCGACTGAGGGCTACCCCGCGGTGGACCGCTGGTGCCCCCGCCTGGGCGACGCGGTCATGTACGCCGACTCGGTGGAGGCCTTCCTGGCCCGCGCCGGCAAGGGCCGCGCCGACCTGTGGGTCTACACGGCCGGCAACGCCGGCAGTGACGTGCCCGCCCTGCACCTGGACGTGCCGGGCATCGAGGCGCGCGTGACGCCACTGGCCGTCTGGCGCGAGGGCTTCGGGGGGCTGCTCTTCTGGGCCGTCAACCACTGGACCGTCGACCCCTGGACCGATCCCATGGTATATCCGCGACAGAACGGCAACGGCAGCCTTCTCTATCCGGGAGCGGACGGGCCGGTGGCCTCCCAGCGCCTGAAGCTGCTGCGCGACGGCTTCGAGGACGTCGACTACGCCGAGCTCCTGCGCGAGTCCGACGACCCCCTGGCGGCGCGGGTGCTGGCGGCGCTGCCCGTGGCGAGCGCCGTGGACTGGGACCGCGACGCGCGGGTCCTCATGGCCTGGCGCCTGGCGGCCGGCTACCTGCTGGGCGGCGAGCCCCACCTGGCGCGGACCTACGTGGATGAGCTGGCCGCCCTGCGAGGGGGCGACGTGTCGCGCGGCCGGCCGCTGCTGGACGAGAGCGATCCCAGCAAGGGCTGGCACGGCGGCCGGGACGTCGAGGTGGCCGTGAAGCCGGACGGCCGGCGTGTGCTGCGCGTCACCCTGGACGAGGGCAAGCACAAGCTCTGGCGCCTGCCACAGCCCCGGGACTGGCGGACCCACCGCGAGCTGCTGCTGGCGGTGACGCTCGTCGACGGCGATCCCGTGCGCCTGGGCCTGAAGCTGGGCAGCGGCGTGATCCGCCGTCAGGGCTGGACCTGGGAGCTGCACATGGCGCCGGGCGCGAGGCGGCTGGTGAGCGTGCCCATCCCCCACGAGCGGCTGGGCACGGGGGCCCTGACGGAGCTGAGCCTCTTCGTGTGGGAGCCCGAGTCGCCGCGGCGCTTCGAGATCGAGGGCATCTGGCTGAGGTAGGACATGGCCGCGCGAGGCGGACTGCGGACCTTCACCATCATCTGGGCGGGCCAGCTGCTCTCCCTGGTGGGCTCGGGCATGACCAGCTTCGCCCTGGGCGTCTGGGTCTTCCAGCGGACGGGATCGGCCACCCAGTTCGCCATGATCGCCCTGGCGGCCACGCTGCCGGCGGTGCTGGTCTCGCCCGTGGCCGGGGCCCTGGTGGACCGCTGGGACCGCCGGCGCGTCATGATCCTCGCCGACACCTTCGCGGCCCTGGCCACGCTGATCGTGGCGGCGCTCCTGTGGGCCGGCCGCCTGGAGGTCTGGCACATCCTGCTGGTCTCGGCCCTGGGCTCCACCTTCGGGGCCTTCCAGGGACCGGCCTGGCAGGCCTCGGTGACCCTGCTGGTGCCCAAGGAGCACTTCGGACGGGCCAGCGGCCTGGCCCAGATGGCCCGCGCGGCGGCCCACGTGCTGTCGCCGCTGGCGGCCGGCGTCCTCATGGTCACCATCGGCGTGCACGGGGTCATCCTCATCGACTTCGCCACCTTCCTCTTCGCCGTGGGCACCCTGCTGGTCGTCAGCATCCCACGACCGGAGGTCAGCGCGGCGGGCGTGGCGGCGCGGGGCTCGCTCTGGTCCGAGTCGGCCCAGGGCTGGCGCTACATCAGCGCCCGCGCGGGGCTGCTGGGCATGCTGATCCTCTTCGCGGCCCTCAACTTCATCCTGGGCATGGTCAACGCCCTGAGCGCGCCCATGCTGCTGTCGTTCACCACCCCTGAGCGCCTGGGGTTCATCGTCAGCGTGGGTGGAGTGGGCATGCTCGTGGGCGGCGCGGTCATGGGGGTCTGGGGCGGCCCGCGCCGGCGGATCCACGGCGTGCTGGGCTTCATGGCCGTGGTGGGCGCCGCCCTGGCGCTCGTGGGACTCCGGCCCTCGGAGCCGCTGGTGGCGGCGGCCCTCTTCGGCGCCCTGGTCTGCGTACCCGTGGTCAACGGATCCAGCCAGGCCATCTGGCAGAGCAAGGTGCCGCCCGACCTGCAGGGGCGCGTCTTCGCCACGCGGGCCATGTTCGCCATGGCGGCCATGCCCCTGGCCTACCTGCTCAGCGGCCCCCTGGCCGACCATGTCTTCATCCCGCTGCTGGCGCCGGGCGGGCGCCTGGCGCCCACGGCGCTCGGCCGCCTGCTGGGCGTGGGGCCCGGGCGCGGCATCGGCCTGATGTTCGTCCTGGCCGGGATGCTGGTGATCCTGATCTCCCTGGCGGCCTACTTCTACCGCCCCCTGCGCCGCGTGGAGATCGATCTGCCCGACACGGTGGAGATCGAGCTGCCCGACGCGGTGGGGAGCGGACTGCCCGGCGCGGTGGAGGATCCGGCCTGATGGCGGCGGCCGGCGTCCTGCGGGAACGGCTCGCGCCCGGCGTTCCATCCACCCGGCTGGCGGCCCTGGCGGCCTTCGCGGCGGCCACGGTCCTGCTGATCCCCCTGGAGTGGTATCCGCCCGGCGCCCTCGTCTGGCTCACGGCGCTGGTCCTGGTGCTGCGCGACGGGGACGCGGCCTGGCGCCGCCGGCTCGGCATCCTGCTGGGGGCAGTGGCCGTCCTGGCGGCCGCACCCATCCACACGGACACGAGCGACACCCACTTCGTGACCCTCGGGCTGCCCTTCCTGGCCGTGGTGATCGTGCCGGCGCTGGTGCTGGGGCGCACGGACCCCGGCGTGATCCGCTACCGCTTCTGGCCGCGGCGCCTGCGCTGGATCGACCTCATCTACGTGGGGCTGTCCCTCCCCCTGGCCTGGGCGGTGCTGCGGCTCTACCTCTTCCAGATCAACCCGGACGTTCCCACCCACTGGCCCCTGCCCCAGCCGCGCACGATGGAGGCCGTCTGGCGGCTCTTCATCGGCATCAACGGGGTGGGGATCTGGGACGAGCTGTTCTTCGTCAACACGGTCTACGCCGTGCTGCGCTCGGTGCTGCCCTACCGCACGGCCAACGTCGTGCAGGCCGTCATCTACGCCTCCGTGCTGACCGACATGGCCTTCACGGGCGTCGGGCCCGCGCTGGTCTTCCTCTTCGCGCTGACGCAGGGCGTCATGTTCGAGGAGTCGGAGACGCTGCTCTACGTGCTCGTCGTCCACCTGGTGGTGGACTTCTACCTGGTGGGGTCCATCCTCGCCTACCACTACCCCGGCTGGCACTGGGGCTTGTTCTAGGCGAAGGGCGCCTACTCGAAGCGGAAGGCGCGTCGGCTGGCGGCGAGGACCAGCGCCGCGACGAGGATCATCCCGACGAGGTGGGGCAGCGCGCTGGCGGCGCCGGCCCGGAAGCTGATGAGCTTGTGCAGGGCGTTCATGGCCCAGCCCGTGGGCAGGAACAGCGAGAACTTCTGCATCCAGCCGGGCGTGATCTCGATGGGCCACCAGCAGCCGCCCAGGGCCCCCAGCACGTTGGCGGCGAGAACGCCGATGCCCGCCGCCTGGTTCTCGGTGCGGGCCAGGCAGCCCAGCAGCAGGCCCAGCGAGGCCATCATGGCGCCGTAGGCCAGCATCAGCGCGAGGATCATGGGCAGGTCGGGCCCCCAGTCCATGCGGAACAGCACCGTGCCGGCCAGCATGGCGAAGCCGATCTGCACCACGCCCATTCCGAGCATCCCCAGCCACTTGCCGCCCACGATGGACCGGCGGCTCATGGGCGTCGCCGCCAGGCGGCGCAGCATGCCCTGGCGCCGCTCGATGACCAGCAGCACCGAGCCGCCCGTGGTCATCACCAGCAGGGTGAACATGGTCATGATGCCCGGCACGGCGTGCTCGAAGCCGCTGGGGATCCGACGCCGCTCGCCGGCCGGCTCCACCGCGACGCGGAGCATGCGCGGCATCGCGTTGAGCGCGGCCAGGGACGCGGGGCTGGGACCCTGCCCCGTCTCGCTGGCGGCGATGACGTCGGCCAGCAGGGTGTAGACCGCCCGCCCGACGCGGATGCGCTCGAAGTCCCGGCTCAGGCCCTCGGAGTCGTTGGCCCAGAGCAGGATCACCTGCCGCCCGGCCAGCACCGAGTCGGTGAAGGCGGCGGGCACGCGCAGGCGACGGTAGTACTCCGCGAACTCCGCCTCGGTGGCGGGCCGGTCCACCTGCAGGCCCTGTTCGTCCAGGCGCCGCACGAGCTGCTCGCCCAGGAAGCCGGCGTCCTTCGGCATCATCACGGCGATGCGCGGCCGGCCCGTCATGCTCGAGTAGGTGCCGCCCGTGACCGTCCCGATGAAGTAGAAGAAGATGATGGGCATGAAGAACATCCACAGGATGGTCTCCCGCGTGCGCAGTCGGTGGGACAGGTCCTTCCGGGCGATGAAGAGCGCGTCGCGCACCGCCTACCCCCTCGCGAAGCGGCGGCGCAGGCGCCAGCCGCAGATGATGGCCAGGACCAGGGTGCCGGCGAGCAGGGCGGCGAAGGCCGCCGCCAGGGGGCCGGGGCCGGCTTCGGCCAGCATGATGCGCTTGAACCACATGAGCGCCCAGCCGTTGGGCGTCCAGCGTGTCACGGCGGCCATCCAGTCGGGCATGACCTCCACCGGGAAGAAGCTCCCGCCCAGGAACATGAGCGGGAACAGGAGGGACATGCCGAGGATGTGGGCGGCGCGCTGGCTGGCGGCGAAGAGCTGGAGCAGGGTGAACAGGGTCGTCAGCGCCGTGCCGGCGCAGCCCGCCCAGAGGAGCACGGGCGGCAGGGTCGACCAGTCCAGACGCAGGTAGGCGTAGCCCGCCGCCAGAGCGATCAGGCTGACGCAGAGCATCAGCGCGAAGGCCGCCAGCAGCTTGGCGCCCACGAAGGCGGGCACGCCCCGGGGCGACACGAGCACCCGCCGCAGCGTGTTGAGCCGGTCCTCCTCCCAGTACTCGTTGCCCAGCCCCTGCGCCATGAACAGCAGGGCCATGAAGAGCAGAGTGGGCAGGAAGATCATGCCGGCGTTTGTCGTCACGGATTCCGTCTCGGCGTCCTCTTCCGGCGGCGGCGCGTCCTCCATGGTGATGAGCGGGGGGTTGAGGTAGTGGGCCAGGCGGTCCGAGAGGCGGTTCACGCGCACGCTGAACTCGGCGACGGTGGAGTCGGCGAAGACGTTGGCGCCGCCGGGCGGGCCGTCGGCGAAGCGGCGCAGGTCCTCCCCCACGAGGCGGTGGGCGTAGAAGCTCCCGTCGGCGACGATGCTCAGCCCCTCCTCGACGATGCGCGGCAGGATGACCTGCGACGGGTTGGTGATCAGGCGCAGCGTGCAGGAGTCCTCGCGCAGCACGGCCTCGCCGAAGCCCGCGGGGATGATCAGCAGGGCCGTGCCATCGCCCTTCTCGATGCGGGCGCGGCCCACCTCGCGCGTCACGCGCTCGGCGCGGACGTAATCGCCGGCGGCCTCCTGGCTCAGCATGCCCACCAGGGCGCCGCTGAGGAAGCTATCGTCCTCGTCGGCGACGAGGACGTAAGCCTGGGGCCGCGGGCCCTCCCGGCCGCCGAAGAGGCTGATCATCAGCACCCCCACCATCAGCGGGATGCCCACCCACACGGCGAGGGTCAGCGGCTGGCGCCAGAAGCGCCGCAGGTCCTTGAGGGCCGTGATCCAGATGAAGCCCATGGCTACTCCCTGAGCTCCTTGCCCGTCAGCTTGATGAAGAGGCTCTCCAGGCTCGGCTGGCGCAGGGTGGTCTCGCGCACCTCGCAGCCGGCGCCTTCCAGGACGCGGAAGATCTCCGGCAGGCGGCCCGTGGCGCCGGCCACGGCGAGGGTCAGGGTCTCCGCGTCCGCCTGGACGATCTCGAGGCCGGGCAGGGCGGCCAGGGCGCCGAGCGCCGCCTCGCCGTCGAAGCGGCCGCCGAGGCGCAGGAGGTCCTTCTCGCCGAGCTGGGCGCGCAGCTCGGCGAGGGTCCCCATGGCGATGATGACGCCCTCGTCGACGATGGCGAGGCGGTCGCAGAGGACCTCGGCTTCCTCCAGGTAGTGGGTCGTGTACAGGACGCAGGCGCCGGAGGCGGCCAGGGCGCGCACATGATCCAGCAGGTGGACGCGGCTCTGGGGATCCACGCCCACGGTGGGCTCGTCCAGCAGCAGCACCCGCGGCTCGTGGACGATGCCGCAGCCGAAGTTCAGCCGCCGCTTCATGCCGCCGCTGAACTTCTTGACCGCGCCCTTGGCGCGGTCGCTCAGTCCCACCTGCTCGAGGATGGCGTCCACGCGCGCGCGCAGGGCGGCGCCGCGCAGGCCGTAGGCCGCGCCCCAGTAGGCCAGGTTCTCGCGGGCCGAGAGGTCCTCGTAGACGGCGATCTCCTGGGGCACGATGCCCAGCTCACGCCGCGAGGCGGGGCCGTCGCCGACCACGTCGTGGCCCATGACCGTCACCCGGCCGGCGCTGGGCTCCAGGAGCCCCGAGATGCAGCCGATGGTGGTGGACTTGCCGGCGCCGTTGGGCCCCAGCAGCCCGAAGATGGCGCCCGGCTCGGCGGTGAAGCTGATGCCCTTGACGGCCTGGAAATCCCCGTACTGCTTGCGCAGCCCTTCGACCTGGATCACGGCGTCCTCCCGATGGAGCGGCGCTAGCCGCCGCACACGGTCCCGATACTAGGGAGACGGTTGCCTCGCTGCAAGGAAACGCGCGCGTTCACGCGATCTTCACTGCCGTCTGGCGAAAAACCCCTCCCCGAGGGGGGAGGGGCAGGCTCGCCGGAGTCGCCGGGCGTCGCGCGTCGGGGGATCGGCGCCATCGCGCGTCGCGCGGGGGAATCGGTCCCGGCGAGCCGAGGCGCGGCGGCGCTAGCCGCCGTTGGGGCACCAGGGGAAACCGGGGGCGTTGGGCCCCTGGTTGCCGCGCGGGCCCATGCCGCCGGGGCCGGGCATGTCGCCCGTCTGGGCGCGGTGCATCATGCGCTGCAGGTGACGCTCGAAGCGCTGCTCGAAGACCATGTACTTGGCCTTCTGCTCGTCGCTGAGCAGGCGCATGAGCTCGCCCTGCATCCGGTGCATGGCGGCCTGGTGCTCGCCGCGCAGGCGGTGGATCTCCTCGGCCAGGCTCGCGGCCTTGCCGTACTTCTCCGCCTTCACCTGCTCGCCCAGCTCCTTCATCTTCTCCCGCACCAGCTTGCGGTGCTCGTCGGTGAGGTTGTTCATCTCCGCGAGGCGCGGGAAGATCTGGCTGGTCTGGCTCTCGTCCAGCTCCAGGTACTCGGTCAGCTTGTACAGGCGGAAGGATTCCACCATCTCGCGCGGGGGCTTCTGGTCCCAGTTGCCCCAGGGACGCTGGCCACGGGTGCCGTGGCGCTGGGCCTGCCCGGCCTGCGGCGCCATGACGGCCACCGCGGCCAGGACGGCAAGAGCGAGGGTCAGCTTCTTCATGATCAGCCTCCTATAGCTGTTCGGCGTCGAAGGCGGACAGGCCTTCGCGCAGGTAGTCTTGATGCTCGTCGCTCCATTCGAAGAGATCCTCATCGACATCGGGGAGGACCTCGGTGAGGTCCACGTCCCGCTCCCGCCACTGCTCCAGTGCCGCCGCGAAGGCTTCGTCGTTGACCAGCTCCATACTCATCCCATCCCGCTCGGGCCCGCGCCTGGCGAGATGGGGCAGGGTCAGGAGCAGCGCCGCCGCGGCCGCCAGGGCCAGGACGGGCCGCACCCAGCGGCGCGGCCGGGGCGCTCGGGCGGCAAGGGCCTCCCCGACGCGCCGGTCCAGCTCCGCCGCCGCGCGCTCGCTCAGGCGCGGCGGACCCTCGGGCTCCAGCAGGCGCCGGAACCGGGTGCTGTCGTGCTCCTCAGTCCGTCGCTTCATCACTCCAACCTCTCTGTCGGATCTCCCGCTCCAGGCGGGAGGCGGTCCGGAAGACGATGCTGCGGGCGGTGGCCTCCGCGCCGCCGATGAGGGACGCGATCTCGGCGTAGCTGCGTCCCTCGAGGTGGCGCAGGGTGAAGGCCACCCGGGCCCGCGGCGGCTGCTTGCGCAGCAGGATCTCCAGGCGGCGGCGCCGCTCGCCGCCGGCCGCCGTCTCGTCGGGCGGCGCGGCGCTGTCGGGCAGGGTCGTCGGGTCGACGGTCTCCCGCGAGCCGCCCGGCAGGGGCAGCCAGCGGCGGACGCGGCGCGCGCGAAGGTGATTCAGTGCCAGGCGCACGGCGATGCGCCGCAGCCAGGCCTCGGGTTCGCCCTCGCCGCGGTAGGAGCCGAGACGGTCGAGCGCGCGCAGATAGGTCTCCTGGAGGAGATCCTCGGCCTCGCTCTCGTCGCGGAGAATGCGCACGAGCGTGGCGTAGATGCTGTTCCGCGATTGACGGACCCAGTGGGGGAAGAGGCGCCGGGCCTCTTCGCGATCCAGCGGGCGGTCGGCGGGCCATCCTCGCTCTGCCATGCTCAGGACTTTCACCGTCCGTTTCCTCTCTGGCAAGGGCTTTCCAACCTCGCTGGCATGGACACCGGCCGGCGCGGACGCGTTGCAGCGCGCGTGGATCGGCCGCGCCCGGCGCGGCGCGGAAACGGCATCGGCGGGGCGGGAAAGGACGGCGGGGCGCCGGCGCCGCGGCGGCCGGCGATGGCCCGCGAGGGCGGATCGCTTCTCAGAGGGCCTCGATGGCCTCGACCAGGGGGGCCAGGACGCGCTCCCAGCGGCGCGGCGCGGCCAGCTCGCGCAGGCG
>JAFGBK010000043.1 GCA_016933175.1 Candidatus Krumholzibacteriota bacterium | reverse complement strand
GGAGATCTGGGCCATGTGGGCGAACCTGATGGGCGATCCGGCGACGGACCTATGGATGGGCTACCCCGCAGCCATGTCCGTCTCCTACCCGGCGACGGCGCCGGCGGGCGCCAGCTCGGTGCCGGTGACGGTGACGGCGGGCGGCGCGCCCCTGGCCGGCGCGCGCGTTGCGCTGTACCAGGCGGGCGCGGTCCAGGTGAACGGCGTCACCGATGACGCCGGCATGGCGAACCTGCCCCTGGCCGGCGCGACGAGCGGCGCGCTGCTGGTGACCGTCACCATGCACGACCACATGCCCCATCAGGGCGCCCTGACCCTGGGCGCCGTGGCCGTCTATCCCAGCTTCGTCGAGGCCACCGTGGACGACGACGTCTTCGGCGACAGCGACGGCAACGGCGACGGGGTGGTCAATCCCGGCGAGACCATCGAGCTGCCCCTGGCCCTGCAAAACCTGGGCTCGTCGGCGGCCCTCGGCGTGACGGCCACCCTGGCCACGGACGATCCCTACGTGACCATCACGGACGCCGCCGAGGACTTCGGTGACATCGCCGCCGGCGCCGTCGCCTGGAGCGCCGAGGACTTCGATCTGGCGATCAGTCCCTTCGCGCCGGACGGCCATGTCATCGACCTCGACGTGATGGCGACGACGGGACTGCCCACCTGGACCAGCCTCGCGCAGCTCACGGTCGCCAGCGCGGCATTCGACTACGAGGGCTTCACCTGGTCGGGCGGCGGCAGCGGCCTGGATCCCGGCGAGTCGGGCACCTTCAGCGTCGAGGTGCGCAACAACGGCAGCCTGGCGGCCAGTGGTGTCACGGCCTCGCTGGCCTGCGAGTGCCCCTGGGTGACCGTCACGGACGCCGGGGGCGCCTACGGCGCGATCGGCGTCGGCGCCACGGCGGAGAACACGGGCGACCCCTTCGGCCTCGTCGTCTCCGAGGACTGCTTCCAGGGCACGCCGGTGACGTTCACGCTGACCCTGACCTTCAACGACGGGGCCCGGGATCGCGTGACCTTCACGCTCAACGCGGGAACGGCCAGCTCCGACGATCCGACCGGTCCGGACGCCTACGGCTACTACTGCTTCGACAACACGGATACGGGCTACGCCTACGCGCCGACCTACGCCTGGGTCGAGATCGCGCCGAACCACGGCGGCAGCGGCACCTCGGTGGGCCTGACCGACTTCGGCTTCGAGCAGGACGACACCAAGACCCTCGACCTGCCCTTCCCCTTCCAGTACTACGGCACCCAGTTCACCAAGGTCTCCATCTGTTCCAACGGCTGGATCGCCATGGGCGAGACGGACCAGAAGGGCTGCTGGAACTACAACATCCCGGCGGCGGGCGGACCCGACAACATGATCGCGCCCTTCTGGGACGACCTGAAGCAGGTGAGCAGCGACCTGGTCTACACCTGGTTCGACGCGGCCAACCACCGCTTCATCGTCCAGTGGAGCCGCCTCAAGCATCAGACCACCAACCAGGTCCAGAACTTCGAGGTCATCCTCCACGATCCGGCGCACTGGCCGACGCCGTCGGGCGACGGCGAGATCGTGTTCCAGTACAACGCCGTGGTGAACAACGACAGCCAGACGCGCTACGCGTCGGTGGGCATCCAGAACGGCGACCGGACCGTCGGCATCGGCTACAGCTACTGGGGCTCCTACGCGCCGGGCGCCGCGACGCTCGCCAGCGGCCGCGCCATCCGCTTCCTGCCGCTGGAGATCAACGACATGGGCAGCCTGGAGGGTGACGTGGCCAACGCCTCCAACGGCGGCACGCCCATCGAGGGCGTGGCCGTGCGGGTGCTCACCAGCGGGACCGTCCTGTACACCGGCCGCAACGGGCACTACCAGGGCAGCGTGCCGGCGGGACTCTTCACCGTCCAGGCCGAGCACGAGAGCTTCGAGACGGTGACGGTGCCCGGCGTCACCATCGTCATCGGCGAGACGACGTATCTCGACTTCGAGATGACGGACATCTTGGCGCCGCAGATCAAGAACGTGACCGAACTGGCCAACACCGGCGACACGGCGGGACCCTACGTCGTGGAGGCCAACGTCCACGACTGGTCCGACCTCGATGAGATCGAGCTCCACTACTGCGTGACGGGCGGCCTGCCCACCGTCGTCGGCATGGAGCTGGTGGACGAGGATATCAGCCTCTATCAGGCGGAGATCCCCGGCCAGGCGGTGAACACCCACGTCAGCTACTGGCTGACCGCGCGGGACGCGGCAGGCAACCGCTCGCGCGAGCCCGAGGAGGAGGGCGCCTTCCACGAGTTCTGGGTGCTCAACGGCGGCGTCATCTTCAGCGACGACTTCGAGAGCGATCTGGGCTGGACCGTGGGCGACCCGAGCGACACGGCCACCGACGGTTTCTGGGTGCGCGAGGACCCGGTGGGCGTGTGGTTCAACGCCGTCCCCGTGCAGCCCGAGGACGACGCCTCGGAGACCGGCACCCTCTGCTTCGTCACCGGCAACGACGAGACGGGCGAGCAGGGCGCGGACGACGTGGACGGCGGCCTCACGACGCTCGTGAGCCCGCTGTTCGACCTGACCGGCCTCATCGACGTCAGGGTGGATTACAAGCGCTGGTACTCCAACGACACGGGCTACGCGCCGGGTACGGACAACTGGCAGGTGCGCGTCTCCGACGACGACGGCGCCTACTGGCACGTGATCGACTTCACGACGGAGAGCACCCACGCCTGGTTGAGCGTGAGCATCCCCCTGGGGGGCATCATCGCCATGACGGACCAGGTGCGCTTCCAGTTCATCGCCGGCGACAACGACCCGGACTCCGTAGTCGAGGCGGCCCTCGACGACTTCGCCCTCATCGGCTTCGAGGCGCCGGTGACGACGCCGGCACCCGAGACGGAGGCGCCGGCGGCCGTGATCCTGCTGGGCGCCGTGCCCAACCCCTTCAACCCGTCGACGGAGATCCGCTTCGGGCTGCCGGCGGACGGTCCGGTCACCCTGCGGGTCTTCGACGTGGGCGGCCGCCTGGTGCGCACCCTCGCCGCCGAACGGCCCTTCGCGGCCGGCGCCCACGCCGTGCGCTGGGACGGCCTGGACGAGGCCGGCCGGCCCGCCAGCTCGGGCGTCTACCTCTACGCGCTGGAGGCGGGGGACGCCCGCCTCGTCGGCAAGGCCGTGCTGCTGAAGTAGCCGGCCGCCGGCCGATAACAGGGCGGCGAGCCCTTCTCCCTCGGCTCCGCTTCGAAGTCGCCTCGGGAGAAGGCCCGCCGCCCCTTTGTTGTCCACGCCCGCTCTTCGCGCAGGTCATTGTGGGAAGGGAATCATCCGCCCTTCATTCATCGCCAAGCCGGCTGCTTCCGGAGGCCGCGTGCCGGGCTACCTGACGAGGACGATGCGGCGACTGTCAGCGTGGCCGCCGCTCCGCAAGACACAGAGGTAGACGCCCGACGGAAGCGCTCGTCCCCGATCATCCATCCCGTTCCAGATGATGTTTCCCGAGCCCGCAGCGGGGACCGTCTCGCGCGTCCAGACGCGACGGCCACGCAGGTCGTAGACGGTCAGCTCCGCGACCGCGCCGCGCGGTGCCAGGAAACGGACGGTGGTCTGCAGCGAGAAGGGATGGGGAGCGCAGCTGAGAAGCCTCATGTCCTCCTCGCCTTGACCGCCTGGAACAAGGGGCGCGTCGGTGATGGCGACCGGGTCGCTCAGAGGGCCGGAGTTGCCAAACAGGTCCCAGGCGCGGATCCTGAAGTAGGCGGTGGTGACGCCTGCGGGAAGCGGCACGACCATCTCCGTGGTTTCGATCTGCGCCATCTCCGGATCCTCCGACCAGTCCCAGGACCAGGCGGCCTCGTCGCTGAATGCCACCGAGTCGTGGAGAATCTCGTAGAAGGCGAAGTGCTCCTCGAGAGCCTCGTCCCAGGCAAGGGTGACGAGGTCCGCGGTGTGGTCCAGCACGTGAAGGAACGTCGGTCCGGCAGGGGGCGTCAGGTCGATGACCGGGACGGCCGAGATGATGAGGCCCGTGACGGCGGAGAGGGAGTCGGGCACCTCAAGCGACTGCGTGCCGCTCATGTCCGTGGGCGGGATGTGGATTCCGCCCTTGTCGTCGGCGATGGTGAACTCGCCCGGCGGAAGCTCGCCCGGCCAGCTCACCGTGACGGGATAGCCTTCCTCGCCCGCCTGCCACTGGATGTGATAGGTGGGGTTCGCTTGCTCGCTGTGACGAAGATCTACGGCGGAATGCGTGAAGCCGTCCGGGAGCAGGAGCCGGGCGTCGAAGACGCTCGACGGGGGCCACGGCGGCAGGGCCACCTCGTCGAGGGCACTGTCGATCCCGTCGGTGGCGTCGGGATGCAGCCCGAAGGACACCAATCCCGCGCCCCTCGCGCCGTTCACCACGGCCACCGGGACGGACCAGCGGGGTAGGCCGCCCGGCGTGCAGGATACGAGCAGGTCCTGCGTATCTTCCAGACCGTCCGGATCGGTGACGGTCAGCGTGAAGGATTCCGACCCCATCCATCCCGGGGGCGCCGACACCGCGAGCACCCGCTCCGGCGAGATGTCGAGCCAGGGTGGCCCCGCGCCGCCGGCCGTCCAGGACAGCGCCGCGTCCGGCGTGTCGGGGTCGGCCACGTAGTCGTCCAGGCGCAGCGCCGGGAACTGCTGGCCCGTGAAGATCGCGAGGTCCGGAATCGCCGGCGTGATGACGGGCGCCTCCGGCGGCACCGTCCCCGGCAGGACGGTCAGGTCCAGACGGCGGATGAAGGACTGCTCGAGCGGGATCAGCAGGCTGTCCGCGCCGGCCATGTCGAAGGGAGCGATGAAGATGCCGCCGTAGCCGTCGGCCAGCGCGAAGGTCGCGGCGGGCAGCGCCGCCGGGTCCCAGCGCAGGATGATGGGGTAGCCGCACGCGCCGGCCTGCCACTGTATCTCGTGGGTCCGCTCGACGGGGCTGTCGTCGCGGATGTCGCGACGAAGCCCCTCGGCGTCGTCGACCAGGAAGCGGACGTCGAAGATGGCGCCTGGCGGCCAGGGCGGCAGGCCGACTTCGCCCAGCTCCGGGTCCACGCCGTCGGTGCCGTCGGGGTGGATCCCGAAGACGAGCGCCTGGGACTCGCCGCCGCCGTTCAGCACCGCGAGGGCGACCTCCCACTGCTCCGCGGCGGCGTTAATCCCCAGCAGCAGCATGGCGAGAAGCGCGGTGAGGATCCGGTTCATGCGTTTCGCGTTCACCACGGCACCCCCCTACTTCAAGAGCAGCATCTTGCGCGTCATCGCGCGCCCCGCCGCTTCCAGCCGGTAGAGGTAGACGCCCGAGGCCACGGCGCGCCCGGCGCGGTTCCGCCCGTCCCAGGCTATCTCGTGCCGCCCGGCGGGGAAGTCCTCGTCGGCCAGGACGCGCACCAGCCGCCCGGCGGCGTCGACGACCTCGAGGCGTACCCGGGCCGCGTCCGGCAGGTCGAAGCGGATCACCGTGCCAGGGTTGAAGGGATTGGGCACGTTCTGGTGCAGGGCCAGGGCGCGGGGGACACCAGGCGTTTCCTCCGCTGCCGTCACCAGCAAGTCGACACCGCCGAGGTGCGCCAGCGTGCCGGGGATCTCCACGCGGTCCGTTGCATGCATGTCGACGGGGCTGAGCAGGCTGCCGTCGAGCGCATCGCCGAGCCAGGCCTCGCCGGGCGGCAGGGCGCCGGGATCCCAGCGGATGGTGAGCGGATAGCAGGCGGCAGTCGCCTGCCACCGCAGCCGGAAGCGGTGGCTGGCCCCGGCGGGATCGCGCAGGTCGCTGCGCAGGCCGTTGCCGCGCGCCAGAGCCAGGCGCGCGTCGAAGCACCGGGCTGGCGGCCAGGGCGGCAGTTCCCGCTCGCCGAGCTCGGCGTCGAGGCCGTCGCTGGCGCCGCTTGCCGCTCCGATCGTCAGCTGTGCGGGGCCATTGCCTCCGGCCGGCTCGGCGAGAAGGGTCATCTGCCAGGTGCCGGCCGAAGGCGCCGCGGACGCGCCGCTGGGAGCGCCCTCGCCGCGCGCCACGATCGCCGGACCGCCCGCCGCCGTGGCGCCACGCGGGGCGTCCAGGTCCATGGTGATCGAGCAGGGCTCGCTCAGGTCGATCCAGTAGCCCTGGCCGGGCAGGAGGGTGTCCGCCAGCTCGTAGCCCAGGCCGAAGCCGAAGACGGACTGCACGCATCCCGGCGGCTCTTGGGAGAGATCGGCCACGGCGAAGGTGTCGAAGGGCGCGCCCACCATGCTCCAGCCCGCGGGAAGGTCCAGCGCGATGAGGCGCACCTGTTCGCCGACCTGGCAGACCTCCGCGTCTCCCGGCATGTCGAGCCAGTAGCCGGCGCCGGTTTCGAGAGTGTGCGCCTGTGCGTAGCCGCCGTCGAAGCCGAAGGCCGAGACGGCGCCCGGGAAGAGCGCGCTCAGGGAATCGTCGCCCGTGGCGACGGGAAGCGACACCATCTGCCAGCTCGCGTGCAGGTCGTGGCAGAAGGTGCTGTGCACGTTGGTCCAGACGGTGAGCTCGGTGATGTACTCCATGCCGGACGGCACCACGTACTGCGCCTGCAGGGCCATGTCGAGGGTGTCCTTGAGCGCGGTGCCGATGAGGAAGGTGCCGGCGGGCAGCGACTCCGGGTCCCAGCTCACGGTCATGGGATAGGCGCCGGAGCCCTCTTGCCACTGGAAGGTGAAGGCGTCGGTCAGGTTGTAGTAGTCGTGGACGTTGAGCAGCGTCCCCTCGCAGCCCGGCACCTGCCAGCGCGCGTCGAAGACCGTGGTCGGCGGCAGGGGCGGCAGGCCGACCTCTCCGCTCTGGGGATCGAGGCCATCGGTGGCGCCGATGCCGGCGCCGAAGGACAGCGTCTGGCTGTTGCCCTCGCCGCCGGTGTCGTTGGCCACGATCAGGTCGGCGGCCCACAGGGGCGGGATGAGGGTCACGCCCTCGCCCGTCAGGCGGACGCTGGTGACCTCGGCGGTGCTGTGGATGATGACGGCCTCGATGTCGGCGCCCTCGTCCGCCGGGCAGTAGGTCACACGCAGCAGCAGGCTCTCCAGGGGCAGCATCGTGAAGGGGCCGACCTCGCGCCCACCGGGCGAGACGGCGACGTCGAACTCGGGGCTGGTGGCGTAGATCACGACGTTGTAGAGCGTGTCGGCGCTGGCATTCTGCAGCGTGAAATCGTCGTGGGCGCAGGCGCCGATGGCCACCTGGTTGAAGGGCAGTTCCCCGGGATCCGTGACGAAGACGGGATCGTGGCTGCCCGGCGTCAGGTTCTGCCAGAGCGACACACCGTCGAAGGTGGCGGCGCCGGCCAGGTCCCAGGTGCCGTCCAGGGTCCAGTCATCCACGCAGATGCCGTTGTAGATGCCGCTGGACGCGGGGTGGTACCAGAAGTTCCAGACCAGGCTCTCGGTGCCGGTCCAGACGCTGACGCCGCCGCCCTGGCTCGCGGCCAGCAGGTCGAGACGGCCCTCGGCATCGCCGTTCACGTCCCGGAGCAGGAGATCCTTGTAGAGGCCGGAGGAGGTCGGCGCCGTTCCCTCGCTCCAGTTCGCGGCGCCGTCGTTCAGGAAGACGCGGATGCCCACGCCGGTCTGGATGGCGCCGACGACGAGATCCCAGTCCCCGTCCTTGTCGATGTCGCCGAGATCGAGGCCGTAGAAGGCACGGCCGTCGTCGAGGGCCGGCAGGGGCGTCCAGTCGCCGGCCGCCGAGCCGAGCCAGGCGCGGACGCCGTGGTACTCGGCGCTCGTGGCGGCGATGTCGAGCCATGTGTCCCCGTCCAGGTCCGCGCAGGCGACACGGTAGAAGCTGTTCGCGGCGGCGGGCGCGGGGCCGGGTGTCCAGTTGCCGGCGCCGTCGCCGTGGAACACGTAGAGGCCGTTGTTGTCCGCCGAGCAGCCGACGATGTCGATGTGGACGTCGTGGTCAACGTAGGCGAAGTGGGCATCGCTGCAGCTCTCGCCGCCGAGGGGCGCGGGCGTCTCGGTCGGGCTCCCTGCGCCGTCGCCGGCGAAGACGCGGATGCCGAAGGAGCCGCAGGCCAGGAAGTCCTCGCAACCGTCGCCGTTGAAGTCGGCCCTGTCCAGGCAAAGCACCTGGCCCGTGGTGATGGGCGAGTCCTCGGTCTGCCACGACTCGAAGCCCATCCGCGACCAGATGCGGAGGCCGTTCGCCTCGGTGCCGGCGAGGAGATCCAGGTAGGGATCGCCGTCGAAATCGAGGCCGAGGACGCAGGTGTAGTTCCCCGACGGGGCCGGCGAGGCGAGAGGCAGCCACGGGTTGTCCACGGAGCTGTCGAGCCAGGGTTCGAAGGTCACGTAGTCGCTGACGGCGTCGCCCTGCCCGCCCGGGTTCTCGACGGCGTGGTGGGGGCCGGTCGCGGACCCCCAGTAGCAGTGTGTGGCGTCGACCGGGGCGGAGGTGTTGAGGTTCTCCAGCCCGAAGCCGTTGTCGTAGATGTCGCTGGTGTGGATGGTCAGCCCGCCGGCGGCGTCCACGCGGATGCCGCGGTCCTGGTTGTGGATGACGACGCAGTCGTCGAAGACCAGGTCGCAGCCGGCGATCTCCACGGCCGGCTGGCCTCCGTTGCCGGCGTAGGAGACCACGGTCCGGCCCAGGCGGGAACTGGCCCCGGCGGTGTCGAAGCGGATGCCCGTCCAGTCCCCGGCGGCCGGCAGCGAGTTGATGCCGTCGCCGTTCCCGTCGCCGCCGTAGGCGTCGTCCCGGTAGGAGGTGAAGACCACCTTGTCGACGGCGTCGCCCTGGGCGACCAGGGTGCCCTGGACGTCCAGGCCGAAGACGCCGTTGAACTTGATCACGGAGCCTGGCTGGACCAGCAGCGTTGCGGCCGCGTCGACGACGATGTCGCCCGTCACCACCATCGGGTAGGCGCCCGGCCACTCGTCGTCCACGGCGATGGTGCCGCCGGTGACGGCGATGCTGTTGGCGTGGCCATTGCCGGCCAGGCTGTCGTCGCGGGCTATCTCGCCGGCCAGCTCGGGGTGGACGTCGAAGCCGTACCCGGTGTTGTCCGCGGCCAGGCAGCCGGTCACGACGGACCCGGGGTCGCGGACCAGCGCGCCGTCGCCGCCGTTGCCGGAGATCTCCGTGTCCCAGAGGCCGAGGCCGCCCTCGGCGAACAGGCCCGTGCCGTCGTTGTCGCGGATGGCGCACTCCGAGACCTGCAGCGTCGTGCCGGCGTAGCCGCGCACCGCGTAAGGATAGCTGCCGCCGCCGCCGGTCCGCTCGACGACGCAGTTGGCGAGGTCGAGGGCGGCGCCGGCCCCCTCCAAATGGAGCGCTTCCCTGGGATAGGAGGTATGCGAGCTGTAGCCGGCATAGCGGATGATGCAGTGGCGCAGGGAGCAGCCGAATCCGGGATCGACGAACTCGACACTGCTCCAGTCGCCGGGGCTGCCATCGCTCGCCGCGTCGCCGTTGGTGTCGCCGCCGTACTCGTCGTCGGCGTAGGAGCTGAAGACGATGGGATCGCCCGCGGCGCCTTCGGCCAGAAGGATGCCGTTCACGGTCAGGCCGTAGTAGCGGTCGAACTTGAAGATGGCGCCGGGCTCGAGGATCAGTGTGACGCCGCCAGGAACTACGAGGTCGCCGAGGACGGCGAAGGGGTGGTCGTCGATCCAGGTGACGTCGGCCAGCACGGTGCCGCCGGTGATCCCGACGGCGTTCCCGCGGGCGTTGGGCCCGGAGGTGTTCTGCGTCCAGACCTGGTGCAGGACCTCGGCGCGCACGGCGAAGTTGAAGCCGCCGTTGTCCTGGCCGGCATTGCCCGAGAAGGCGGCGGGCAGACTGGTCCAGCGCAGGCCCGTGCCAGTGTTGCCTTCGAAGATGCAGTCCGTCACGGAGCCGCCCGGGCCCGTCACGCGGGCGCCGTCACCCGCGTTGCCGTGGAGCCAGGCGTCGGCAAGGTCCAGCGCGCCCTCGGCGTGAACTCCCGCGTTGTGGTTGTCGCCAATGGCGCACTGGGACATCGCCAGGTGGCTTCCGGATTCCGTGCACACGGCGCCCGAGTAGGGGCCGGAATCGTAACTGGGATCGCCGTTCCGTTCGATGAGGGAGTTGGAGAGGGAAAGCTCCGCGCCGCCGCCCGTCAGGCGGACAGCATCCTCGCGGTAATAACCCGAGGAGTAGTGTCTCCCCGCATACCGCACGATGCAGAAGCTCAGGGCGCTCCCCGCATCGGGGCTCGAGAAGTGGATGTGCCGCCAGTCGCCGGGCGCGCCGGCGCTCTCCTCGTCGCCGTTGGTGTCGCCCCCGTGGGCGTCGTCGGCGTAGGCGGTGAAGACGACGGAGTCTCCCTCGGCGCCGCTGGCCACCAGGGTGCCGTTGACGGTCATGCTCCTGTCCGTGTCGAACTTGAGGATGGCGCCCGGCTCGAGGTTCAGCGTGGCGCCGTCGGCCACGGTCATGTCCGCGAAAACGGCGTAGGGCTGGCCGTCGTTCCACTGGGCGCTGGCGGCCACCGTGCCGCCCGTGACGCCGAGGGCGCCGTCGCGGCCGTTGACGCCCGCCGTGTTGTGATTCCAGACGTCGGGGATGACGCCGGCGGGCACGGCGTAGCCGAAGCCGCCGTTGTCGGCGCTGACGTTGTCGTGGAAGGCCGCGGGCAGCTTCTCGCAGTAGAGCCCATGGCCGCCGTTGGCGTCCAGCGTGTCGGCGACGATGGTGCAGTTGCTGCCTGTTAGCCAAAGGCCCGCGTCGCCGTTCTCGCTCAGGCGGCAGTTGCTGACGCCGATGCCGTTACCCGTTCCGTAGAGGCCGTAGCTGCCGTTTCCGGTTATCTGGCACCGGTCGGCGTCGAGCTGTCCCATGCAGTAGATGCCGTAGCCCTCGTTGTCGCGGATGATGCAGTCCGAGAGTGTCAACACGCCGTCCGACAGGACCCTGATCGTATAAGGGTAGTAATACGCATAAGTGAATTCGATGATTGAATGGGCGACGGAGAGGCCGTTGCCGGAGTAGACGAAAAGCGCGCTGCTGTAATTGGAACCGTACGCCCTGCCCGCGTAGCGGATCCGGCAGTGGTTCATGGCGCAGGCGGGAGAGGCGCTCGCGCCGAACTGTATGTAGTACCAGTCCCCGGGAACGCCGGTGGTGGGCCCGTTCCCGTCGCAGTCGCCGCCGTACTGGTCGTCCCGGTAGGACGTGAAGATGATCGAGTCGGCCTCCGTGCCCTCGGCGACGAGCGCGCCGCTGATGGACATGGTGAAGTAGCTGTTAAAGCGCAGTATCGCGCCGGGGGAGATGGTCAGCGTCACGCCCTCGGGCACGATGACGGAGCCGGTGCTGAAGTAGAGCGGGTGATCCGCCGTCCAGGTCTCCGATTGCGGCACCGAGCCGCCACGGACGCCGATGGCGCCGCCGCGGCCATTGATGCCGATGGTGTTGTCCTGCCAGGTGGCTGCCAGCACCTCGACGGGGATCTCGTAGCCGAGGCCGGTGTTGATCGAGCTGAGGTTGCCGCTGAAGACGTCCGGCACCTTCTCGCAGCAAAGACCCGTGCCCCCGTTCTGGTCCAGCGTGTTGCCCGTGATCGCGCAGCCCTCGCCGGTCAGCCACATGCCGTGCGAGGTGTTCTCGCTGGCGCGGCAGCCCGCCAGGACGGCGTCGTCGCTCGTGACATAGAAGCCGTACCGGCCGTTCTCGCGGGAGGTGCAGTTGTCCGCGCCGAGCGCCCCCGCGGCGTAGATGCCGTCGAGGCCGTTGCGGCGGATCATGCAGTCGGCCAGCGTCAGGCTCGTGCCGGCGTCCGTGTAGAAGCCATAGTAGTACGACCACTCGACGGTGGAGTGGCTCATGGACAGCTCGGCTTCCGTGCCGACCAGGCGGACCGCCTCGTTGGGGCTGCCGGATCCCGCGTAGCGGACGAGGCAGTAGTCGAGGGAGCAGCCGTTGTTGGGATTGTCGAAGAAGAGGCGGTCCCAGTTGCCCGGCGTGCCGGCGCTGGGCCCGTCGCCGTTGGTGTCGCCGCCGTGCTGGTCGTCGCGGTAGGAGGTGAAGACGATGGAGTCCGCCGGCGCCCCCTCGGCGAGCAGCACCCCGTTGATGGTCATGGCGGTGCCGCTGTTGAACTTGACGATCACGCCCGGCGCGATGGTCAGGCGCACGCCGTCCGCCACGGTGATGTTCGCGGTGACGATGTAGGGGGAGCCGCCGAGGGTCCAGGTGACGTCCGATGTGATGGGCCCGCTGACGTTCGTGGGCTGGGGCTGGAAGGTGAAGCTCATGGCGCCGGCCTCGGGCCCGATGTCGCGGAACACGTAGCCCGTGCCGTGGCCGCCGTTGGCGTCGGTGTCGGGGATGGTGGCGGGGCCGAAGCGCGTCTCGCCGTCGTCGGCCGACCAGGCCGCCCCCGCCGCCGAGGGCAGGTGGCCCGGCCGCTCAACCCAGGCGCCGTGGTAGCTGTTGGTGGGCGGGCCGTCGTTGAACAGGCCGCCGCCGTCGGGCATGGCCATGTCGATGTGCGTGAAGAGCAGCCCCGACTCGGGCAGCGAGGACTCGTAGTAGCCCTCGGCCTGCCGGTTCTCCACCAGGAAGCGCTCGCCGCTGGAGAACGAGGGCTCGGTCATGAGTACGCTCTGGATCTGGTGCTGGTCGAGGCGGTCCAGGACGTAGCCGCCCTCGTCGGTGAGCAGGCCCGCGACGGCCCAGCCGGTCATGCCGTCGTCCAGGTCGCCGTCGATGTCTATCTTGAGCAGGCCGCAGAGGTGGGGCGGGCTGGCGGTCTCCCAGGCAGCGCCCATGAGGCACCACTCGCCCACGGGCTCGCTGTCGCCGTCGTGGTCCCAGAGATCGGGGGCGCCCAGGTCGTGGGCGAACTCCTGGGCGAAGACGCTCATGGCGTCGTGCTCCGAGAGCAGCATGTAGCCCTGGACGCTCTTGCCGTCCACGGTCTGGCCGCCCGGGATCGCGCCGCGGTGCGACCAGATGTCATCGGGACCACCGGCCAGGGCGCCCTGGTTTCCGCCGGCGTGGACGACGAGGACGTGGTCCACCACGCCGTCGCCGTCCGTGTCGTAGGGCTCGAAGTCGAAGCCCGCCGCGTCGGCGAGCAGCACCGCCTCGCGGACCAGCTCCGAGATGCAGACGTTGCAGTTGTCGCTGGTGGCCGGCGGACAGATCCCTGGCGAGCAGTCCTGGCCGTAGTAGAGCTCGGTCTGGGCGCTCTGCAGCCAGGCGCCGCCGGCTGCGGCGCCCTGCAGGTCGAGCTGCCCGTAGGACACCTCGTCGTAGTAGTGGCGCAGGCGCCCCTGGTTGCCGCCCAGGACGAGTCCCGTGTCCGGAGCCGCGAAGTAGTCGACGTCATGGGGACCGAACGAACCCTCGCCAACGCCCGTGTCCGCGAACTCCACCAGGATGATGACGAGCTCCTGCGTGCCCGTGATGCCGCGTAGGCCTGCGGCGCCGCGTCCCGCCGATCCGGCGGCTTGTAGCTCCGCCAGGGCCGCTCCCGACGGCCGCACACCCGCAGGCGCGGGCGGAGCTCCACTGCCGACGATGACACCGGAGGGAACGAGGTCCCCATCGGGCGCCGCCAGGGCATGGACCCAGAAACCGGCCTCGTCGCGGACGATGGCGTGGCCGTCGAGTGTTTCGTAGCGGTGCATCCAGGCATCGCCGACGAGACGCGCCCGGATGGCGGATCCGTCGGGCTGCTGCAGGATGCGGATGGCGGCGGGATCGGCAGGATTGGCGAATGCGGCGGCGGCGATCGCGAGGATGACGAGAGCCAGAACCGCGGTGCGCAGGGCGGACATCGACCACCTCCCAGGGCTGAGTCCGGCGACTGGAGATTCGCTCAGGGTATCTCGCTGGTTCCGTGGCATCCGGAGGTAAGCTGGGCTGGATCAGATGTGGGAGACCGGATTCGCGGCGTGAGAGTCCCCGCGCGAGGAAAAGCACAACATTGTAACACAAATCAGACCGGATTCAATCAGGAGACACAGCCTT
Source organism: Candidatus Krumholzibacteriota bacterium (assembly GCA_016933175.1). Taxonomy (GTDB): domain Bacteria; phylum Krumholzibacteriota; class Krumholzibacteriia; order JACNKJ01; family JACNKJ01; genus JAFGBK01. Next base: position 12,125 of record JAFGBK010000043.1, on the reverse strand, counting down.
TTCAATCGCGATGGCGCGGGTGCTAGAATGGTGACGATACCGGAACCGGGAGGTCGGCCTTGCGTCGCATCATCATCCTGGCGGCCGCGGCGGCCGCCGCCCTGGCCCTCGCGGGCTGCAGCCAGGACGACATCACCAGCTTCCAGTCCGCGCAATCCCAGTTGGCCGAGGACCCCGCGGCCCTGGACGGCCTCTTCCAGGCCGAGATCACCTTCTGCGAGCGCGTCACCAGGAGCGGCCGGCCGCTGCGCCCCCTCGACAGCGTCGTGATCGGCGAGGGCAACGACGTCCACGGCCACGTCGCCTTCGCGAACGCCGAGCCGGGCAGGCTCTACTCCCTGCACCTCGTCTGGCGGAAGCCGGACGGCGGCAAGCTCTTCCGCCGCTGGTACGACGTCGTCGTGGAGGAAGGGGAGGACGGCTTCACCGCGAAGGTCACGCGCCGCAAGGCCGAAGACCTGACCTACCGCCGCACGAGCACGCAGACCGCCGACGAGCCGGGCTTCCAGCTCAGCAGCAAGCTCGGGTCCACCACGTCCGGCGGCGCGCCGCGCGAGCCCGGCGAGTACATCTTCACCGTCTACCTGCACCGGGAAGTGCTGCTCGAGCGCCGCATCGCGCTGGTGGAGGGCTGATCCGCGGCCGCGCGCGGCCTCAGGGCACGCCGCCCACGCGGTCGCCGACCGGAGGCGCGGCCGGTTCCCACACGGCGAAGACGAAGCGCGGGCGCCCGCCGCCCGCGCCCCACTCCCGCACGGGACAGACCGCCAGGCTCGCCGCCCCCGCGGGCCAGGCGTCCGGCAGGGCGACGTCGTCGTCCAGGCGCAGGGCCACGCGGCGCACGCCCGGCGGCGCGGCCTCCTGCCAGGCGGCGTTGAAGGCGCCGCGCAGGGTCACCGTCTGCACCTCGCTCCCCAGCGCCAGGGTCGGCGCCTCGGCGCCCAGCACGGCCAGGCAGGGCGCGCCGCTTGCCGCGGGCGCCTTCAGGCGCGTCGCCGCGTCGCGCAGGGTGAAGGTCGGCCGCGCCCAGTGGGGCGCGAGGACCAGCAGGGCCAGGATCGCCGCCGCGGGCGGCAGGGCCCGCCGGCACCGCTCCAGTCCGGGGATGCGCGGCAGCAGCCCGCCGCGGGCCAGGGGCAGCCAGACGAGGGCGAGGGTGACCAGGCACCAGGGCACCGACCACCAGCCCCCCGATCCCGCCCACAGCGGCCCCGCGTCGTAGCCGCCGAAGCGCGCGAAGAGCCCCGCCGCGACCAGGAAGTCGAACTGCTCGAAGCAGACGAAGAGCCAGCCCGCCACCAGCGAGCCGCGCAGCAGGGCGCCGGCCCGGCCGGGGCGCCGCCGCAGCCAGAGCCAGGCGCCGATCAGCGTGGCGACGAAGAGCGCGGCCGCCGCGGCGCGCAGGGCCGCGTCGGGCACGGGTCGGCCGGCGGCGCCCAGCAGTCGCGAACCCCACAGGGCCAGCCGACCGGGCAGCACGAAGGCTGCGGCCAGCGCCGCGCCGAAGCGCGCCAGGGCGCCGGCGCCCCTCGCCTCGCGCCAGCGGCGCAGCTCGTCGGGCCGCCAGACGGCCTCGCCCTCGGCCAGGGCGCGCCAGCCCCGCGCCGCCAGGACGGCCAGGGCCGGCAGGAAGACCAGGAAGCGCCGGTCGGCGGGATAGGCGAAGAGGCTCTGGGCCAGCCCGGCGATGAGCAGGAAGGCCAGAGCCTGTCCCGCGATCCCGCGGCCGCGCGCGTCCAGGCGGACCTGCCAGGCGCCCAGCCCCGCCAGGGCGACGAGCGGCGCCGCCTGCATCAGGAAGGGCGCCGGCCAGGGGAAGAAGGCCAGGTTGGCCAGCAGGTCGATCACCGAGCCGGGCAGGTTCTCGGCGCGGTGGAAGGCGTCCACGACGGCCAGCTCGCGGGGGAAGGCCAGGCCGACGGGCAGGCGCAGGAGCGTCCAGGCCAGCGCTGCCGCGAAGACCAGGTGGACGGCGCGCCGCCAGCGCGCCAGCAGGGGCAGGGCGGCGCCGTCCTCCCCGCGGGCGACCCAGGCCAGGGCCGGCAGGGCGACGAGTGTGGAGAGTTTCGCCGACAGGGCGGCGCCCAGCAGGACGCCCGCCAGGATCGCCCGTCCCGTGTGCCCCCGCGCGGCGAGCCACCACGCGAGCGACATCAGGGCCACCGAGAGCATGTCGGGCAGGGCCACGCGCGCGTGCAGGGCGAAGGGCACGGCCGAGGCCAGCAGCGCCAGCACGGGCCAGACGGGCTCCCGCGACGCGCGCAGCAGCAGCCCCAGAGCGACGAGGGCGATCAGGGCCGCCAGGGCCGCGGGCAGGCGGGCCGCCAGCAGGGACACGCCCATGAGGCGGAAGGACAGCCACCAGGCCGCCGTGCCCAGGGGCGAGGTGAGGCCCTGGCTGTACTCGTCCAGGATCCACTGGCCGAAGAGCACCTTGTCGCGCGCCTCGCCCGTCCACCAGCCCTCGTCGGTGATGAAGTCGCGCGGCAGGAGCCGGCTGGGGTCCGCGTCCAGGTGGACGAGCAGGCCGGGCAGGCTCGCCAGCAGGAGCAACAGGGTCAGCACGGCTGCGCGCGTCCTGGTCATGGCGCCGCCATCATCGCGCACGGGCCGCTGGCGGCCAAGGGCAAAGCGCGGATCGCGCGGCGCGGCGCCGGGGTAAGGCAACGGCGCGGCCGGCGACGGAAGGCAAGGGCGCGGCCGCCGCGCGGGCCCTCACCGCGGCGCCGTCACACGGAACTGGACTGGCAATGCCGGCTCGGGTTAGAGATAGGTTCCGGACGCAAGGCGAGGCCTCATGACACGCGCGCGCATCATCCTCTTCGCCGTCGCGGTCTGCCTGCTGGCGGGCACCGTTCTCTACGCGCGCGCCCTGGACAACGGGTTCCGCGCGGACGACTTCGTCTTCCTGCGGGCGGCCTACCAGGCCGACTCGCCGGCCGGCATCCTGAGCCCGCACCAGTCCGTCGCCTTCTTCCGGCCGGGGGCCTTCGCGCTCTTCCTGGCCGAGCAGCGGCTCTTTGGGTTGAACGCGAGCGCCTACTTGGCGTTCAACATCCTCCTGCACATCCTGAACGCGGGGCTGTGCTACCTCGTTCTGAGGCGGCTGGACCTGGACCGCGACGCGGCCCTGCTGGCGGCGGGGTTGTTCTACCTGGGCGTCTTCCACTACGGCAAGGAGGTCACCTGGGCCTGCACGAGCGGCGGGCTGGCGATGACGGCACTGCTCGCGGCCGCCGTGCTGCCGGTGGCGGCGGCGGGCGCGCCGCGCGGCGCGTCGCCGCGGGCCGGCTGGGCGGCGACCTACGCCGCCTGCCTCCTGGCGCCCTTCTTCCACGAGTCCGGGCTCGCGGCGCCGCTCGTCGTGCTCGCCGCCGTCGCGTCGCGGCGCGGCTGGCGCGGCCTCTGCCACCCGGCCGTGGCGGCCCTGGCGCCGGTTACGTGGGGGCTCTGGATCGTCGCGACGCTGCTCGATCCGCGCACCAGCGCGCTCGCGCACAGCGGCGCGATCAATCCCTTCCCGCTCGCCTGGACCGCCTGCCGGTACCTAGGCCTGGCGGTTCTGCCCGTGCAGAGCGCCAGCCCGCTGGCCGGCGGCCACCCGGCCGTCGCCGGAGCAACGGTGGCTCTGCAGCGGCTCCAGCCCTTCCTGGGGCTAGCCTTCGTCCTCTGGGTCCTTGTCGCCTGGATCCGCCGCGCGCCGGCCCGGCTGCGCATCCTCGGCGCCTGGGCCCTTCTCGCCATCGCGCCCTACACCCTCGTGCCGCTGCCCGCGGGCTGGCTCGAGCTGCGCTACCTGTACGGCGCCGCCGCGCCGCTGGCGGCCCTGCTCGCCTGTCTCGTGGTTCCGGGAATCGCGGCGTCCCGCCCCTGGCGCCGGGCGGCCGCGATGCTCGTCCTGGCGGTCGCCATCGTGGGCAGCGCGGCCCTCGGCATGATCCTCGAGCGCAAGAGCGCACGCGCGTCGAGCGAGCCCGGGAACCGCGCGCGCCTGGAGGCGCTGCGGGCCGAGTTCGACCCGGGCAGCGCTCAGTCCTCGCCCGCGAGGTAGTCCCGCGCCAGGCGGACCAGCAGCTCGCAGCCGATGGGCAGGGCGTCCTCGTCCAGGTCGAAGGCGGCGCTGTGATGGGGCGCCATGGTGCCCTTGGCCGCGTCGCCCGAGCCGACGAAGAAGAAGCAGCCGGGCACGCGCGAGAGATACTCGCTGACGTCCTCGCCGCCCATGGTGCGCAGCTCGGCGATGCTGTCCTCGCCCAGCAGGCCCGCCACCGTCTCGCGCACGTGAGCGGTCATCTCGGCGTCGTTGACCACGGCCCGGTGCAGGCGCTGGAACTCCACCTCCACCGTGCAGCCGTGGACCTCGGCCGCGGCCTTGGCCACGCGCTCCACATGGCCCGGCAGGGACAGCCACACCTCCTCGTCGAAGGCGCGGCAGGTGCCGCGCAGCACGGCCTTGTCGGCGATGACGTTGAAGGCGTGGCCCGCGTGGAAGGCGCCGACGGTGACCACCACGGGTAGCATGGGATTCGTGCGCCGCGAGACGATGGTCTGCAGGGCCGTCACCACGGCGGCGCCGGCCACCAGGGCGTCCGGCACCTCGTGGGGCATGGCGGCGTGGCCGCCCTGGCCGATGACGCGGATGGTGAAGTCGTCCACGGAGGCCATGAAGGGGCCGGCGACCACGGCCGCCTCGCCCGTCGGCAGCTGGCTCCAGTAGTGCAGGGCCAGGGCCGCGTCCACGGGCGGATCGGCCAGGACGCCCTCGGCGATCATGTGCTCGGCGCCGCCCTCGCCCTCCTCCGCCGGCTGGAAGACGAGCTTGAGACGCCCGCGCTTCGGCTCGCCCAGGCGGCGCAGGACGGCGGCCGCCGTTAGCAGTGTGGCCATGTGCCCGTCATGGCCGCAGGCGTGCATGACGCCCTCGGTCTCGGAGCGGTAGGCGCGGTCCGCGACCTCGGTGACGGGCAGGGCGTCCATGTCGCTGCGCAGGAGCAGCGTGGGGCCGGGCCGGCCGCTGTCCATGACGGCCACGACGCCCGTGCCGGCCACGCCGGTCCTCGGCTCCAGGCCGAGGGCGCGCAGGCGCTCGGCGATGACGCCCATGGTGCGCGTCTCCTGGAAGCCCAGCTCGGGGTGGCGGTGGAAGTCGCGGCGCAGGGCGACGAGGTCCGCGCGCTCGCTGTCGGTGAGGGTCGGGCTGAAGCGTTCCATGGCGCTCCTCGCGGGGCGGGGATTTCGGCGCGGCTGCCGCCGGCGCCGCGGCCGGCCGGCTCGCGCCGCCTACTCGATGAACTCCGGCGCGACGGGCGCGGGCAGCAGCCCCGCCTCGTAGCCGCGCGCCAGGAAGAGGCGCACGGCCTCGCGGCCGCGCTCGCCGAAGTCCAGGGTCAGGTCGTTGACGTACATGCCCACGAAGCGGTCGGCCAGGGCCGCGTCCAGGCCGCGGCCGAAGCCGAGGGCGTAGGCCACGGCCTCCGCGCGGTGCGCGAGGCCGTAGCGGATGCTCGCGCGCAGGATGCGGTCGAGCTCGCCCAGGCGCGCGGGGCCCAGGTCGCGGCGCCCGGCGTTGGCGCCCAGCGGCAGGGGCAGGCCGCCCGTCTCCTCGCCCCACCAGACGCCCAGGTCCAGCAGCAGCGCGAGCCCCTCGCGCGCGTAGGTGAGCTGCCCCTCGTGGATGAGCAGCCCGGAGTCGTACTCGCCGGCGGCCACGCGGGCGGGGATCTCGTCGAAGGGGACGACGGCGTGCGCGAACTCCCCGATGGCCAGGCGCAGGGCAAGGTAGGCGCTGGTCAGGGTGCCCGGCACGGCGATGACGCGCCGCCGCGCGGCGTCGAGGTCCAGGCCGGGGCGGGCCACGAGCATGGGGCCGTAGCCGTCGCCCAGGCTGGCGCCGCAGGAGAAGAGGGCGTAGCGGTCGGCCAGGTGGGCCCAGGCGTGCACGGAGACGGCCGTCACGTGCAGCTCGCCGCCCAGGGCGCGGCGATTGAGCGTCTCGATGTCCTGCATCTGGTGGACGAAGCGGTAGGGCCCCGCGTCCACGAGGCCGCGGGCGAGGCCGTAGAACATGAAGGCGTCGTCGGGATCGGGGCTGTGGCCGAGCAGGATCTCCATGGGACCTCCGGGCGGCGGCGCGGGTCGCCATCGCGTTCCAGACGCGCAGGTTAGCAGATGCCGCCGCGGGCCGGCAAGGCGGCCGGCGCGGCGGTCGGCGGCGGCAGTCCCCGTGGGGCCACGCCCGGGCGCTACGCGGCGGCCCGGCCGCCGCGCGGGCGGCCGAAAAAGGCGCGGGGGCCTTTGCGCGGCGCGCATCGTTTGTTACCCTTCTCGCGCTCGAAGGACCCCCATCGCCGCACCCGGGAGGACACGCACCCATGAAAGAGCTCGAACTCGTCCATGTCTGCGCCCTCGAGGAAGTTCCCGCCGGCGAGGGCCGCGCCTTCGACGTGGAGGGCTACGAGATCGCCATCATCAACACGGGCATCGAGGTGTACGCCGTGGAGAACCGCTGCCCTCACCAGGGATCGCCGCTGGACGAGGCCGAGATCGTGGGCGAGTCCCTGGTCTGCCCCGAACACGGCTGGGTCATCGACCTGACCACGGGCGACGTGGTGGACCACGAGGGCTACAGCGTGGCCACCTTCCCCGTCATCCTCGAGGACGATCAGGTCTACATCCAGCTCGGCTGAACCACCGGCCGCCGCCGGGAGGCGTCCCGTGTCCCTGCGCGAACTCCGTGACGACGACTACGAGGCCCTCGCCGGCGTGTTCAACACCTGCACTTCCCACTGGCCCACCACAGGCGAGGCCCTGCGCGCGGAGTACCGCGAGGCCGCCGGCTCCCATCCCTTCATCCGGGTGAGCGAGGACGCGGACGGGCGCGCCGTGGGCATCGGGCACCTCGCGAGCCCGCCCGAGCTGGGGGACCCTCGCAAGATGAACCTGCGCGTGCTGGTGCACGCGGACCACCGGCGCGAAGGGCGCGGCGGCGAGCTGGCGGCGGCCCTGATGGCCGAGGCCGACCGGCGCGGCTGGGCGGAGCTGACCGCCCACTTCCTGGACGAGGGGGACACGGCCGGCGCGCGGCGCCTGCTGGAACGATGGGGCTTCGCGGAGGTCCTGCGCGGCGATCTGTTCGCCGTGGAGCTGGCGGCCTTCGACGAGGCGGAGGCCGCGCGCGCCCTGGCGGCCACGCCGGTCGCGGGCCTGCGCGTGGCCACCCTGGCCGAGGAGACGGCCCCCGACCGCGTCGAGCGCTGGCACGAGCTGTTCCGGGCCGCTTACCGGGACGTGCCCGAGATGGTCGACCTGGAGCCGCCGGACCGGGACCGCTTCCGCCGGCGCTTCCTCGAGGCGCCGGGCATGCGCGAGGACTCCGTCTGGCTGGCCGAGGCCGACGGGCGCTACGTCGGCTACACGCAGTTCCGCTACCCGCCGGGCGGCGGGGATCCCTTCATCGTGCTGACGGTCGTGCGCCGGGAGTACCGCCGGCGGGGCCTGGCGCGGCTGCTCAAGCTGCAGGCCCAGGCGGCGGCCAAGCGGCGCGGCGACCGGCGGATCATCACGGGCACCGCCATGGGCAACGAGGGCATGCAGAAGCTGAACCGCGCGCTGGGCTTCAAGCCGTTCTCCGCGTACGTCTACTGCCGGCGGGTGCGGGAGGGTAACTAGAGGAGACGGGGAGCTTAGAGGGCATCATGCCCCGAAGACTGGACGATAAGAGGCTAGAAGTGCGTTACGACAAGTTCTTGAGGTCCATCCGGGGGTGAAACGATTCCCATCGGGATGGTAGTCAGCAGCAAGCAGGACGGGGCGCGATGAAATTCAGGAACTGGGAGTGGGACGAGGAGCGCCAGCAGCACCGCGCCTACTGCCCGGAGTGCCACGTCGGGTTTCCCGCCTGGGCCGGCACGTGTCCCGTCTGCAAGGTGCGCCTCCGGGAGGAGGCTCCGCCAGACCCGCCGCCGCCTGGGGCCGGTCTCTCCTACGGGGAGCTGATCGCCTTCGTGGAGCGCCAGGGTGGCGTGCTGACGATCCCGCTGAGGACGGAGGACGTCATCCGCGCCAAGAAGCGGAGCTTCCCCTACCTGGGCCGCGGGTACGCCTGGGCCGCGAGCATACGGGGCGATATCGGCGGCCATCCCGTCGCCCTCCGGACGCGGGAGGTCGGCCTGCACAAGGCTGCCGGCTTTCCCTACCGGGGATACGGCTTCGCCTGGGCGCGCTCGCTCGCGGGGCACGTCGCCGGCAATCCGGCGACACTGACCGCCAGCCGCGTCGAGATGAGGAAGGAGTGGGGGTTCCCCTACTTCGGATACGGCTTCGCGTGGGTGCAGACGATGCACGGCCAGTGTGGAGACAGGCTGCGCGTCCGCTTCGCCGCCGCCGACGTGGCGACTGAGAAGACGGGGCACTTCCCTGGCTTCGGTTTCGGGTACGCCTGGGCGGCCGCCGGCGAGTTGATTGTCGAGGTCAGGGGATGATCCGGCCGGCGCCGCCTTGAACAGCGTCGCCGGAATGAGCGATGATGGTGGGCGGACGGAAGCGGGAGGCCTCATGATCGGCAGAGCGATCGCGATCTGGTTCGCGCTCGCGGCGGTCGCCGTGCTGAACGGCTCGGCGCGCAACGCCTGGATCGCCCCGGCCGCCGGCGAGCACGCCGCCCACGTGATCGGCACGGCCATCCTCTGCGCCCTGATCTTCCTGATCGCGCTGGCCTCCATCCGCTGGCTCGCGCCGGGCTCGGTCCGGCGGGGCTTTCTCGTCGGGGCGTTCTGGCTGTGCCTGACGGTCGCCTTCGAGTTCCTCGCCGGGCACTACCTCTTCGGGAACCCGTGGGACAGGCTGCTCGCCGACTACGACCTGACGCGGGGACGCGTCTGGTCCCTGGTGCTCGTCGTCACGCTCCTGTCGCCGGTCCTGGCGGCCGCGATCCGGGGAACCGGCCGCCGGTAGCGGTCCGCGTGGCCCGCGACGGGGCAGCATGAGGTCGACAATGGACGATCGTAGAGGGGAAAGGATCGGCTGGACCTTCGGCTGGACGGGCGGCTTCCTCTGGGTCGCGGCCCTGGCCGTGGTGGTTCTCGCCCAGGACCGGCTCACGGAGGCGGCCGTCGGCCTGGTGCTGCTCGCCGACGCGCTGGTCCTGATCGCTCTGCTCGCGCCCTGGCGGCGCCCGGACACGCTGTACTGGAAGCTGATGCTCCCGCTCTACGTCACGCTCTTCGCCTCCGCCGCCTGGGCCATCTGGATCTTCGGCGGCGCGTGGCGGCGCGACCTGAGCGGATGGAACCTGTTCCTGATCGTGCCGATCCTGCTGCCCTTCGGCACCATCGGCCGGCGGCGGTGGCGCGACCGCGACATCCGATAACGATGAAGGAGAGATGATGGCCGACGAAACGAAGCTCGATCTGGCGGCCGCCCACAAGAACTTCTCCGCTTCCTGCTTCAACGCGGTGTGGGAGCTGCTGGACAAGGCCGACCGCACGGAACGCGAGGGCCAGCGGATGATCGAGCTGGCCCACGCCTCCATCTGGCACTGGACCCAGCGCGAGGATTGCACCGACACCAACATGTCCATCGGCTACTGGCAGGCCTCCCGCGTATACGCCACGCTCGGCATGGCGGACGAGGCGCGGCGCTACGGCACGCTCTGCCTGGCGGCCAGCGCGGCCGAGGGCGTGCCGCCCTTCTACCTGGGCTACGCCCACGAGGCCCTGTCGCGCGCCGCCGGCGTCGCGGGCGACCGGGAGGAGGCGGCGGCCCAACTCGCCGAGGCGCGCCGCATCGCGGAAACGGTGCCGGACGAGGAGGCGAAGAAGATGCTGCTGGCCGACCTCGACACCCTCGGCTAGCGGCGGCACGCCGGGACGCAGGGGGCGAGCATGCCGGAAGGACGCCGCCCGGACGGCCTCGACGACCGCTACAAGCGGAGCAGCTACCGGGCCTACGACGGGCGGCTGGCCGACCGCTACGACACGTACTGGGCGCTCCGCGTCTTTCGCGGCGAGATCATGGACGGCTTCGTCCTCGACCAGCTCGGCGCGGATCTCGGCTCCCTGGCCATTCTCGACGTCGGCTGCGCGACCGGGCGGCTCCTGGACCGCCTCGCCGCGGCGGGCGCGCGCCGCCTCGCCGGCTGCGACCTGGCGCCGCGCATCGTCGAGAGGGCCCGCGTAAAGCTGGCGCGGCGGGGCGTCGACGCCGACCTGCGTCCGGCCGACGCCGAGCGCTCCCTGCCCTGGCCCGACGCCTCCTTCGACGCCGTGGCGTTGACCGGCGTCCTGCACCACTTCTACCGGCCCCGGGCCGCCCTCGGCGAGATCGCCCGCATGCTGAGGCCCGGCGGCCGCCTCGTCCTGGTGGACCCCTGCTTCTTCCCGCCCCTGCGCCAGCTCATGAACCTCGGCCTGAGGATCCACCCGCACGCGGGCGACTACCGCTTCTACACGCCGCGCGAGGCGACGCGCATGCTCGAGACCGCCGGCTGGGACATCGCCGTCTGCCGGCGCCTGAACTGGTGGGCCTACGGGATCGTCGGGATTGTCTCCGCGTCGCCGCCCGGGCTGGCTAGCTGACGGGCCGCCCGGGCTACGCCACGCCGCCCTCCAGGGCCGCCAGCTCCTCGGCGTAGAGCTCCACGCAGAGGTCGAACAGGCGCTCGCCCGCCTCGGCGCTGGCCAGCGACGGGTCGCTCATCATGCGCCCGTCGGGGAAGGCGGCGCGGAAGGCCTCGGGGCTCATGGGCCAGTCGTGGGCCGGCCGGTCGATCTCCAGGCGGTCCACGGGCGCGACGGCCCCCGGCTCCAGGAACATGGTGATGGAGATCTCCGCCGCCGAGGCGTGGCTGCCGTTGCGGTCGCCGAAGAGCTCCTCCTCGAGGGCCACGACGCGCGGGTGCAGCCACCAGGAGCGCCAGTGCCACTCGATCTCGGGCCGGCGCGCCAGCAGGTCGCTGGCAGCGCAGGAGGCCGGCGGCGTGTTGCCGCCGTGCCCGTTGATCCAGAAGAAGCGGCGGAAGCCGTGGCGGGACGTGGACTCCGCCAGCTCGGTCAGCACGCGCCCCAGCGTGGCGGCGGTCAGGCTGGCCGAGCCGGGGAAGGCCAGGTGGTGCTGGCTCATGCCCAGGGTCAGGGGCGGGTGCACCAGCAGGTCCAGGCGCTCGCCCACGGCCCGCGCCAGGGCGTCGGCGATCAGGTGGTCGGTGCCGATGAGGCCATTGGGCCCGTGCTGCTCCGTGCTGCCCACGGGCACGATGAGCGTGCGCTTCTTCGCCAGATAGTCTTCCACCTGCCGCCAGGTCATCAGGGCCAGTCGCATGGTCCGCCTCCCCTCGGGATTGCGCGTTGCGGGGCCGTAACAAAGGGCGCCCCGCCGCGCACTCCCTTCTAATGACAGGCGCGGCCGCCTGCGGCAAGCATTCCCTGCGTCGTACGGACCCTGTCGCGGCCGCCGGGCGCCGCGGGCCGCGCGGCCGCCGCCGAGAGTCCTTGCCGGTCGCAGGGGGCGGGTCTATCCTGGCACCAAGCCAAGCGGAGGTGGATCATGACCAAGGTAGGAGTGGTGCTCGCGGGCAGCGGCGTGTTCGACGGCAGCGAGATCCACGAGGCCGTCTTCACGCTGCTGGCTCTGGACCGGGCCGGCGCCGAGGCGGTCATCGTGGCGCCCGAGCAGGAGCACGAGGTGGTGGACCACTACACCGGGCGGCCCACGGGCGAGCGGCGCAACGTCCTGGTGGAGGCCGCGCGCATCGCTCGCGGGAAGATCAAGCCCCTGCGCGAGCTGCGCGCCAGCGAGGTGGACGCCGTCGTCCTGCCCGGCGGCTTCGGCGCCGCCAAGAACCTGTCGAACTTCGCCAGCAAGGGCGGCGACGCCACCGCCATCCCCGAGCTGGCGCGCCTCCTGCGGGAGGTGCACGAGACGGGCAAGCCCATCTGCGCCCTCTGCATCGCGCCGGCCATCCTGGCGGCCGTCTTCGGCGGCGACTTCCGGCCCAGGCTCACCATCGGCAAGGACGCGGGCACGGCGGCCGCCCTCGAGAAGCTGGGCGCCGAGCACGTGGACTGCGCCGTGGACGGCGTCGTCGTGGACGAGGCGCGCAAGCTGGTCACCACGCCGGCCTACATGCT
>JAFGBK010000042.1 GCA_016933175.1 Candidatus Krumholzibacteriota bacterium | reverse complement strand
GGCGTCGTCGCCCACGTCCAGGGCCACCGTCGGCGCGTCGGCGCCGGCGTGCACGATGCGGACGGCCGCGTTGCCCGCGCCCGGATCCACGAAGTTCTCGGCCAGGGGAAGGATGCGGAACCTGTCCGCCGGGTCGCTGCTGGCCAGCAGGCCGGCCGCCACGGCGGTGATGACCGCGTCCTCGTCGATCATGATGTCGCCGGTCTCGTAGGCCACGGGATCGGAGGCCGAGGAGCCGGCCGCCCGCAGCTGGATGTTGTAGGTGCCCGGCGCGACCTCGGCGTACGCGCTTGCGTCGCCGTAGGCCAGGCTGGTGATCAGCGGCTCGGCGCCGCCCTCGGCCCAGACGTCCACGGCGGGAGCATCGGGCGAGGCGTGCACGGCGCGCAGCATGGCCATGCCGGGGGTTACGTTCGTCGTGCTGTCGTCGTCGGTGCAGCCCGCGGCCACCAGCATCAGCGGCAGGGCCACGAGCAGCCAGCTTGTCTTCAGGATCTTCTTCATGGTCTTCCTCCCTCGATCTGTTTCGTCCGGGTCCCCTGCCAGGTGGGCGGCCCGGCTCGTCGTCCGTGAAGTGGGGGATGTTCCGATCTCGGCCCCTCACGATGACCCAATGTTAGACAAGACTGCCTGCTTTGTCAAGAACAAATCATGGACAAAATACATACAGATTTGAGGAAAGCCAGGGCAAACCTTGCCGGCGCAGCGTCAATGGGCTGTGGGAAAAGGAGTTCCGAGATCGAAGGGAGGATCAGAGATCGGCTGGCGGGGCCGGAAAATCCTCCGCGCCGTTGACGCGGACGATGCCCAGCTCGTCCAGCACGGAGTCGTAGGAGGATGCCGCGGCGCCGCCCACGTAGATGGCCAGGTCCTTCCCCACCAGGCGGCGCAGTCGGCGCAACTCGTTGGCGGTCTGCGCGTTGCCGGGGTTGGCGACCAGGCTCAGGGCGGCGGCCCGGGCCGCGGCCTGCCGGGCGGCGCCGGCGATCTCCTCGGCGGGCAGGTTGGGGCCCAGGTAGACGACGCGCCAGCCCCGCTCGACGGCGGCGGCCGCCGCCATGAGGGCCCCCAGCTCGTGCAGCTCGCCCGCGGGGGTGGTGACCACCACGCGCGGCGCGGTCTCGGGCAGGGACGCGTCCCGGTGCATGGGCTCCAGGACGCCGCGCAGGACGGCGCTGAGCAGGTGCTCGTGGGCCACGCGCAGGCGGCCGCCGTACCAGTCCTCACCGACGCGCTCCAGGAGCGGCGCGATCAGTTCGCGCCGCAGGGCGCGGCGGCCCAGGGCGACGGCGGCCTCGTCCATGACCTCCACCAGGCCCACGTGGTCGAGGGCCGCCACGGCGGCCAGGGCGGCGTCCAGGTAGGCGCCGGCCTGCGCGGAGGTCCCCGGCGGGGGCGAGGCGCCCGCGGGCCGGCCCGGGCGCTCGACCATGACGCGGCGGTCCTCCTCCACCAGGGCGGCCAGCTCGGCGTTGTCCATGCCGGCCACGTCGCCGATGCGGCGGCCCGCGTCCACGGCCCGCCGCAGCAGGGTCAGGCGCTCCACGTCGGCGTCGCTGTACAGCCGCCGCCCGCGGGGGCCGCGGCCGGGCTCCACGACACCGTAGCGGCGCTCCCAGGCACGGAGCAGGTCGGGCGGGATGCCGGTGCGGCGGGCCACGAAGCCGATGGCGTGGCGGGGCCGGGTGCGGGTATTCTCCTCGGGCATGGTGGACATACTAACACCTTGTCCATTGTTTGTCAAAGTATCGCCCGCCGGACCGTCATGATCCCTTTTCACTGGACGCGGCCGGGGGGCGGCGGTGTAGGGTTGGCACGGAAGGAGGACCATGCGCCAGCACGGTTACGCGGCGGTGATCAACTTCGATGCGGCCGCCGAGTCGCGACTCCGGATTCTCTGGGATACCCTGGAGCAGGCCGGCGTCGAATCCAGCCTGCTGCCCCTGGGCGCCCGGCCCCACCTGAGCCTGGCCCTCTTCGAGGAGGTCGACGCCAAGCGCATCTGCGCCGAGCTGAAGCGCTTCGCGGAGACCTTCACCCACCTCGCCGTGAACCTGCACTCCGTCGGCGCCTTCCCCGGCGAGCACGGCGTCGTCTACCTGACGCCCGGCGTCACCCCCGAGCTGCTGGCCCTCCACGCCAGCTTCCACACGGTCCTCGACCGCATGGGCGTCCCGTCCCTGCGCGAGTACCGGCCCGGCGACTGGGTGCCCCACTGCACCGTCGCGATGGACCTGCCCGCGGACCAGATTGCCACGGCCGTCGACATCACCCGCTCCAGCGACGTCTTCGGCCCGGCGCGCCTGTGCAGCCTGGCCCTGGTGGCCTTCCTGCCTCTGCGCGAACTCTGCACCCATCCCCTCTGTGAGCCCTGACGCGATCCGCGTCACCCCGCCGTCCGGCGCGCCTGCGCTGTCGCATTGACGCACCGCGGCGGGCCCCCTATAACGGGCCCATGGCGGAACCCTGGCTCCAGGCGCGCTCACTGCGCCGCGTCTACCGGCGCGGACCCTCCGAGGTCCGGGCCGTGGACGGCGTGGACCTCGACGTGGCGCGCGGCGAGTTCCTGGCCATCGTCGGCGCCTCGGGCTCGGGCAAGTCCACGCTGCTCAACCTGCTCGCCGGGCTGGACAGCCCCACCGGCGGCAGCATCCGCGTGGCGGGGCAGGAGCTGACGGCCCTGGACCGCCGCGCCCGCGCGTCCTACCGCGCCCGGCGCGTGGGCATGGTCTTCCAGACCTTCAACCTGCTCGTCCACCACACGGCCCTGGAGAACGTCGAGCTGGCCCTGGCCTTCAACGGCGCGCCGCGGCGCGACCGGCGCGCCCGCGCGCGCGCGATCCTCGCGCGGCTGGGCCTGGTCGACCGCCTGGACCACTGGCCGGGGGGCCTGTCCGGCGGTGAGCAGCAGCGCGTGGCCATCGCCCGCGCCCTGGTCAAGGAGCCCGAGGTGCTCTTCGCCGACGAGCCCACGGGCAACCTGGACGAGGACAACTCGCTCCAGATCGCCGCCCTGCTGGGCGAGTTCAACGCCCGCGGGCTCACCGTCCTCATGGTGACCCACGACCTGGCCCTGGCCCGCGGCAGCGCGCGCCGCCTGGTGCGCATGCACTACGGCCGCCTGGCCGAGGCGCCCGCCTGGGAGGCGCCGTGAGCCTGCGCGACGTGCTGGGCATCGCCGTGGGCAACCTGCGCCGTGTGCGCCTGCGCAGCTTCCTCACGGTCTCGGGCGTGGTCATCGCCATCGGCGCCTTCGTGGCCATGCTCTCCTTCGGCGCCGGCAACCGCCGCCTGGTGACGCAGCAGTTCCAGGAGCTGGGCCTGCTGTTCACCATGCAGGTGACGCCACGCGCCGAGTCGGACTCCACCCGCGTCCCCCTGGACGACGACGCCGTGCGCGCCCTGGGCGAGCTGCCCGGCGTGGAGCTGGCTTTCCCCCTGGACGACCTGCCCGTGACCGTGCGCCTGCTGGGCCGCGAGAGCGAGACCACCGCCCAGGCCCTGCCGCGCGCGGCCTTCACCACGCGCCTCTACTCGCGCCTGGCGGCCGGCGAGGCGCCCGGCGAGGACGGCGCGGGCGACGCCATGGTCACCGAGGCCCTGCTGGACGAGCTGGACATCGGCGATCCCGACTCGGTCGTCGGCGCGAGGCTCTTGCTGGAGATGCGCGTGGCCAGCGCCGACAGCGGCTTCGCGGAGGCCTTCGCCGTGGACCCCGACACGCTGCGCGACCGCCTGGCCCGTGTGCGTCTGGATTCCCTTTCCGACCAAGGCTACCGCCGCCGCCTGGTCTTCCGCGAGATCAACGAGGCCACCTCCCGCTTCATGCGGGGCTTCATGGCCGGCCGCACACTCCACGACACGCTGACCGTGCGCGGCGTCCTGGAGGGCGGCCACCAGGGCCAGCGCCTGCGCGTGGGGCCCGTCATCGTGCCCGTGGCGACGGCCCTGCGCTTCCACGGCGCCGGCCTGCCGCCCGAGCCCATGGCCCTGATGCGCGCCGCCGGCGGCGGCGATCTCTTCGCCACCGAGCAGGCGCGCGAGGGCGAGTTCCCCCAGGTCACCCTGCAGCTCGACCCGCGCGCCGACCACGCCGCCGTGGCCGACACGGTGCGGGCCCTGGGCCTGAGAGCCTTCAGCTTCGCCGAGCAGTACGACGAGATCCGCCGCGCCTTCCTCTTCTTCGACCTCGGCCTGGCGGCCGTGGGGCTGGTGGCGCTGATCACGGCGGCCCTGGGCATCGTCAACACGCTCGTGATGTCCATCACGGAGCGGCGGCGGGAGATCGGCATCTTCATCTCCCTGGGCGCCGACACGCGGGACATCCGCCTGCTCTTCCTGGTGGAGTCGGCCGTGATCGGCCTGGTGGGCTCGATCTTCGGCATCGCCCTGGGCTGGCTGGTGACCCGCATCGCCTCGGGCGTCGCCAAGGCCATCATGACCCGGCAGGGCCTGCCGCCCATGGAGGTCTTCGCCCTGCCGCTCTGGCTCATCCTCATGGCCGTGGGGATCGGGCTCGGCGTGAGCCTGGTGGCCGGGTCCTACCCGGCCGCCCGCGCGGCGAAGGTGGATCCCGTGGAGGCCCTGCGCGGCGAGTGAGCGCCTCCCTCAGCCGCTCAGCAGCTTGACGATGGCCCCGGCGGCGGCCACCACCACGAACCAGCGCACCCACCTCACGCCCTGGCTGATGACCAGCCGCGCGCCGACGATCCCGCCCAGCACGGTCCCGATCGCCAGGGCCAGGCCCGTGAGCCACTGCACCTGCCCGAAACCGGCGAAGGTGATCAGGGCCGCGGCCGTGAAGGCGAAGGCCAGGGAGAACTTCAGGGCGTTGCCGTTGACCACGTCGTAGCCGCCCAGCACCACGAAGGTGCCGATGAGCAGCACGCCGAGGCCCGCCTGCAGGAAGCCGCCGTAGATCCCCATCAGGAAGAAGGCCGGGTAGAGCCAGGGCCGGATGCGGCCCATGGTCGCGCGGCGCTGCCAGCGCTTGGGATCCAGGAACACCGTCCCGATCATGACGACGAAGAGCACGGCCGCCGCCTTGCGGAAGGAGGCCTCGTCGATGTGCGCGGCCAGGTACGCGCCGAGCAAGGAGCCCAGGACCGTCGGGATGGCGATGGGCAGCAGGTGGCGCCAGGGCCGCACGCCGTGGTGGTGGTAGGTGGCCACGCCGGCGGCCGTCTGCAGGACGATGGCCACGCGGTTCGTGGCGTTGGCGATCTGCGGCGGCAGGCCGAGGAACAGCAGCAGGGGCAGCGTCACGAAGGAGCCCCCGCCCGCCATGGCGTTGATGACGCCGCAGGCGAAGCCGCCGGCCACCAGGAGGGGCAGGTGCCAGAGCTCCACGGGGATTCCTTTCGCGCGGGGCCTTCGATTGCCTTGCCGGAGGGGTTGCGGGTAGAGTGCCGGCGGGCACCGATATGCTACGCCATCCGGGGCCCGTCCGCCACGGGGAGGTATCGTGAAGCGCTGGCAGGCCGACCTGCTCCTGCTGCTGGCCGCCGCCGTCTGGGGCTTCGCCTTCGTGGCCCAGCGCGTGGGCATGGAGCACGTGGGCCCCTTCACCTTCAACGCCGTGCGCTTCGCCATCGGCGCCGCCGTGCTGGCGCCCTGGGCGCTGCGGCGCCGCTCCCGCGGCGGCGTCGCGCCGACCGGCGCGGAAGGCGGCGCTTCCGGCGAGGCTGCGGCCGGCAGCGGCGCGGTCGCGGCGCCCCCACGCGCGGCGCGCCTCCTCGTCGCCCCCACGCTCATGGCCGGCGGCACGCTGGCCGGCGTGCTGCTCTTCCTGGGCGCCTCCTTCCAGCAGGTAGGCATCGTCTCGACCACGGCCGGCAAGGCCGGCTTCATCACGGGTCTCTACGTGGTGCTGGTGCCCCTGCTGGGCCTCCTCTGGCGCCAGCGCGTGGCCGGCGCCACCTGGCTGGGCGCCCTGCTGGCGGCCGGCGGCCTCTACCTGCTCAGCGTCACCGGCCGCCTGACCTTCGCGCCCGGCGACCTGCTCGTGCTGGCCAGCGCGGTGTTCTGGGCCCTGCACGTGCTGGCCATCGGCTGGCTCTCGGGTCGCCTGGCGGTCCTGCGCCTGGCCTGCTGGCAGTACCTGGTCTGCGGCGCGCTCAGCGCCGTGGTCGCGCTCGGCGGCGAGTCGGTCACCACGGCCGCCCTGCGCGCGGCCCTGCCGGCCATCCTCTACGCGGGAGTCCTGTCCACGGGGCTGGCCTACACCCTGCAGGTGGTGGCCCAGCGCGTGGCGCGGCCGGCGCCGGCGGCCATCATCCTGAGCCTGGAGGCCGTCTTCGCCGCCCTGGGCGGCGGGCTGCTGCTGGGCGAGACCCTCTCGCCACGCGCCCTCGCGGGCTGCGCCCTCATGCTGGCGGGGATGCTGCTCTCCCAGGCGCCGGCGCTGCGTCGGACGCGCTAGCCGCGCAGCGTCGCGCGCAGGGCGGCGCCCAGCTCCGG
The DNA here is from genome assembly GCA_016933175.1 of Candidatus Krumholzibacteriota bacterium. Lineage (GTDB taxonomy): Bacteria > Krumholzibacteriota > Krumholzibacteriia > JACNKJ01 > JACNKJ01 > JAFGBK01. The sequence continues at coordinate 3,170 of JAFGBK010000042.1, read as the reverse complement.
ATGGGCGAAGGCGAAGCCCGCCGCCTCCAGGCGACGGGGCAGCACGCGGGCGCTCGCCAGCAGGGTCTCGTCGGCCATCCGTCCGAACAGGAGCCGCATGGCGAAGGCGGGCGCGCCGAGGCGCGCCGGCCGGCCCAGGACCGCGCCCAGCGCGCGCGCGAAGTCCGCGCAGCGGACGGGCCGCGGCGCGACGACGTTGACGGGCCCGGCCAGGCCCTCGTCGTCCAGCGCTCGCTCGATGGCGGCGGCGGCATCCTCCCGCGCGATCCAGCTCCACCACTGGCGCCCGCCGCCGAGCGGGCCGCCGAGACCCATGCGGAAGACCGGCAGCATGCGGGCCAGGGCGCCGCCGGCGGCATCCAGCACCAGGCCGAAACGCAGGTGGACGACGCGCGCGCCGGCGGCTTTCGCGCCGGCGGCCGCTTCTTCCCAGTCGCGGGCGAGGTCCGCCAGGAAGCCCGCGCCCGGCGCGCTGTCCTCGTCGAGGACCTCCTCGCCGCGGTCGCCGTAGATGCCCGCCGCCGAGGCGCAGGCCAGGACGCGCGGCGGCGGATCGAGCCGGGACAGGGCGGCGACCAGCCCCCGCGTGGCCTCCACGCGGCTGGCCCGCAGGCGCGCCCGGCGGGCTGCCGTCCAGCGTCCGGCGGCGATGCTCTCGCCGGCCAGGTGGACCACGGCGTCCAGGCCGTCCAGGCCCGGGCCCGCGAGCGCGCCCGCCGCCACGTCCCAGACGGGGCCCGCCGCCGCGTCCGGCGCTTCCATGCCGCCGCCGCGTCCGCCGCCCGCCGGGGCCGGCCCCGCGCCTGCGCGGCGCAAGGGCACCGCCTCGTGGCCCGCCGCTGTCAGGCGGCGCGCCAGGGCCGATCCGACGAAGCCGCTCGCGCCGCTGATCAGCACGCGCATGGCCGCCTCCTCACAGGTCCACGGCGACGGCGAAGGTCAGGAAGTGGATGAGGGCGAAGTTGTAGACCTCGTCCACGTCCGCGCCGCCCTCGATGAAGCGGTAGCCCGCCGCCAGGTCGACGCCCGGAACCATCGTCCACTCGAGGCCCAGGAAGACGTCCTCGGCGCGCCCCTGCGGGGCGGCCAGGGCGTCGGCGTCCAGGACCAGGCGCAGGTACTCGCTGGCGCGCCAGGCCAGGCGCAGGCCCAGCAAGGGCACCAGCCCCGTGTTGGCCGTCTCGCCTTCGAGGCCGCCTCCCTCGAGCGTGATCGCCGCGTCGCGCAGGAGCAGGGTGGCGCCCAGCTCGGCCGCCAGGCGCCCGCGCGGCGCGAAGCGGTAGCGGTAGGCGAGGCGGTAGGTGTCGAAGCGGTAGCGGGCGTCGAGTCGCGTGCCCGCCGGAAAGGACGTCCCCGCGAAGCGTAGATCCCGGTCCACCGCGCCCGACGCCTCGAGGCGGCAGGGCGCCGCCGTGAGGATCAGGCGGTGGCGCGCGCCCAGGCGCCGCTCCAGCGCGACGCGGAAGAAGCCCGACGAGGACGCGTCCAGGTCCTCCGACAATGAGAACAGGGTGCCGCCCTCGTTGGGCACGCGGACGTCGTTGTACCCGCTGGCGACGACGCCGCTCTCGATGCGCAGGGCCCAGGGCCGGGCGGGTTCCACCGGCAGGTCCGCCGCCGAGACCGGCGTCCCGACGCAGCAGGCGACCGCCAAGGCCAGGGCCGCCGGCACCAGGGACGTCGCGAACGATCGCATCATGCCTCCCTTCGCCGAGGCCATCATGGCCCCGGCGCGGCGTCCGCGCAAGCGGCGTGGCGAAACCGCAGCGTGCGCCGGAGCGAGGGCCGGGCCGGCCGCCCGCAAGGCGCCGTCAGGCATCCAGGCGCAGGCAGCGGATCTCCGCGCAGAGGTCGCGGCAGGCGGCCAGGGCCGCCTCCGGCTCCGCGAGCCCGGCGCCCCAGCAGACCGCGAAGCGGAACTCGTGGAAGCCGGCCAGGTCGGCCGCGAAGTTGGTCTCCCAGAAGTTGTTCATCAGCCAGGCGTAAGCATGGGCCGGATCCGCGGCGAGGCGCGGATCGCCCATGAGCAGGCGCTCTCCCGGCGCCAGGGGGCCGAGCTGAAGCAGGTGACCGTCGGGCATGGCCAGGGCCAGGCCGAAGCCCGGACCGCAGAGGGCGAAGCCCGCCTGCACGGCGTAGAAGTCGGTCAGGGTGCCGGGGAGCTGGTCCACGCGGGGACGCACGGCGGCGCCGGCCTTGTCCAGCCAGAGCGCGGCGCCCCCGATGCCGAAGGGCAGCGCGGCGTAAAGGCTCTCGGGCTCCCGTCGGGAGAGCTTGTGCAGGCGCAGGGCGGCGTCCACGCGGGGCGCGTCCAGCCAGGCGCGCAGTGTCAGCACGCAGTCCTCGGCGCCAGGAAGGTCGAAGCGCAGCGAGGCCTCGCGGAACACGGCGCCGCCGGTGTCGGGCGACAGGGCCGACGCGCTCCCCGCGGCCAGCCACGCGTCCGGCCCGCGGCGGTCCAGGCCCATGGCCCCGCGCGCGGCGCAGGCGGCGTCGGCGTCGGGCAGGGGCGTGACCTCGGCGACGGGCGTGAAGGCGCCTCGGGGGCGGTCGGCGCGCAGCAGGTCACGCCCGTCCGCCGCGAGCCAGCGCGTGACGCCCTCGCCGGGCGCGGCGTCGATGCGGACGTGGGGCGTGGCGAGGATCGTCTCGCCGCCTTCCGCCAGCGGGTGCGGGGGGGGCGGGGGCTGGGGCACGTCGAGGCGCCGCGCCGCGTCGCGGTCGGGCCGCAGCTCGAGGACGCGCTTTTCGCCGGGCGCCAGGTCCAGCCAGGCGCAGAAGGCCCCGCCCAGAGGCGCCGCCTCGAGGCGGCAGGGGATCTCCCGCCCGGACGCCTCCTCGACAAGGCGCGCTCCGCGGTCCAGCTCGCGCTCGTTGAACTCCCAGTGGCCCACGGGCAGGCTCGCCGGCCCGGCCAGCGGGCGGTCGAAGGGGTTCACGGCCAGGAAGCGCAGGGGACGGCCGGCGCGCGGGACGCCGGCGCCCAGCTTGGCCGCGACTTTGTCCCAGAGGACCTCGACGGCCTGCAGGGCGACTGCCGCGTGGGCCCGTTTGCGCAGGGCGATGGCGTGGACACCCTCGGTCCAGGGCCGGGACACGGACTCGGCATGGCCGAAGGTGTGCTCGGCGTAAAGGGCCAGCTCGGTGTCGACGACCGGGAGGGCGATGTC
>JAFGBK010000041.1 GCA_016933175.1 Candidatus Krumholzibacteriota bacterium | reverse complement strand
CGCGTCTGGGTGGCCGAGACGGCCGACGGCGCTCGCGTCGAATTCGTGGAGTCCGTGCAGCCCCCCCTGACCCGCGACGAGAAGTGGGTGCTCATCGTCTCCACGCTCAAGGGCTGCCCGGTGCGCTGCGCCTTCTGCGACGCCGGCGGCGACTACCGCGGGCGCCTGAGCGTGGAGGAGATCCTGGCCCAGGCGGACTTCATGCTGCGCCGCCGCTACCCCGACGGGCGCGTGCCCGTGCCCAAGCTGAAGGTGCAGCTCGCGCGCATGGGGGATCCGGCCCTCAACGACGCGGTGCTGGCGGTCCTGGCCGAGCTGCCCCGCCGCTGGGAGGCGCCGGGGCTGGTGCCCTGCCTGTCCACCATCGCCCCGGCCGGCCGGGAGCGCTTCTTCGCGGGGCTGCTGGATCTGCGGCGGACCATCTACGCCGGGCGCCCCTTCCAGCTCCAGTTCTCCCTGCACGGAACGGACGCGGCCACGCGGCGCCGCCTGGTGCCCGCGCGCACCTGGTCCCTGGCCGCGGTCGCCGCCTACGGCGACCGCTTCTTCGAGCCGGGCGGAACGAAGATCGGCCTCAACTTCGCGCCGGCCCGGGGCCTGCCCCTGGAGCCGGAGCGCCTCTGCGAGCACTTCTCCCCGGAGCGCTTCCTCGTCAAGCTCACCCCCATCAACCCCACCCGCGCCCGCGACCGCGCCGGCCTGGCCGGCGTCGTCGACGCCGACGACCCGGGGCCGGGCGAGCGCCTGGCGGCGCGCTTCGCCGCGCTCGGCTACGAGACGATCCTCTCCATCGGCGACCTGCGGGAGAACGCCATCGGCTCCAACTGCGGGATGTACGTGAGCCGCGCGGACGCGTCCGCCCTCGCCTCGCGCGGCGGCGCGTGAAGGCTGCGGGGCGGCGGCCGCGCGGCGGCGCCGGCTAGAGCCGGCCCACGGGCGCCAGGTAGAGGGCGAAGGCCTCCTCGCCGTCCAGGCCAAGGGCGGCGTCCAGGGCCCCGTCGTCGAAGGCGGCGACGGCGCAGGTTCCCAGACCCAGTGCCTCGCAGGCCAGGTAGAGGTTCTGGCAGACGTGGCCGGCGTCCAGGTGGAGGTAGCGGTAGCCCCGCTCGCCGTAGCGCCAGGTCATCCGCTCGGGCACCGCCGCCCAGAGGAAGACCGCCGCCGCGCCCGCCACGCAGGCCTGGTCGTAGCAGGCGCGCGTGACGCGCCCGGCCAGGTCCGGCTCTGCCGCCAGGACCAGCAAGGCGTGGCTCATGGGCTCGTACTGGTAGAGCCCCGCCTCGAGGCCGTCCACGCGGCGGACGTCCAGCAGGGTCTCGAAGGCGTGGCGCGCCCCCGCCGAGGGCACCGTGCGCAGGGCCAGGCGGTCGCCGGCGCCGCGCCGACCCTGCGTCGCCCAGAGCAGGAAGGAGAGCTGGCCGCCGTCCAGAGGCGCCTCCGTGAAGCGCCGGCGGCTGGCGCGCCGGGCCAGCAGGGCCGGGAAGTCCAGGAGTGCCAGGTCGAGGTCGGCCGGCGGCGGCAGCGCGACGCGGCCCGTCTCGCTGCCGAGAGCCGCGAAGGCCGGTGGCATGGGCGCTCCCCGCTGCTGGGCGCTGGGCGCCATGTTCTCGTGGCGGGTCGCCTTCATGAACGCGCGAATCAGATCCCTGTCCATGCTCATGCCTCCAGGCCGAAGAGGGCGGCGATCTCGGCGCGGGCGCGGACCAGGCCGGTGTCCCCCACCGTCGTGTCGTGGTACTCGGCCACGCGCACCCAGCGGTGGGCCTGGTCCTCGGGGATCACGCCCGGCGAGTCGTCCACGAGGGCGTTGCGGTCGAGGGGCACGCGGCAGCGGCGCAGGTCCTTGAAGGTGCCCTCGCCGTCGCGGTCCCAGGAGACGTACTCGTAGCGGTCCAGAAAGGCCGGCGGCAGCTCGCCCAGGTCCGCCAGGCTCGCGAAGACCGCCTCCGCCTCGTCGGCCTCCAGCATGGTGTAGACGAAGACGCGGTCGAAGCTCGTCAGGCACCAGGCCAGGAAGTCGGCCAGCCCCGGCCGCGGATTCTGGCCGTAGTAGCTGTCGATGAGGGTGCCCTCCACGTCCAGGCTCAGGGCCAGGACGGGCTTGAGCTTCAGGGCCGACAGGGCGCGGGCCGCCGACGCCGCCGAGCGCCAGCGCCCGCGGGGGTCCGGGTCCAGGCAGCGCGCCAGGAAGCCGCGCAGGGCGGCCGGCACGGCGCGCAGGGACCAGACCTCCGCTGGCCCGGCGGGCTGCTTGCCGCCGAGCATCTCCGCCAGGATCACGCCGGCCGAGTAGAGGTCGCTGGCCACGCCGGGGAAGGTGCCCTCCCGCAGCTCGGGCGCCATGTAGCCCGGCGTGCCGGGCGGCGCGCCGGGGCGCAGTTCGCGCCGGTCGGGCTCCAGCGTGGTGGCGATGCCGAAGTCGATGAGACGCAGCCGCCCGTCCTCGTCGAAGAGGATGTTGTCGGGCTTGAGGTCGTTGTGGATCACGCCGGCCGCGTGCACGGCCGCCAGGGCCGCGAGCAGGTCCAGGGCCACGCGGCGCGCCGACTCGGGATCGAGGACGCCGTTGGAGTCGAGGACATCCTGCAACGACCCGCGGCCGGCCAGGTCCAGCTCGTGCACGGCGCGGCCCGCCACGAGCCCCGTGGGCCGCGAGCGGATGACGGCGGCGTGGTCCACGCGGGCGCTGAAGCGCTCCTCGTCCACGAAGTGGCGCCAGTTCTCGTCGAAGCGGCCCTCCTCGCTCTCGTGCGTCTTGAGGACCACGGCCTTCCCGTCGGCCTCGCGCCGCGCGATGAAGACGTCGCTGGTGCCCCCGCGCCAGACCAGGCCCAGGCTGCGGTAGCGCCCCTCGATCGACGCGCCGTCGGGGTAGCGGGCGGGCGGGCCGGCCAGGCCGGCCCGCAGGTCGTCGTCGAGGGCCAGCTGCCCCGCCCGAGGCCGCGCGCCGATGGCCTGGACGCGGCTCGGCGAGCCGGGCTCTCCCTCCTCGACGTACTGGCCGAGCAGGGCGTCGCGGCGCCTCAGGATGCGCAGGTGTCCGAAGGACCGGCGCGGCGAGCGCTCCCAGGTCAGCAGGGGCGCGAGGCCCAGCCAGCGGCCGGCGACCGGATCCAGCAGCACCGGCTCGCCCAGGGGCAGCCCCTGGCCCGCCAGGATGGCCGCGCCGCCGGGCGGGCGGTACTCGATGAGCGGCCCCAGCAGCAGGCGCAGGCCCTCGGGCTCCAGGATGGCCAGGCGATAGCGGGCCAGCCAGTCGATGGCCGCCAGGGCCCCGTTGAGGGCGGCCTCCGGCGGGCCCGGCGGGCTCCCCGGCCAGTCCCCCGCCAGTTGGAGCAGGGCCGGTGGCAGGGGCCCGTCCAGCTCGGGCGGGAAGACCTCGCCATCGCAGCGGCGCTTGAGGTCGTGGGCCGCCGGCGGGTTGACGGGCTCGCCGGGATCGGCCGCCAGGCAGGACGCCTGGCGCAGGGCGGCCAGGAAGCGCACGGCCACACTGGCGCACCAGCGCACGCGCTGCTCCCGCTCGCCGGCGCTGGCCGCGACGCAGACGGCCTCCCAGGCGCGCGAGAGGGGGCGCGGCAGGCGGTAGCGGACCAGGAAGTCGTGGTCGGTCACGGCGCGAGGACCTCGCCGGCGCGCCACCAGGCCAGCTCGGGCACGGGCTCGCGCCGGAGGAAGGCATCCATGCGCTCCAGCCGGCGCCGGTTGTCGTCGGCGCGCTCGGGATCGGGATCCTCGATGGCGGTCGCGGCGGCGATGGCGTCCGCGTAGGCGGCCGGCAGCGACAGGGCCCGCGCCCCCGCCAGGACGATGTCGCGGTACCAGTCGTAGGGCCGCGCGGCCGCGTCCACGTGCTCGGGCAGGGCCAGGTAGAGGAAGGCCTCCCGCTCGCGGCCTCCCTCGCCGCGCAGGACGATCCGCGTCTCCTCGTAGAGCCAGTCCAGGGCCTCGCAGCGGTCCAACAGGGGCTTCTCCTCCTCGGCCAGCATATAGAGGGCTCCCAGGACGCGCGCGTCCGCGCCGGCGGCCGGCGCGTCGCACTTGCCGGAGCCGTCCCCGCTGACCAGATGCCAGCGCAGGGCGCGGCCCGGCAGCTCGACGAGGCCCGCCAGGCGGCTGGAGGACACGCGCTCCCGGAGCCGGTACGGGTGGAGGTTCGACCCGTAGGCCAGGTAATAGAGAGTGGCACCCATGTGGCGTTTCCCGCAGCCAGTCTAGCAGATGGCGGCGGCGCCGGGACAGGAAACCTTGCACGGCGGCGGTGGTGGCGCGGCGTGACGCCGCACGGCGGCCACCGCGGGCGCCGGGCCAACGGCGGCTCAGTCGTCCGCGGGGGGCTTGCCCTCCCCGGCGAAGGCGGCCAGGGGCACATCGCTGTTCCAGATGTCGAGCTGCTGGCGCCAGGCGCCGTCGGCGCCTCGGCGCCAGACGTGGACGTTCTTCGTGCGGTGCCACTGGGGCGCATCGCCCTCGCGGTGCCAGGTGTAGGCGTAGCGGTTCACCGTCACCGCCAGATCGCCGTCCACCCAGCGGCGGACCTCCTCACGATCCTGGATGCGGAAGACCCAGCCGGCGCCCGAGCGCAGCATGGCGGCGATGTCCGCCTTGCCGGCAGCGGGCGTCCAGTGGCTGGGCAGCATGACGGCATCCTCGGCCAGCAGGGCGATCCGGGCCTCGACGTCGCCGCTCGCGACGGCCGCGTAGAAGGCCGCGATGGCCGCGTCCAGGTCCCCCGAGTCGCGCGCATCCGGATGCCGGGCGGCCGCGGCGCCGCCGGCGAGCGCGGCGGCGAGCGCGGCGGCCAGCAGGGTCGCGGCGAGGGCGGCGGCGAGCCGTGGTGCGACGGGTTTCATGGAGTCTCCTCTCGGCGCGTGCCGCGCGCCGTCCCCTAGTAGCCGTGGGGATCGACGCGCGTGTTGAGGGGCTGCCATTCGGTCGCGGGCTCCCAGGCGCGGTAGCGCGCGCCGTCCCAGAAGAGCAGGCGCAGCGCCGGATCGTCCAGGGGCCGCGCGAAGTCGAAGCGGGCGCGGCGCAGGTCGTCGCCGGCCGGGTTCGTCTCCAGGATGGTGGCCGTGAACAGGGGCGTCTCGTGGACGTCGCCCGCGGCCAGGCGCGGCGTGACGCGCACGATGCACGCGAACATGTTGCCCAGCCAGCCGTCGCCGGCCGTCCGCAGCTCGAGGGCGCGCGGGCCGGCCGCCCGCGCCTCGACGCGCCCGTTGAAGCTGGACAACGGCCGCAGGTCCACGTACTCGCCGCGGTGGTAGCGGTAGATGTCGGGCAGGTAGAAGGTGTTGAAGGCCGAGCTGGTGTTGAGCAGGACCACGTGCTCGTGCCGCGCCGGATCGACGAGGGGCAGCAGGCGCTGGACGGTGCGCTCGGGCAGGCGCATGCCGGGGATCATCAGGCCGGGGCCGGCGAAGAGCATGGCGGCCGGCGTGGCGACCACGGCGAGGGCGAGGAAGGCCGCCCAGGCGCCCGCCGCGAGGCGCGGGCCCGGCGCCGCGTCCGGCAGGAAGCGGCGGCGCAGGAAGGCCGGCTGGAGCAGCAACCGCGCGGCCACGAGCATGCCGAAGGCGGTGGGCAGGTAGAGCTGCCGCTCGCCGACTCCCGCGGCCAGGCCGGGCAGCAGCGCCAGCACGAGGGCGGCCAGGGCGAAGCCGGGCGCCCGCTCGCGCCGGTGCGGCCACAGGGCCGCCAGCAGCAGGGCGAGCAGGACCCAGCCCGCAACGGCGGCGGCCGTCCGCGTACCGGGCATCATGATGGCCAGCGACGGCAAATAGGGCGTCAGCCAGCCCGCCACCATCACCGGCAGGTTGCCCAGCAGGGCCAGCAGGTAGCCCGCCGGGTCCCCCGACGGATCCACGTACATCAGGCTGCGCATGGGCGGCACGAGGCGCCGGTAGGCCGCGAACCAGGCCACGCCCATCAGCAGGGGGACGCTCCAGTAGAGCCAGCGCCCGCCCAGGGCGCGCAGGCGCGCGGCGGCGCCGAGCCCCCCGCTTCCCGCGCCTCCGACCACCGCCGCGCCGGGCGCGTCCGTGGCGCGCGCGTCCGCGTAGAAGAGCTCGTAGAGGATCACCAGCGCCGGATAGACGACGGCCGTCTCCTTGGCCGCCAGGGCCGCCAGGAAGAGCGGCAGGCTGAGCCAGAACAGCGCGCGGCGCCCCGCCTGGCGCGCCGCGACGTGGGTCAGCAGGGCCAGGATCAACAGCAGCGCGCCGAGCAGGTCGGTGACGGTGGTGATCCAGGCCACCGTCATGGCGTGGTCCTCGCAGAGCAGGAACAGGAGCGCCGCCAGCAGGGCGAAGCCGGCGCGCCCGGCGAGGCGCCGCCAGAGCAGGAAGGCCGCGAAGGCCGTCAGGCCGTGCAGCACCACCAGCAGGACGTGGTAGGGCACAGCGCTGCGGCCGAACAGGTCGTAGAGCAGCTCGATGGTCCAGCTGGCCAGGGGGCGCAGGAAGACGCCGCCCGCGCCGGGCTCGGCCCACCAGAGCGAGGCGAAGCAGGGATGCTCCATGGCGTCGCTGAACCAGAAGCCGGGCAGGGGATCGTAGGGCAGGGCGCCCTCGATCATGCTCAGGAAGATGTAGTCGTCGGCGGTGAAGCCGACGCCCAGGTAGGGCGCCCAGGCGGCCAGGGCCAGCGCGACCAGCAGCAGCGCCACCGCCCAGTCGGGCGCCGCGCGCCCGCGCAGCCGCAGGCGCGGGGGCTTCATCGGCCGATCCCCCCACACCATCTGATCATCTCCCGAACCAATCCGCCACGGGACGCAACAGGAACTCTTCGAGCGGCAGGCCGTCACCGCCTACCGAGAGGGTCCGTGCCCGCGGGTGGGCGTCGACGAAGGCCGCCAGGCCCGGCAGCGCCCGGGCCCGCGCGCCGCTCTTGACCTCGACGGCGACCAGATCCACGCCGCGGCGCAGGACGAAGTCCACCTCCTGGTTGCGGTCTCGCCAGTAGAGGACCTCCGCGTCCGTCCCGACCGTGCCGTTGAGCAGGTGGGCGCCCACGGCGGACTCCACCAGCCGCCCGCGGGCATCGGGATCCGCCTGGAGCGACGCCATGTCGCGGCCCGTGACGGCAGTCATCAGCGCGGTGTTGAGGACGTTCAGCTTGGGACTCGAGCCGCGCCGCCGCGCCGCCGCGCCCGGGTACCGCGGTAGTCCGGCCAGCATGCCGGCGCCGGCGAGCAGGTCCATGTAATGGGCGAGGGTGGTCGTGTTGCCGGCATCCTGGAGCTGGCCCAGCATCTTCGTGTAGGAGAGGATCTGCCCCGAGTACTCGCAGCCGAGCTGGAACAGGCGCCTCAGGAGTGCTGGCTTGTGGACGCGGGTCATGAGAAGGACGTCCCGGCCCACCGTCGTCTCCACGAGCGAGTCGCGCACGTAGGCCCGCCACCGCTCCGGCTCGCCGGTCAGGGGCGCCGCGCCGGGATAGGCGCCGAAGACCAGGTAGTCGTCCAGGCCGAAGTCGAAGGCGTCCCGCATCTCCGCCAGGGACCAGTGCGGCACGTGGATCGCCTCGAAGCGGCCGGCCAGGCTCTCGCCGAGGCCCCGCTGCACCAGCAGCGGCGCGGACCCCAGCAGCACGACGTGCAGGGTCAGGCCGGCCGCCGTGTCCTCGTCCCACAGCCGCTTGACCGATTCGGACCAGTCCTGGACCTTCTGGATCTCGTCCAGGGCGAGCACGGCTCCACCCTCCTCGCGAGCCCGCAGACGGCCCAGCTCCCACTGGCGCTCGAGCCAGAGCCGATCCTCGAGTGTGGGCGCGTCCGCCGAGGCGAAGACGTGAGGCCTGCCCTCCAGCATCTGGCGTACAAGCGTGGTCTTGCCCGTCTGGCGGGGGCCGACGACGGCCTGGATGAAGCGCCGGGGCTCGTCCAGACGGGAGGCGAGCCGCCCGCACAGGGATCTCCGGTACACGACGATCAGGCCTCCGTATGCTTGCTCAAGATATTGAGCTATTTAGCTCATTATATTGAGTAAATTTACTCAATATTCGAAACAGACTATACAGCAATACCTTGAGTCTGTCAACCTTTGATGGAGAATCGCTCTACTTCGCCAGAACGAGGCGGCGCGCCATGGGGACCGGCAGGTCCGGGCCCGACAGGCGGGCCAGGTAGAGGCCGCTGGCCACGCGCCGGCCCGCGTCGTCGCGGCCATCCCAGCTCGCGCTGCCGGCGGCCGCCACGCGCGCGCCGGCCAGCAGCGTGCGCACGCGGCGGCCGCGCGCGTCCACGACGACCAGGTCCACCGTGGCCGGGGCGGCGAGGCGCCAGGCGAGGGTAGTGGTCGGGTTGAAGGGATTGGGATAGGCGTCCAGGGCGGCCCGCGCGGCGGGCGCTCCGCTGGCGCCGGCGTCCGTCAGGAGGAGGCCCGTGTCGAAGGCGACGTCGTCCACCCAGAAGCCGTCGCCGGTGACGCCCGCGTCCGAGCCGAAGACCAGACGGAAGCGGAAGTCCGCGCCGGCCAGGTCGGTCAGGTCGAAGACGGCGCCCTGCCAGCCGCCGCTGACACCCGACCAGCCGCCCTCGTAGTCCAGGCCGCCAAGGGTGATGTCCGTGTAGAGGGTCAGGGGCTGGCGCGTGGTCCAGTCGCCGCCGGACTCGGGGCGGACCTGCACCTTGACCCCGTCGAAGCCTGCCTCGGTCTCGCACCAGTAGTGGAAGCTCAGGAAGAGGTCCCCGCCGGCGCCCAGGTTGAAGACCGGACTCTCCAGGCAGGCCGTCTGGTAGTCGAGGTAGTCGCCGTCCATGCCGACGCCCCAGCACCGGTCGCCGCTGAAGCCGCCCGCAGGGCCGCCGGCGGCGGGCGTTCCCCAGGCCCAGACGCTGTCGGCGGCGAAGCCGCCGTCGTCGGCCTCGAAGTCGGCCAGTGCCGCGTAGAGGCCCTGATAGGCGGCCACGGGTCCGGTGGCGCCGTGAGTGGAAACGGCCTGCACGTCGGCGGCGTGGCCCGGCAGGCCGTCGAAGCGCAGCAGGTAGGTGGTGTCCACGGGAGCGCCCGCGAGGGTGAAGGTGCCGTCGCCGGCCGTCACGCCGCCGGCCAGGGGCAGCGTCACGGCCTCCACGCGCACGCCGGCCAGGGGCAGGCCGCCCTCGTCGAAGACGCGCCCGGTGATGTCCACCATCGCCCGCGGCTGGAGCGCGGCATCGAGGGTCGTCGTGGCGCCGCTGGCCGCCGTCGCCGGCAGCGTGGCCGTCTCGTAGAAGAAGCTATCGAAGCGCAGCGTGTAGTCGTCGGCGAGGAGGGTGAAGCCGTAGCCGCCGTCGGCCGCCGTCAGGTCGAAGGCCCCCGTCTCCACCACCGTCACGCGCGCTCCCGCCACGGGCAGGCCGGTGCCGGCGTCCGTGACAACGCCCTCCACGCGGCCGATGCCCCCGGACGCCAGATTCCAGGCCGCCAGCAGGTCGGGCCGCGGGCCGATGTGGTGCTCACCCTCCTGGGGCGTGCCCGTGGCCACGAGGATGTCGCGGGCCAGGCGCGCGTCCAGGGAGAGGCCGAAGCGCGCCTCCACCATGCCGACCAGGCTGGCCACCGAGCCGGTGACGATGGGCGAGGCGCTGCTGGTGCCGCTGAAGCCGTCCGTGTACCACTGCGTCTCGGGAAGAGGCTCGCCCTGTAGCCCGCCGTAGCCGCAGGTGACCACGTCGTAGCCCCAGCCGTGCAGGTCCACGCGCGAGCCGTAGTTGGTGAAGCTGGCCGGCTCGAGGCTCGAGCCGCTGGTGGCGCCGCAGATGATGGCCCCCGAGTCGCGCACGGTGCGGTCGAACAGGCCCTGGTAGACGGGGTCGTCCAGGTCCTGGGCCCCGTTGCCCGCCGCCTCGCAGACGATGACGCCCAGCGCCGTGGCCGTCAGGATGGCGTCGAAGTTGTCCTGCCAGAACTCCATGCAGACGTAGCCGAACTGCCCCGCGCCCGTGGCGTTGGGGCCCGGCGCGTGCAGCTCGATGAGGACCGCGTCGCCGGGGTCCATGGCCGCCGCCGCGTTGAGGATGGCCTCGGCCACCGACTGACCGCCGATGGACGAGGCTCCCACCTGGGCCTCGGGCGTGATGCCGCGCACGCCGTAGGCGTTGTCCGTGCCGCGGATCTCGCCCATGACGGCCGTGCCGTGGTTGCGCCAGCTCAGGTTGTCGTAGTGCTCGCCGAACTCCAGGAAGGGGTCGGGCAGGTCCTCGTGCTCCCAGAGCCAGGCGCCCTCGACGTCCATCACCTTGACCGTGGCGCCGCGGGCGCCGGCGGTGTCGTCGACGGCCCAGGCGTTGACGCCGTCGGGCGGCGCGCCCAGGTAGCCCTGGAGGCTCGTGAAGTCGGGCGTGTCCTCGCGGGGCGTCGCGGCGCTGGCGGCGGCGTCACTCGCTGCGGCGGCGCTCGCGGACCGCGCGCCCCTGCCAGGCACGGCGCCCGTGAAGGCGTCGAAGCCCAGGGCCGCGGGCACGGCCACGGGCTCCAGGAAGGCCGTCTCCACCGCCGGATCGGCCAGCAGCGCCTTGATGGCCGCCAGCAGCGCGGTGCGATCGGCGGTCCCCGTCTCGACGCGGGCGTAGCGGTTCAGGTCGGGCAGGCGGACGTGGCCACGCCGCTCGGCGGCGGCGCGCAGGGCGTCCAGCTCGGCCGCGGGCGCAGCGAAGCGGCGCGCCACGCGGGCGCCGGGCAGGGCGGCCCGCAGACGGGCCGTCACGCGGGCGGCGTCGCCGGAGCGAGCCGAGACGAGCCCGGCGTCCGTCACGATCAGGTCGGCGTCCTCGTGGAACTTGACGACGATGCGCCCCGTGGGCGCCGCCGTCTGCATCGTGGCGAACGTGCCCGCCGGCGGCACGGCCCGGTGCAGGGCGAAGGCGGGGCCGGCGAGCAGGAGCATCGTTGTCAGGAGGAACAGGCCGGTGGAGAGAAGGCGTGGAACGCGGCGCATGGGGAGACCTTTCGGCTTGGCGGTTCCCCTTGATTTTACCGCATCCGACCCCCTCGGGCCAAATTCCGGCTCGTGGGGGCCCGGGAACACGGCGCCGCCCGGTGCGCCGCACGGCAAGCGTCGCCGCGGCGGGCCGGCGCGCGCGGTCCTACTCCGCCATGGGATCCGACTGCATGAGGCCGAATGGATTGCCCTCGGTGTCGGCGCAGTAGGCGAACCAGCCGACGCCGGGCACGGCACTGCGGGGCCGGGTCACCGTCCCGCCGGCCTTCTCGACGGCCGCCAGGGCGGCGTCGAGGTCCTCGACCTCCAGGGTGTTGACGATCCCCTCGCCGGGCGACTGCCGGCGGCCGATGCCGCCGTCGATGCCGGGCGCGTCCTCGGGACCGGTCATCACCCGCCAGTACTCCATGGGGCCGTCCCACTTGCGGATCTCCCAGCCGAAGGCCTCGCGGTAGAACCGGGCGCAGCGCTCGGGATCGTCGGCGGGCAGCTCGAAGTGCACGGGGCGGGGCATGGTCGCTCCTTTCGTTCAGACCAGCAACCAGCGTGCGGCGTCCTCGGCCTTGCGCATCAGCCCATCGTCCGCGGCGGCGGCGCCGAGCGCCCCCACGCCGCAGGCGCGAATCAGGTGAGTCTGGTCGAAGCCGATGTGGCGCAGGTGCTTCTCGTAGCGCGGGTAGACGTCCTCGCAGCGCTCCGGCTTGCGGTAGCCCTGGGTGAGGATCATCACCAGCTTCTTGCCGGGCGCCAGGCGGCCGGGGCGCGCCAGGGAGACGAAGCCGGGCTGGAGGAAGGAGTAGCAGCGGTCGATGAAGGCCTTGGCCTGGGAGCTGACGTCCGAGAAGTAGACGGGCGAGGCCAGGACGACGCCGTCGGCTTCGGCGACCGATTCGAGCACGGGCGTCAGCTCGTCCTCGACGGCGCAGTGCTCGAGGCCGGTCTTGCAGGCCATGCAGGCCTGGCAGCCGACGAAGCGCAGCTCGTTGAGGGCGAACAGGCGCAGGTCGGCGCCCAGCTCCACGGCCGTTTCGCTCAGGCGCCGGGCGATGGTGGCGCCGTTGCCGTGGCGGCGGGGGCTGGCCAGCAGGCAGACGATCTTCGGCATGCGGCGCTCCTCGTCCGGCCGGCTTCGGTTCGCAGCCTTGGCGGCGCCGGCCCGCGGCCGGTCGGAGACCGGCGCCTAGGGCTTGTAATAGAACAGCAGGGCGACGCCCGCCAGCGCAATCGTCGCGCCGAGGACGGCCCGCGGGCTCACGCGCTCGCCAAGCCCGGCCGCGATGGGCAGGATGAACAGGGGGCTCGTCGAGAGCAGGGTCTGCGCCACGCCGGCGCTGCTCAGGCGCAGGGCCGCCTGCTGGAGGACCAGGCAGAGGGCCGTGCCGAGGAAGGTCACCACGAGGAGGACGCCCGTCAGGCGCAGCCGGCCGGCCGCCGGCCACCAGGCGAACACCCGTCGCCGGCGCAGGGCCAGGAAGATCACCAGCCCGGCGATCCCTGCCAGCAGGCGCAGCAGGGCGCTCTGGAAGAGCCCCACGTCCGTGCGTACCAGGGCGGCGTGGCTGAGGACGGCGCCCGCGGCCTGGCCGGCCGCGGCCAGCAGACCGAAGGCGGCGCCGCGGGCCACGCGGCCCCGGCCGCCGTCGGCGCTCTCGTGCTCGGTGATGACCCAGGTCACGCCGGCCACGGCGGCGACGATTCCCAGCCAGGCGCCGGCCGGCAGGACCTCGCGCAGGGTCGCCAGGGCGAGGAGGGCCGCCAGGGGCGGGGCCAGGACGCCCAGCAGCAGGGCGCGGCGCGAGCCCAGGTGGCCCAGGGACGCGAAGTAGGCCGTGTCGCCCAGGCCGATGCCCACGGCGCCGCTGACGAGCAGCAGGCCGAGGGCCTCGCGGGGCACGGCCGCGAGGATGCGCCCGCCAGCGGCGAGGAAGGCGGCGATCATGGCCGCCGCCAGGACGTTCTTGACTAGGTTCAGCTCGAGGGGCGGGATGCGCCGGCCCAGGCGGGCGTAGAGCTCGGTGGCCACGGCCCAGAGGCCGGCCGCGGCCAGGGCGGCGAGCTCGCCCGCGAAGCGCGCGAGGGAGGCGGGCACGCTAGTCCAGCTCGATGCGCAGGCGGCCGTCCTCGCGGACGACCTTGTAGACCGTCAGCGGCCCCTCGGCCGCGCCCTCGAGCCTGCGGCCCTCGTAGTCGAAGAGGGAGCGGCCGACGCTGCAGCAGCGCACCTGCGGCTGGCCGGGCTCCGGATCCAGGCGGCGCTTGCCGTGGGTGCAGCGGTTGGCGAAGGCGTGGAAGACGCCGTCCGGGCCGCGCACGACGAGGACGCGCTCGGGCAGGCCGCCGCCCTCCAGGCGCACGGCGCCGCCGGGCTCGGCCAGCTCGGGCGCGCGTGCGAGGTCGAGGCTGACGTCGCCGCCTTCGAGGCGCCAGCAGGCGGCGTCGGCGGGCGGCTGGGTCCGGCAGATGCCGAACAGGCGTTTCCAGAAGCTCATGGGTCCTCCTGGATTGGCACTGGAGGGTGGTGCTTTCGCCGCTGTCTGCGTTTCGCTGTGGGCCTGCTGCCAGCGGAGGGGCGCTGTTTCTCGGCGGCGACCGATCGCTGGTCGGCGGCACTCGATGCTGTATCCTCCCGCCGCCGTGCTGTCAAGCAAGCAGCTGTACGGGTGTTTCGCCGATCCTTGCCTTCCAGTATGCTGTCCGCACGTTGTTTGCGGTAACGTGAGGCTCGCTACCGGTAGATGCCGCTCCGGTTACTACTCGTTAGGCCGCGCAGATCCACCTCATGCTGATACAAGGGGGTTCGCATTGACCATCAGAGAGCTGGCGCGGGAGGAGCTGGGCCGGATCTGGTCGATCGACCGGGCCGAGGTGATCGAGAACGTCTACCACCACGAGGGCGACAGGCTCGTTCTCAAGCCCGAATACTACGACATGAAGGGCTGGCCGCCGGACGAGGCCGAGGCCTACGGCCCCCTGCTGCTGGACTGCTTCGATCGCGGTGGCACCTTCTACGGCGCCTTTGAGGACGGCAGGCTCGTCGGCGTGGCGGTCCTCGA
Organism: Candidatus Krumholzibacteriota bacterium; assembly: GCA_016933175.1. Taxonomy (GTDB): domain Bacteria; phylum Krumholzibacteriota; class Krumholzibacteriia; order JACNKJ01; family JACNKJ01; genus JAFGBK01. The sequence goes on along the minus strand of JAFGBK010000041.1, from coordinate 36,372 downwards.
GAGCCGCTTCATCGGCCGCGCCGGGGACCAGCTCCAGCTCACGTTCCTCCATGTGAGCCGCAAGCACCGGCAGGCGGGCCTCGGGCGCCGGCTCTTCGACCTGACGGCGGCGAGGGCGCGGGAGCTCGGAGCGCGGCGCCTGTACGTCTCGGCAACGCCGTCCGAGAACACCGTCCACTTCTACCTGCACCTGGGCTGCCGCGCGACCGGCGAGATCGACGCGGCGCTCTTCGAACGGGAGCCTGACGACATCCACCTGGAGTACGTCATCCCGGAGGAGGCGACACCATGAAGACGACGATCCCGCACCGGAAAGCCCGCGGCATGTGCCCCGTCAACGGCATCCGCGACCTGATCCACTGGCGCGCCGGCCGGGACTGGTCGAACGAGTTCGTGTACGGCCTGGGCCTGGGCGGCGGGTTCGCCTACCTCCGCTTCAAGTCCGCCGACCCGCCGCGCCAGGTGTACTGGGGGAACGCCGGCCCCAGGCAGCAGAAGTACCTCGCCGAGCTGCTCGGCGCCGGGTACTCCGAGGTGGAGAACCGCAGCTTCGCGTTCGCCTGGGGCAAGGCCCGGGAGGCCGTGGACGCCGGCACGCCCCCCGTCATCGGCCCGCTGGACATGTACCACCTGCCCTTCTACCAGGCGCTCTACCACCGGCGGCACATCCCGATCCACTACGTGCTGCTGATCGGCCACGACGACGGAAACGCCCACGTCCTCGACACGGATCACGACGGGGTCCAGGCCATCCCGCTGGCCGACCTGGAGCCGGCCTGGAACGTGGACGTCCCCGGCCTGGGCAAGAAGAACCGCCTGGCGATCCTGGACGTGCCAGCGAAGATCGCGCCCACCGGTGAGCTCGTCACGCGATCCCTCGCCGAGGAGTGCCGCGCGATGCTCGAGCCGCCGGTGAGCATGGTTGGAATCCCGGCCATGGAGAAGATCGCGCGCGAGATCGCGGGCTGGCCGCGCGAGCTGGGTGAGAAGACCGCCGGCGCGTGCCTGCGGCAGGTCCGCGAGTACCTGAACTCTCCCCCCGACCTGGAGGGGGATCACCTGACCGCCGGCCGCGATCTCTACGTCGCGTTCCTGGAGGAGGCCGCCGCGGCCACCGGGCTGGACCTGTCCGCGGCGATCGGCCGGCTGCGCGGCGCGATGGGAGTCATCCCCGATCTGGCCGGCGCGCTCGGGGAAAAGCGCCTGAAGGACGCGGCCGCCTGCTTCGCCCGCATCGCCGCGGACGAGAGGGAGGCCTACGCCGCGCTCGGCGAGCTGGTGCAGGAATTCCACTAGAAAAAGAACGGCCGGTTCCGGATACTCCCCGCTTGACGGATCGATTGAAAAAGGAGTCAGCAATGCGACTCAACGTGCGGGCATTCGCCCTGGCCTGCGGTCTGCTGTGGGGTGTGGGGCTCTTCCTGGCGACGTGGTGGATCATCCTGTTCGACGGCGCATCGTCCGGCTCGCTGTTCCTCGGCCGGCTCTATCGCGGCTACACGGTGACGCCGATCGGAAGCCTCATCGGACTCGTCTGGGCGCTCGTCGACGGCTTCATCGGCGGGGCGCTCCTCGCGTGGCTGTATAACCTGCTCGGCGGGTCCCGGGCGGCCGCTTCGAAGGCTTGACGGAACCGCCGCGGTTCATCGATGCCTTTCCCTGAATCCGCTGATCGCGGAGCGCGGGACGCGAGGCGCACGACGAGGAACATCCGATGAGTGGAACCCGTTCGCCCGCCGGCCGCCGGATCGGCCTCTGGTCGGCAATCCTGACGACCGCGTGGATCGTCCTCTTCGACATCGCCATCGCCCTGGGCGCGGCCGGCGCCCCGACGCGGTCTGTCGCCGTGGGGGCGTCCCTCCTGCTGGCCCTCACCTTCGTCGCGCTCATGGCGGCCGTCCACGACCAGGCCCCCGCAGCGAAGCGGATCTGGAGCCGGATCGGACTCTCCTTCGCTGTCGTCTACGCGGCCCTGCTGTCCTGGAACTACGCCCTGCAGCTCACCGTCGTCCGGCACGATCCCGGCGGCTACGCGTGGCTCGCCATGGATTTCGCGCCCGGCTCGGCCTTCTGGGCGCTCGAGTCCGTCGGTTACACGCTCATGAGCCTGGCGGCGCTGTTCAGCCTGCCGGCCCTCGGCGCCGGCGGCCTCGAGCGGGCGATCCGCTGGTGCTTCGGCGTCAACGCAGTCGCGTGCGCCGCCGGGTTCGCCGGTTACGTTGCGACCGGCGACCCCCTGCACGCGGCGGTCATCGCCAGCCTGGGCGTCTGGGCGATCGCCTTCCCGGCGGCGACGGCCCTGCTGGCGGTCATCTTCAAGCGCGCGGCGTGACGCGGCGCCGGCCGATGGCCGGCTTGACGCGGCGCCGGCCGTCGGGGACAATCGTCGGGAATCCGACGGGCGGGAGGCGCGCGCATGGCGACGCGGGCGGTCCAGGGCCCATGGTGGGCGGCGGTGGTCGTCTGGGCCGTGGTCAACGCGGTCAACCTTCTCCAGTCGGCGGGATTCCTCTCGCGGATCCCCGCCGGCAGCATGGCGGTCAACCACGCGCTCGGCTACTTGATGATCGCGCTCGCGGCGCCGGCGGCCCTCGCCCTCGTCGCGTTCGTCCGCGCGGGGGCGGGCTGGCGGCAGTGGAGCGGCCCCGCCGCCTACCTGGCCTTCATCGCCCTGATGCTCGCCGTCGACTACCTCCGGCCGGTCGAGTTCCGTTCACCCGCGCGCAACGGGATCCTTGCGCCGTACCTGGTGTTGTTCTTCGGATCGATCCTGCTCATGGGCCTTCCCATGTTTAGGCTGCACCGCGGCCTCTGGCTCGTCACGGTGGCGAGCACCGCGCTCCTGATCGTCTCGATGCTGGCGGCCATGCGCCGGGGAGCCGGTTGAGCAGAAAGGTGAAACCATCATGGGAATCCTGATCGCGCTGGGATTCGCCTGCGTCGTCTGGGCCGTCGTGGCGGCCGTGCTGATCGCCCACGACCTGCACCGGCGGGGCGTTTCCGTCAGCTTCGTGTGGCTGCGCCTGATGATCCTGAGGTACCTGCACGAGTACGCCGCGGCGACGCGCGCGGAGACCGGCCGCGTCGGGCCCCTGTTCTATCACTACGTGGTGCCCCTGAACGTGGCGCTCGTGGTGTTCGTGGTCCTCGCCGTCTGGTTCTGGACGTGAGCCGCCGCCTGAGTCGCCGTCCGCCGCGCCCGCGGCGGACCCACGCGTGAATCGCGGCGGGGAGTACCGATGATCGAAGCCGACTCCTGGGCCGGCCTGCTCCTCCAGTGCGCGGTCCTCGCCGCCCTCGGCGCCCTCGTCGCGCTCCTCGCGCGGCTGCTTCGCTTCCGGCGGATCACCCATCCGCTTCCCGCTCCCCGCGCGGCCGCCCTGTGGTCGCTCCTCGCGGTCGGGCTCGGGTGGGTCCTCGTCATCGGGCTCCTGTTCGCCCTCGCCGGCGGCGAGCCCGCTCGCCATCAGGAGTCGCGGGAAGCCGCGCCCGCCGGCCCGGGGGATGTGGTCGGCCAGTTATTCGTGGCGCTCGTCGTGGTGGTCCCCGTCCTGCTCGTCATGCGCTGGCGGCGGGAGCCCTTCGCGTCCGCGGGCGTCTCGACGCGCAACCTCGGTCGTTCCCTGGTGGTGAGCGCATTTCTCGTCGCGGCGGCCTTCGCCTGCTGGTTCCTCGCGGCTCGCAGCGGCGGCTCTGGCGCCCCGGTCCGTCTCGCCGGCTCCTGGTCCCTGCTGCAGTTCGCCGTCGTCGGATTCGCCGAGGAGTTCGCCTTCCGCGGCTACCTGCAGACGCGCCTGGTCGGCTGGCTGGGCACGCAGCCGGGCTGGATCGTCGCGTCCGTCCTCATGGCCATGGCGCACGCCGGCCACCGCGTCGCCACCCTGGGGACGAGCGGCGGGAGTGCCCTGCTCGGCGCCGCCTCGCTCGTTCCCATCAGCCTCTTTCTGGGTTTCGTGATGCTGCGTACCCGGAGCATCATCGCGCCCGGGCTCCTGCACACGTTCATCAACTGGTTGAACCTGTGAGGGTGATCCGATGAACCGCACTCCCCGCTTCGCCGGCCTCTGGCCGCGCTTCCTGGCCCTCCTCGTCGACCTGCTGGAGGGGCTGGCCGGCGCCATGCTCGGCAAGCGTGTGGTCGGACTGCGCGTGGTGCGGGCGCGATGACGGCGGGGAAGACACCGCCACCCGGCGGGCGGATGGCGGCCACGCGCATCTGGCTCCACGAGGCGGTCGGCAACGAGTCGGGCTTCACCGCCTGGTGCCTCGACCTGCCCGGCTTCGCCACGTGGGCGCCCACCGAGCGCGAGGTGATCGCCCGCGTGCCGGCGAAGCTCGACGAGCACCGCGCCTGGCTGGCCCGGCACGGCCTGCCCGTCCCCGCGGCGGGCCACGCCGTCGAGGTCGTCGAGCGCATGCGCGGCGACGAGGTCCTGTTCGCGCGGGACGCGGAGCCCTGTTCCATCGGCGAGCTGGACCGGACGGTCCGCCTCCTCGCGGCGTCACGCGAAGACCTGCTCGCGACGGTGCGCGCGCTGCCGGCGGCCGCCCTCGACTGGGATCCCCCCTACCGCGACTTCGCCGGCTGGGCGAGCTGGCGGACCGTCCGCGCGATCCTGGCCCACGTCGCCAACACGGAGACCGGCTACTACCTGCCGGCCATCGGCTACGAGCGCCGCCTCGCGCCGGCCCCGCCCGGCGGCGACTGGGAGGACTTCCTGCCGGCGCACCGCAAGGAGACGCTCCGCTTCCTCGACGGGCTGCGCGCCACGGCCGACCGCGCGCGCGTCTCGCGGGGCGTCGAGGCGTGGTCGGTCCGCAAGGTGCTGCGGCGCCTGGTGCGGCACGAGCTGCTCCACTGGAAGAGCATCCGGCGCATCGGCCGCGAGCACGCGCGGCGCCGCGCCTGATCACCGCCGGGTCACTTGAGCCGCGTCAGCCTGCCGGCCGCGCTCCGGCCGCCGGCCGGTCCGGTCACTTGAGCAGGGTCATCTTCCGCGCCTGGGAGAAGGGCCCCGCCCCCAGCCGGTAGAAGTAGACGCCCGAGGCCGCCGGCCGCCCGGCATCGTCGCGGCCGTCCCAGACGATCCCGTGGCGACCCTCGGGATGATCCACGCCGTCGAGCAGCGTCCTCACCACGCGCCCCCCCAGGTCGAGGATGACGAGATCGACCGCGGCCGGGCGGGGCAGCTCGAAGCGGATCTCGGTGGCCGGGTTGAAGGGATTGGGGACGTTCTGCGCCAGGGCGAAGCGTGCCGGCGGCGCGTCGCCCACGCCCGTCCCGTTGTAGAGAACGATGGACAGTCCGCTCTCGTTGCCCGCGAAGTCCTTGGCGGTCACCGCCAGGTAGCGCCCCTCCGAGCCGGCCACGTCCAGCATCAGGTCGATCGTGGTGCCCAGGAGATCGTAGCTGTCGAAGGTCTCCGTGTCGGACGCGTAGACGCTGAAGTAGTCGAGGTCGGGATCGGGGATCATGTCCCAGGCCAGCAGGTCGGGGCCCGCCAGGCGCGGGTTGAGGGGCGCGCTGGGGAAGAGGTTGTCGATCGAGTAGCCGCTGTCCGGCTCCGAGTCGAAGAAGGTGAAGGGATCCGGCGTGGTGGCCCGGACGAAGAAGACCGACCAGCAGACGCCGGCATCCGCGGTGGAGTCGCAGAGGGTCGGGGAGACGAACTGGTAGATGCCCTCGCCGTGGGCCGAGATCCAGCCCACGGTGTCCCAGCCCTCCATCCGCCCGTCGCTGCTCGGCGCCGGCAGCGCCTGATCATCCGCCGCGCGCGAGGCCGGCGCCGGCCCGGCACCGGGCGCCGACGGCGCCTTGAAGCCGTCCTGCCGCCGGTAGACGCCGTAGCCGGCGATGTCGATCGCCGTCCCCGGCGCATCGTAGCCCGAGCCCTCCCAGTACAGCCGAACGTAGCGGCCCTGGTCGTTGCCGACGTCGGGGATCCCGATGATGCGCGGCGCGAAGCGGAGATAGGTGCCGCTGAAGGTCAGGGTCTGGCCCTCCACCAGGTTGCCGGCGGCCGGATTGGGAAGCGGCGCGCCCCAGTCGGGGACGTTCCCCCAGACCAGGCTGTAGTCGCCGTCGGCCATGTCCGCCAGGACCGCGTCGCCGCTGCCGGCCAGGTAGTAGGAGCCGGGGCCGAAGAGCTCCCAGGGGGCGTCCAGCATGTCGGGATCGGTATCGATGACGATGTCGCCCAGGCCGATGGTGACGGGCGCGTCGAAGTAGACGTCTGCCGTGCCCTCGCGCACGTCGGTCCAGGCGATGCCGGCCTCGCTGGCGGCGGCCTGCGTGGGATTGACGGTGACGTCCGGCCGGAGATGGGTGCCGCTGGCGAAGCTGCCGTAGTTGACCCGCTGCTCCGGGCTCCAGACCGTCGGCGCCAGGTGGTCGGCCCACCGGTAGCCGATGCCGTAGTCCACCCAGTAGGCCAGGTGGAACAGGCCCTGGTCCACGCTCGTCGCGAGCACGGGACTCCTTTCTTGTTGCGCGCTGCCGCAGGCCACGCAGAAGCCGCCGACGAGCCAGGACGCGCCGTGATCCTGGGAATAGCTGCACCAGACGTCGTGATCGGTGCCGTCCCACAGCCGCGTGTAGGCCACCACGACGGTCTCCGCGCCGGGCAGGCCCTTCACGACGCCGACGGCCGGGTCGAACTCGTCGTCCTCGTCGCTGGTGAGCTGCGCGTACGAGCTCCAGCTGCCGCCGAGGTCGTTGCTGGAGCGCACGTAGACCTCCTTGCTGTCGACCGTGCAGGCGGGCGCGTAGTCGTCGTAGGCCACGTGGAGCATGCCGGAGCCGTAGTCGATGTCGGGGTGGCCCGCGCCGCCGTCGTACTGGTAGGGCCCCGGCGGGCCGCAGTACTCGTGCAGCTCCGTCGCCGGCGACCAGGTGACGCCGTAGTCGGTGGACCGGGTGAAGCCGAGATGCCAGTGGTCGGACACGTAGTAGTTGTAGACCACATAGGGATACCAGTAGCTGTACTCGCTGCTGTCCGTGACCAGGCGGGGATTGGCCACACCGCCCGCGTGGTAGGCGGCGTTGTAGCAATCCCAGGTGGCCGGGTCGTCGAGATCGATCCTGAAGACCACGATGATGCTTGGCCCGTAGCGGAGGGCCAGCAACAGCCAGTTCTCCGTGCCCTCGGCGGCGGCCAGGGAGAGCTCGGTGGCGTCCTCGACGGGCGAGATGTCGTACCAGTGGTACCAGCTCTCGCCGCCGTCGACGGAACGGTAGATGCGGACGCGCCTGTCCTCGGTGCCGTCGTGCTCGACCGCCGCCATGAGGGTGCCGTCCTCGAGGCAGGCCAGGCTCGGATCAACATCGCCCCACTCGTTCCCGGCGACGAGGACGTCGTTGTTCTGCCACCGCGGAGCCAGCGGTTCGCCATCGGGCAGGTAGCTGGCCTGGATCACCACCTCGCCCGGGACGGCGACGCCCGGCGCGCCGGGCCACGGCTTGCGCGCGGTCGCCTGGCCGGCGCCCGCGACCGCCGCGGGGATCAGAAGGGCCAGCGCCAGCGATGCGCGCCGCAGGGAGAGGGTCGAGAATCCCATGATCCGCCTCCTGGAGCTGATGGTGGCGCCGAATCCAGCACACCGCATGGATCCATCGTTTCAATGTTACCACAAAATATGTCGAATATGTTACAGGGGAGCCCACCATCCGGTCGAAATGAGGGATCAGGCAGGGCGCCGCGGGTCGAGGCCCGGCGCATCATCGGCCCGCTCGATCCGCCGGATCACTTGAGCAGCGTCAGCTTGCCGGCAGCGCCTTGGCCGCCGGCTTCCAGGCGGCAGAGGTAGACGCCGGAGGCGACCGGCGTGCCGCCCGCGTCGCGGCCGTCCCAGACGACCTCGTGCCGGCCCGCCGCCCGCGGCCCCGTCGCCAGCGTGCGCAGCAGGCGGCCCGCCGCGTCGTGGACGGTCAGTCTCACGCGTGCCGGACGCGGCAGGTCGAAGGCGATGCGCACCGCCGGGTTGAAGGGGTTCGGCCAGGCCGGCAGCAGGACGGGGGCCGGCGCGGCAGTAGCCGGCGCCGGCGCGGCGGTCGTCTGATCGAAGGAGCGGGCGCCCTGGTCGGCCGTGGTGCCGTCGGGATCGCATGGATCGGCGGGATCGCCGGCGTCGATGCAGGGCGATGCCGGCGCCAGGTGGTAGTCGTCTGCCGGGCCGATCGCGAAAAGCGGATCGGCGAAGATGTTGGCGTAGGCGTCGCAGGGATCGCCGTTGGCGTTGACCCCGCAGATGACACCGAGCGCCGGATCCAGGGGCGTGCCCGCGAAGTCGCCGCCCTCGTTGTCCCAGAAGTCGCCGTAGGTGATCTGCGCCACGACCGAGGCGTCCTGGGCGTAGAGACCCCCGCCGCCTTCGCCGCGATTACCCGCGAGGATGCAGCCCCGCAGCTCCAGGTTCGGCTCCGTCGCCGCCAGGTAGCCGACGCAGATGCCGTTGCCCGTGGGCGGGAACTCCAGCCAGGGCAGGGCGACGTTGTCGGCCACCGTGCAGTAGTGCAGCGCCAGGCGCGCGTCGTCCTGGGCCAGGATGCCGCCGCCCCAGCCCGGGCTGTACCAGTGGGACAGGCAGGTGTTGCCGGTGACGAGGCAGCGCGTCAGCGTCAAGTCGCTCTGCTCGCAGCGGATGCCGCCGCCCGCATGGGACTGGTTGCCCGCGATGGTGCAGCTGTCCAGGCGCGCGTCCGTGCAGCCGAAGACATGCACGCCGCCGGAGCTGCCGTTCTCGTTGCCGGCGATGACGCAGTTCGCGACGCGCGGCCCCGCGCAGTTCATCAGCGCCAGCCCGCCGCCGAATCCGCTGCCCAGGTTGTCACTCATCGTGCAGCGGCGGATGACGACCTGGCCGCCGCTGGCGTACAGGCCGCCCGAAGTGCCCGTGCCGGGCGCCGTGTTGTTCTCGATCGCGCAGTCCTCGATCAGGGCGTCGGTGTCGGTGATGTGGACGCCGCCGCTGCCGGAGATCGCGGAGCTGTTCGTGTTGAAGACTATCCGGCAGCCGGCCAGCGTCAGGTCGGCCTGGTAGGCGCGCAGGCCGCCGGTCATGCCGCCCGCGTTGGCCGACAGCTCGACGTGCGCGAGGTCCAGGGCCGAGTTGCGGCAGAAGATCGCCGACAGCGTCGCGCCCGAGATCCGGCAGTACGCGAGTCGGCTGTGGCCCGCGGCCTCGAAGAAACGCAGGCCTTCCCAGGAAGCGCCGGCAAAGCGGATGGAGTCCCCGGGCGCGCCGGTGGCCGTCAGCCGGCCGTTGATCTCGAAGGATGTGCCGGCGGTGAAGGCCAGATCCGACGGCGCCAGGATCCGCAGCGTGTCCGCCGCGGCGACCCAGATGTCGCCCGTGACGTCGTACTGGCCGGCGGCGAGCGTGCCGGCCAGCGGTCCGGACAGGGTCGGACGGGCGGCGGCCGGCGCCGCCAGCGCGATCGAGAGCACCAAGATGGTGGACAGGCGTGACATGCTACCTCGTCTCATTAGTCCGGCCCGCACCGAGATCGACACCATTTTACCGCATGTCACCGCCTTGATAAACACCGCGGTCTCCGCCTACTCTGCGACCAGGCTTTCGTCTTCTCCGTGATGGAACACGAGGACTGGCCCGCCGATGAATTCCGACGCCCTCCACGCCGCCTATCGCGCCGCCTATGTGGCCTTCGACTGCGGCGACTATGACGAAGCCCGGCGTGGCGCCACGGCCTGTATCGACCACGCCCCGGAGGATTCATACTGGCACTGGGGAGCATGGGGCCTGCGTTGCTGGATCGGCGCCTTCACTCATGACCAACAGGAGCTGGATCTCGCCGCCCGGCGGCTCATCGAGGGCTGCCCCGAATCCGACCGGGCTTGGTTCACCGGCCTCGCCCGCCTGACCCTCGGATTCGAGTACCGGCGACGCGGCCGCGCCGCCGAAGCCCGGAGGTCCTTCCTCGCCGCGGCTGACGCCTACCGGGACCACGCGCTCGCGCCCGATCAGCCTCCGGAGTGGGAATTCGTTCTGCGCTACTTCGCCGAGGTCGCCCGGTGGGCTGCCAGCGGCGATGCGCGCGAGCTGGAAACCCTCGCCGGTGACCTGCGCGGCTACCCACGCCCGGAACGGCTTCCCGCCGGCCTCGCCGAGGCGGCGGATCTCGCGATCCGTCACGCGCGCGGCGAGGCCGTCGCCGCAGAGGCAAAAGAGTCTCTGAAGCCGGGTTTGAGCCGTGCCTTCCTCGCGCCCGTGCTTCTTCTCGAAATCCCAGTGGAATAGTTACGCGACGGAGCCGGCCGACTCTGCGGCAAGACACCCGCTATGGGGAAAAAACTCTGATGGGGAGAATATTCCCCAGCCACAGTACGGAATGTGGTATCTTGATAGCCGTTTAAAAACGCAAGCGGGCTCCGATTCCTCGCATGGAGTTAGGGATTTCTAACAGCGTCCCCTTCAAAGGCAGCAGGTTTCGCAGTCGGCATCGTGGGCACAGCATCTGTCGGCACATCACTGAGAAGGAGGTCGTTCCGATGAAACGTTGTTGCTGCACAACTGCACTGGTCGTCGCCATCCTTGCCATCAGCGCGGCGGCCCTGTCCGCTCCGGTGGTCTACAACGACGAGGCCGCGTTCCGGACCGCTGCCGGCACCGTCACGACTTATGGCTTCGAAACGCATGGGCTCGTCGAAGGCACAGACTATTCGGGATCCTCACCGATTCTCGCGGGTGATCTGAGCGGCCACTTCGACCTCGCGTTCACGGGCCTTAACCTGTTCGAGATCATCGAAGATGCAGGTGGTCCGGGGGTCGCCGACGGCACGCGCACCGTCTTCACGCACTCCATCTACCCTGGCACCAGCTACACGCTGACCTTCTCGAACTTCGCCGGCGCGGGCGAGAGCGTGAGGATGTTCGGCATCACCATCATTGACTTCGCCAGCAACATCACCGACCCGGCGACGATCACCTACGACACGGGGACGTCCTCGGGAACGCTTCTCTACGTCCCCGGGGGTCAGCCCGACTACACGCAGAACTTCGTGGGCATCATCGCCGATGCGTCCGAGGCCTTCACGTCCATCACGCTGACGATGGACGACACGCTCTCCGGCTTCCAGTACTTCGACGAGGCGATCTACCGGCTGTTGTCGGTCGCCGTGGAGTCCAGCAACTGGAGCGCGATCAAGGCCCTGTACTGATCGTGATGTTCCGCTCTGCGCACGGGTCTGCGCTCTTCAGCGCGGACCCGTTTTTTATAGCGGGATCGGTCTCCGGCGCCGGCGGATCCGCGCTTACTTCCGCTTCCTGCGCCACATGGTGAGGAACCACAGGTCGTGGCCCTTGCGGTAGGGCTCCATGGTCGGGAGGCGGTCGTCGTAGTCGCGCACCATGCGCGCCAGGACGCCCGAGAGCCCGATCAGCGCCACCAGGTTGGGGAAGGCCATCAGACCGTTGAAGATCCCCGCGATGTTCCAGACGAGCTTGAGCTCGATCGTCGCGCCGACCGGGATGAGCAGCACGTAGAGCCAGCGGTAGGCGCGCACCGCCCCGTCGCCGCGATGGCCGAAGAGGTAGTAGACCGACCGGTCCCCGTAGTAGCTCCAGCCGATCATCGTCGTGAAGGCGAAGAAGATGAGCCCGACCGAGACGAGGTGCATTCCCACGCCGGGGGCGCCGGTCTCGAACGCCTCGGCCGACAGCGCCGCGCCGTCGTTGGCGCTCACGCCGAGCAGGCCGCTGGTGAGGATCACCAGCGCCGTGACCGTGCAGATCGTGATCGTGTCGATGAACGGCCCCAGCATCGAGACCAGCCCCTCGCGCACGGGCTCCTTGGTCCTGGCCGAGGCGTGGGCGATGGAGGCCGAGCCGAGACCGGCCTCGTTGGAGAAGAGGCCCTTCTCCACACCGAAGCGCATCGCCTGGGCGACCGTGTAGCCGAGCACGCCGCCCCCGACCGAGGTGGCGGAGAAGGCTCCCTTGAAGATCGCCGCGAAGGCCGCCGGCACGGCGTCGATGCGCAGGATTATGATGATGATCGCCGCGAGCAGGTAGAGCACGGCCATGAGCGGGACGATCTTCTCCGCGACGCGGGCGATACGGCGCACGCCGCCGATGATCACGATCCCGACCAGGACGGCGAGCACGAGCCCGATGACCAGCTTCGACCAGGCGACGTACCCGACGCCGCCGATCTCGAAGCCGGTGGCGGTGCCGAAGTAGCCGGAGAGCGGATCCGCCACCGAGTTCGACTGCACCATGTTCCCGATGCCGAAGGCCGCCACCGCGGTGCAGAGCGCGAAGATCCAGCCCAACCACGGCGCGCGGAGGCCGCTGCGCAGGTAGTACATCGGCCCGCCGGCGACGACGCCGGCGTCGTCGATCTCCCGGAAGCGCAGCGACAGCATCGCCCCCACGCCCTTCGTGCACATGCCGAACAGCGCGGTGATCCACATCCAGAAGACGGCGCCCGGGCCGCCGGCGACGAGACCGGTCGCCACGCCGGCGATGTTGCCGGTGCCGATCGTGGCCGAGAGCGCCGTCGAGAGGGCCTGGAGGTGGGTCGTCTCGCCGCGGTCCTTGGGATCGTCCCAGCGACCCGAGATGAGCGACCAGGCATGGCGGAAGAGCCGAACCTGGATGAAGCGCAGGCGGATCGTCAGGTAGATGCCCGTCCCCACGAGCACGAACATCATGAAGTAGCCCCACACCCAGCTGTTCACCTGGCTGACAAGCTCGGCAAAGCCCATCGAGTTCATTCCTTCCGCTGGAAGTGCGTTCCGGTGAGCCTACGACCCCGTCCTTTATACTACGCCGCGCGGCCGGATGTCAGCCGGGCACCTCGATGTTGCCCTGCAGGTAGGACACGGCCCGGCCGGCGATGCCGACGCGGTCACCCCGGCTCTCCAGGAACAGCTCGCCGCCGCGCGCCGACACCTGGCGCGCCGTCAGGCGCGGCTTGCGCAGGCGCTGCGCCCAGTAGGGCGTCAGCGTGCAGTGGGTCGAGCCGGTGACGGGGTCCTCGTCGATGCCCGCCCGCGGCGCGAAGACGCGCGAGACGAAGTCCACGCCGTCGCCAGGCGCCGTGACGATGACGGCGAAGGTCTCCACGGCGGCCAGCTTGGCGAAGTCGGGGGCCAGACCGCGCACGACCGCCTCGGTGTCGAAGACGGCCAGCAGGTCGCGCGACGCGTGCAGCTCCGCGGGCTCGGCGCCCAGGGCCGCCGCCAGTTCGGGCAGGGCCGCGCGGGGCTCGGCAGGCCGCGCGGGGAAGTCCAGCTCGTACAGCTCGCCCACGCGGCGCACGGCCACGGGGCCGCTCTTCGTCATGAACTCGACGAGGTCGCCCGCCGCCTCGCCGCGCTCGAAGACGACGAAGGCCGTGGCCAGGGTGCCGTGGCCGCACAGGTCCACCTCCACCGTGGGCGTGAACCAGCGCAGGTCGTTCACGCCCTTGTCCCGCAGCAGGAAGGCCGTCTCGGAGAGGTTGTTCTCGGCGGCGATGGCCAGCAGCGCCTCGTCGGGCAGGGGCTTCTCCAGCAGGGCGACGCCGGCCGGATTGCCGGCGAAGACGCGGCCGGTGAAGGCGTCGATGTGGTAGAAGGGCAGCTTCACGGATCACCTCCCTCGCCCGCGCCGGGCGCGGGCTTGACGAACAACAACGCGTGACTCAGGCGGACGGGCGGCCGCCCGGCCAGCTCCAGGCCGGCGCGGCCCGCCAGGTCCATGGTCTCGGCCAGCTCGCGATCGCCCACGTGGATCTTGGGCTCGGCCACCAGGAAGAAGCGGCCCGGCTTCAGGTGGTCGGCGATCTCGACGAAGAGCCCGGCCATGTCCGGCGTCTCGTGCACCATCCAGAAGGCCAGGACGAAGTCCAGGGGCTCCTTCAGGCCCAGGCGGTCGGGCGCGCAGACCCGGGTCTCGATGCGGTGGGCCACTGCCCGCCGCCGGGCGCGCCCCTCGAGGACGCGCAGGATCTCGGGCTGCAGATCCACGGCCAGGACGCGGCCCGCGTCCCCCACCAGGCGCGCCATGGCGATGGAGCAGACGCCCATGCCGCAGCCCACGTCGGCCACGGTCATGCCGGGCTTCACCCAGGGCGCCAGCATGCGCTCGGGCCGCTGGATCCAGCGGCGCAGCCAGTTGTCGAAGAGGTAGGCCATGCGCCAGGGGCACAGGTCGTGGGCCACGTCATCCTTCCTGGGTCGAGTAGCGCAGGCGGGCCAGCACCTCCTCGCGGCCCAGGATCTCGGCGATGGCCGCCAGCTCGGGCCCCTGGTCCACGCCGGTGAGGGCCACGCGCAGGGGCATGAACAGGCGCTTGCCCTTCAAGTCGAGGTCCCGGCCGGCCTCCTTGACCGCGCGCGTGAACTCGTCGGCCGTCAGGGCGCCAGCCGGCAGGCCGGCGGCGGCCGCCCCGTCGCCGTAGAGGGGCTGGGCCAGGAGGTTCGTCACGAGCTGCAGCAGCTCGCGGTTCTCCAGCCAGCGCTGCGCCTCGGGAGTCAGCTCGGGCCGCTCCCCGCGCAGGAGTTGCAGCTCCTCGGGCAGGTCGGCCGCGCAGCGCAGGTGATCGATGACGGCCGCGATCATGCGCAGGCGGCGGGCGTCGGTCTCGTCGGGCAGGTAGCGCCGCGACGCTTCCAGCAGGGCCTCGGGGCCGGCCTGGCGGATCTTGAGGCCCGCCAGCCAGTCCAGCTTGTCGGGATCGAAGATGGCCGGCGAGCGCACCAGGCGCTCCAGGCTGAAGGCCGCCACCAGCTCCTCGCGGCTCATGGCCTCGCGCCCGTCGCCGGGGTTCCAGCCCAGCAGGGCCAGGTAGTTGATCAGCGCCTCGGGCGGGTAGCCCTGCGCCCGGTAGTGGTCGATGGACAGGGCGCCGTGGCGCTTGCTCAGCTTGGTGCGGTCGGCGCCCAGGATCATGGACACGTGGACGAGGACGGGCACCGGCAGGCCGAGGGCCTCGTAGAGCAGCACCTGGCGCAGGCTGTTGGGCAGGTGGTCCTCGCCGCGCAGGACGTGGGTGATCTCCATCGCGGCGTCGTCCACCACGCAGGCGAAGTTGTAGACGGGCATGCCGTCGGGCCTGAGCAGGATGAAGTCCCCCACGGCCTCGACGCCGAAGACCACCTCGCCGCGCAGCAGGTCCGGCACCTGCACCTCGCGCTCCGGCACGCGGAAGCGCACGCTGTGGGGCTCGCTCTCGGCGCGCATGGCGGCGACCGGGGGATCGATGCGGGCGCAGGCGCCGTCGTAGCGCGGCGGGCGGCCCTCGGCCATGGCCCGCTCGCGCTTGGCCTCGAGGTCCTCCTCGCGGCAGAAGCAGGGATAGGCCAGGCCCCGCTCCATCAGGGCCTGCGCCGTCTCGTGGTAGAGGTAGAGGCGCTCGCTCTGGCGGTAGGGCCCGCAGGGGCCGCCGATGTCCGGGCCCTCGTCCCAGTCCAGGCCCAGCCAGCGCAGGCCGTCCATGAGGGAGTCCTCGCTGGCGATGGTGGAGCGCTTGACGTCCGTGTCCTCGATGCGCAGGACGAAGGCGCCGCCCGTCTGGCGCGCGAAGAGCCAGTTGAACAGGGCCGTGCGGGCGCCGCCCACGTGTAGGCTGCCGGCGTCGGACCCGGTGGGGCTGGGCGCGAAGCGCACGCGCACGGGGGTGTCACTCATGATGGTGGCTCCGCGTCGGATTCCGCGATCTCTCTTTTCGCCTGCGGCCGCTCCGCCGGCGCCAGGGTGGCCACGGCCAGGGCCGCCAGGCCCTCGCCGCGGCCCAGGGCGCCGAGGCCCTCGTGCGTGGTGGCCTTGACGTTGACGCTACCTGCCGGCAGGCCCAGGGCCGCCGCCAGCCGCTCGCGGATGGCCTCGACATGCGGCGCCAGCCGCGGTCTCTCGGCAATGATTGTCGCGTCCACGTGGGCCGGCGCGAGGCCCGCCCCGCGCAGCTTCGCCAGCACCTCGGCCAGCAGGTCCATGCTGTCGGCGCCGGCGTAGGCCGGATCCGTGTCGGGGAAGTGCGTGCCGATGTCCCCCAGGCCGGCGGCGCCCAGCAGGGCGTCCATGACGGCGTGGGCGAGGGCGTCGGCGTCGCTGTGGCCGGCCAGGCCATCGGCGTCGGGGATGACGACGCCGCCGAGCACCAGGGGGCGCGCGGCATCGAAGCGGTGCACGTCGTAGCCGATGCCCGTGCGGGCGGCGGCGGCCGGCGGGGGGGCGGCCGGGGCGGGGGCGCCGCCCAGCAGCGCCTCGGCGCGGGCCAGGTCGGCGCGGGTGGTGATCTTGAAGTTCAGGGAGAACCCCGCGACGGTGCGCACCTGACCGCCCGCGGCCAGGACCAGGCTCGCGTCGTCCGTGGCGTCGGTCTCGCCGCGCTCGGCGGCTGCCGCGTGGGCGCGCCGCAGCAGGGCGAGGGAGAAGAGCTGGGGCGTCTGGGCGGCGGCCAGGCGCTCGCGGGGCGCCGTGGCGCGGACGGCGTCGCCGTCGGTCTCGAGCATCGTGTCGGCGGCGGGCAGGACGGGCACTAGGGCGGCGCTGTCCCCCAGATCGGCGAGCTTCGCGCGCCAGTCGGCCAGGATGCGCCCGTCGAACAGGGGCCGCGCGGCGTCGTGGACGGCCACATAGCCGTCTTGCTCGTCGATGGCGGACAGGCCGGCCGCCACGGAGACCTGGCGGGTGGCACCGCCCGCTACCACACGGGGCGTCAGTCCCGTGTACCCGCTGACGAGGGCGGCGGCGCGCTCCTCGTCGCCCGGCGGCACCACGAGGACGAGTCGTTCTCTATCGGCATGGGCCGCGAAGGTGGCCAGGGACCAGACCAGGAGCGGCCGGCCCGCAAGCAGCCGGTACTGCTTCGGCGTCCCGCCCAGGCGGCTGCCGCCGCCCGCGGCCACGACGATGCTCCAGAATGACTGTGACATGCGCGCAACCTAGCACATGTCAGCCAGTTGCGTCACCAGTCAAGAATCGAACCGCACGGGGATCGACAACGGCCTGCCCGTCGATCCCGGAGCAATTCGCTTTTCATGGAACGGCGCGCGCCAGGCGGTTATTTGGGAAGCAACAGCCACCATCGATAGCAAGAAGCACCGGCCCTGGCGGCCGGACTCACATGACGGAGCCTCCGGAGAACCCGGGGCGGTTCATATCCCCCACCAGGGACCCGGCTGGGGCTTGATCAGAAGCGCCTCTCAAGTACACTGAGCGCGTGCTGCCGCTGTTTGAGAAGCAGGCTGGGGCTTGATCAGAAGCGCCTCTCAAGTACACTCCACCTGGGACACCTGATGGCGCACGCGCCGCTGGGGCTTGATCAGAAGCGCCTCTCAAGTACACTACGCGAAGGCGTACGTCGGCGTAGACGTCGGGCTGGGGCTTGATCAGAAGCGCCTCTCAAGTACACTATGGCGATCAGGATGCAGGATCGTGACGGCGCTGGGGCTTGATCAGAAGCGCCTCTCAAGTACACTCCGCTGGTGCGCCGACGAAGTGCAGCGGCTGCTGGGGCTTGATCAGAAGCGCCTCTCAAGTACACTGAGAGTAACGTGACGAGCTCGCAGGAGCTCGCTGGGGCTTGATCAGAAGCGCCTCTCAAGTACACTGTGCAGGATGGCACCGTGCAACTGCTGGGCGCTGGGGCTTGATCAGAAGCGCCTCTCAAGTACACTTCGTTGCACTCGCGCAGGATGTTGTTCACGCTGGGGCTTGATCAGAAGCGCCTCTCAAGTACACTGGCGGCGACGGCCGGCCGAACGGGGCCGACGCTGGGGCTTGATCAGAAGCGCCTCTCAAGTACACTGGGCGTCGAGCGTGTCGAGCATGAGCGCCTGCTGGGGCTTGATCAGAAGCGCCTCTCAAGTACACTCTTGAGGCTCCCCGACAGCGTATCGCCGCTGCTGGGGCTTGATCAGAAGCGCCTCTCAAGTACACTGCCAGCAGCTGCCAGTCTTCCCGGTCCAGCGCTGGGGCTTGATCAGAAGCGCCTCTCAAGTACACTGGAAAAGCGTTTCAGTCCTTACGCCAACTTGCTGGGGCTTGATCAGAAGCGCCTCTCAAGTACACTCGGAGGCGACGCTGATGTCCATTGCGGCGGGCTGGGGCTTGATCAGAAGCGCCTCTCAAGTACACTAAATCATCGAATACGCTTGACTCTGTACATGCTGGGGCTTGATCAGAAGCGCCTCTCAAGTACACTTCCCGAGGAGCCGGCCGAGCCCCTGGACAAGCTGGGGCTTGATCAGAAGCGCCTCTCAAGTACACTTAGGGAGTCTTGAAGATCTGCGTGTAGTTGGCTGGGGCTTGATCAGAAGCGCCTCTCAAGTACACTCCGTCGCGCGGACAATCGCGGCGGCCTAACGCTGGGGCTTGATCAGAAGCGCCTCTCAAGTACACTGGATGGTGCGATCGATCCGTTGACAGATCTGCTGGGGCTTGATCAGAAGCGCCTCTCAAGTACACTGGAAAAGCACTGGACGGTTCCCGACTGGGGGCTGGGGCTTGATCAGAAGCGCCTCTCAAGTACACTTCCGCCCTGTAGGCAGCGGCCCGCTTGGCGGCTGGGGCTTGATCAGAAGCGCCTCTCAAGTACACTCGCCGAGCGCGGCGCATCAGCAAGAAGGAGGCTGGGGCTTGATCAGAAGCGCCTCTCAAGTACACTACGGATCGCGCCGTGCAGCGCGTCATCCGGGCTGGGGCTTGATCAGAAGCGCCTCTCAAGTACACTCTATCACGGGATCCACAGCAGCCTCATCGAGCTGGGGCTTGATCAGAAGCGCCTCTCAAGTACACTCGCCGACGCACAGGACGCAGAAGGCGCGGAGCTGGGGCTTGATCAGAAGCGCCTCTCAAGTACACTCACCATAACCCTGATGTGCGTGAGGTGGGGCTGGGGCTTGATCAGAAGCGCCTCTCAAGTACACTGACGTCGAACATAACGACGTTGCAGTTTGGGCTGGGGCTTGATCAGAAGCGCCTCTCAAGTACACTGGAGAAGCCATCGGGCAGTTCCACAATCACGCTGGGGCTTGATCAGAAGCGCCTCTCAAGTACACTCCGCCCGAGGGCACGCACTTCGATGCCGGGGCTGGGGCTTGATCAGAAGCGCCTCTCAAGTACACTTCGTCGGTGATCACGCGCATCAGGGGCTGCGCTGGGGCTTGATCAGAAGCGCCTCTCAAGTACACTGGCGAACTTCTAGGATGTTCTGTTTCCGGAGCTGGGGCTTGATCAGAAGCGCCTCTCAAGTACACTTAGGTGCGCCAGACTCGGCAGATCAGGTAGGCTGGGGCTTGATCAGAAGCGCCTCTCAAGTACACTGCGCTGCGTAAACGGTCGGCACCGGCAGGCGCTGGGGCTTGATCAGAAGCGCCTCTCAAGTACACTGTTGGATGGACGGACCATACTGTCACCGTCGCTGGGGCTTGATCAGAAGCGCCTCTCAAGTACACTGGGGGCAGTGTCGGACTATCCCTTCTAGATGCTGGGGCTTGATCAGAAGCGCCTCTCAAGTACACTCGGTCCCTACGGCTACCAGCTGCAAGCCCTGGCTGGGGCTTGATCAGAAGCGCCTCTCAAGTACACTGGTGGGGAAGATGAACCCGGGCGAGATCTTGCTGGGGCTTGATCAGAAGCGCCTCTCAAGTACACTCGGTAAATCGGGGCTAGTTTGGACCAATGAGCTGGGGCTTGATCAGAAGCGCCTCTCAAGTACACTCCGGTCCCCCACCAGGAGATGGACTTCCTGGCTGGGGCTTGATCAGAAGCGCCTCTCAAGTACACTCGGCCCGGCGAGGAACGCGCTGTCCGGGTCGCTGGGGCTTGATCAGAAGCGCCTCTCAAGTACACTCGTCCCTGTAGTATGTTCTCCATGCGGAAAGCTGGGGCTTGATCAGAAGCGCCTCTCAAGTACACTTCGCCATCGTACTTATCGAAGTAGAAGACGGCTGGGGCTTGATCAGAAGCGCCTCTCAAGTACACTCTTGATCAAGGCCCTGCGTGAAGTCATTGTGCTGGGGCTTGATCAGAAGCGCCTCTCAAGTACACTCTCCGTGAACGCGAGCTTGTACGGCTTCCCGCTGGGGCTTGATCAGAAGCGCCTCTCAAGTACACTCGTGGTCGATGCACAGCGGCACCCGCTCCGGCTGGGGCTTGATCAGAAGCGCCTCTCAAGTACACTCGAGGTCTCCGTCGAGTGGAACTCCGACATGCTGGGGCTTGATCAGAAGCGCCTCTCAAGTACACTGACGTCGAGCATAACGACGTCGCAGTTTGGGCTGGGGCTTGATCAGAAGCGCCTCTCAAGTACACTGATCGAGAGATCGGTCCCCTTGATCTTTTCGCTGGGGCTTGATCAGAAGCGCCTCTCAAGTACACTACTATACGTAGCGAGGTACGCCTTGATATCGCTGGGGCTTGATCAGAAGCGCCTCTCAAGTACACTACTCCTCGAGGCGGAGATAGATCCGGTCCTGCTGGGGCTTGATCAGAAGCGCCTCTCAAGTACACTTCGCGGCGAAAAGGTCCCCCTGGTGGCGGGGCTGGGGCTTGATCAGAAGCGCCTCTCAAGTACACTTGTCGATCCTCTCACCGTGGCGAAAGGCGGGCTGGGGCTTGATCAGAAGCGCCTCTCAAGTACACTACGCCCCTTGCAACTCCTTGAGTTGCGAGGGGCTTCCTTGAATCCAGTCCGGAGAAACCGCTAGAACAGCATGAGCTGATCGGGTCTTGCCTCCGGTTTTTGGCGCTTGATCCCTTGGAAAACATGCATCTTCCCGAACTGCCGGTCCGTGATGCTGACCAGGCGAATCTGGCCCTTGGGCGGCAGCATCGACTGGACGCGCCTCCGCACGTTGAGCGCTCTGTCCTCGCTGGCGCAGTATCGGGCGTAGACCGAGTACTGCAGCATCATGAAGCCTTCCCTGATGAGCGCCTTGCGAAACTGCATGTAGTTCTTCCGGTCCTTGGCCTTCTTGACAGGAAGATCGAACATGGCAAACAACCACATGGCTCTGTACTCCGAGGGTGTCAGTCTCTGGCCCATTTCAATCCTCCAGAGAACGGTTGTCAGGCTGAGGTGTGAACCTCGGCAGAAACAGCTCTTTCCTCTCCTCCTTGAAAACGGCGTTGAGTGACGAAGCACACTTCGAGAACCAGTCGAAAAGCGTTCGTTCCTCTCCATCAGCCGAGTAGCGCCCTGTAAGGGCTGAGAGAAGACGCCCCTTGCTTTCCTGTGAAAGCGAGACGTCCTCTCCCTTCTCCTTCGTGAGTTGATAGGCAGCGTGATCGACGAGAGGGCGATAGGGCTCCATCAGATCGTCGGCCAGGCAGAATGCGTTGTAGCGATTGTGATGGTGCAGCCCGATAGACGGATGAAGTCCTGTCGCGGCGACGGCTCTGGCTACCATCGCTCTAAGGATCGCATAGCCATAGTTGAGCAGGCTGTTCAGGCCCTCCCCACCTGGGTTACGTCTAAATCCATCTTGCCCGAAGAAATGAGCCCAGTAACGGCGCGCCGCTTGAGCCTCCATGTTGGCGGGATCTCCTGATTGCACCCTCTTTGCCATCAGACCGACACCGTAATCCTTGCCATGCAAGGATTCGAGGAGCCTTCCCTGGGCAAGGATTTTCTCTCGCACAAGCTGCTGCCAAAGACGCTTCTTCGTGGGGAGAGACGCCCGGGTTTGCTGTGCCAGCCTCTCGGTCTGCACGGAATTCGCCTGCAGGGGCAGCAGCATCCCGACAGGCAGATGCTTCTCATCGCACACCACGAACGCGCTACCGTTCTCCACCATGGCTGACAGAAGGGATTTCGATAAGGAGACCTGTGGGTGTGAAACCACGACCACACCGAGGTCGGACAGCGGAACCGATACCTCATCCTGCTCCCTGCGCTCGATGATCAGGTTGGCCTGACGCAAGTGCAGGAAAGCTCCCTCACGAGAGAAATCCAGGATTCGATCAGTCATGGCAGTCCGTAACGTTGCCTGTGGGTGATACGAGAACCTTCTTTACTGCTAGCTCGTGGAGCTTATGAGGCGTCTTTTTGTTCCAGCAGCCTGCCGCTTTAATATCCACCTTTTTCCGCGCTTCACGTAGATCGACAAACTCGATAACGACCGTGCCAGATGCTTCTGCTGAAATCGCGCGGATTCGGAACAAGTTTGGATCATCCGTATATCCCGGGAGTTGAATGCAATCGCCGCCTGCCAATGAGAAGACGAAACGCATGCCCTCGCCGTGGTCCCGCTTTACCACTGGCTCGCCACGCAGGCGGCGTTGCGACGCCTCGTAGAGGGTGACCACTTCACCCAGCCACCTACTCTTGCCTTTTGTATCTGTCGTTTCCAGGATCTCGACATGGTGATTTGCACCTGTCATGACATGCCGTTGCTTGTGGCCGTCAGCTATCGGAGTGACATTCTGCTTGCGCCGTAGACGAGTCTTCTTGACGACGGTTCCATTCGGCAGACGCGGCAAGTTGACCTGATCCGCAAAGACCTTAGCGGGATCACTGTTGCCAAGCGTGTCGGTTACAGCCTCGCGGACCACCGGATCGACAATCCTCTCGATGTCCTTCCTTGAAAGGTCCTTTAGATTCTTGCGGACGTGCACGTAGTCGCCATCATCGCTTCGCCTGCCATCCTCGCCGCGAGGCGGACTGTAGATGGTCTCCTCGTGAAGTGCTCCTCTCAGCACATGCTCAACACGATGCGAGACTATTAGATCGCGGATGGAACCGGACACATCCTCGAAGAATCCCGGCCAGGGCTCCACGACCTTGCCGAACAGGCGTCGCCCCTCAAGCTGGGCACGTCCAGCTGCGGTACTGAGTCTCCTGATCATCCCCGCATCGGTGACTGCGATCACCGCCGCATCCACGGCATGGTGGCGGTGGTCATCTCGGCTCTTCCTTGGTCCGTCACCGAGGATCTTGTTGAGCTCCCACTCGTTCCGGAAGAAGGCCGTGGCCTGCCCGCCTATCACCTGAACACGCCGCTTCCCGCTTGAGTCGATGATTCCACCATACAAGCCCCCAAGGTACTCGGCGGCTAGCCGGGCGGCATAGGCCGTATCCGCAAGATCCCTCTCCGTGAAGGCATCCAGCAGGTCTTCGACCTCATCATCTGTGAGTTGGAAGCGCCTGAGTTTTTCGCGAGCGGTACCACCGCGGAAGCGAAGAACCCTGCCTATGATCTCTTCCCAGTGCTTCTCATCGCCAGAATAGGCTTCTCTGGGCGTACGCTTGCCCTTTACCAGGTTCTCGTCCGTGTGGCAGAGAGTCTTGTTCAGGAAGGTGTTATCCAGGCTCCTGCTGAAGGGGATGATGTGCTCTACTTCGAACTGTGGAGCATCGCCCACGAGACTGCTCATCGAAATCGCCTTTCCCGTGAACGGACACGTCCAGTTGCACTCCTCGGCCAGTAAGACGCGTTCGATGTCCCTACGGCTCGGATCCGCTATGCCTGCTTCCTCTGCAATTCGGGCGGCGACTACCTTGCGTTCCTTCTCACGCATCCTGTTGCGCTTGAAAGCATCCTCCCGCGCCTTTGGATTCTTCTTGAGGTCCCTGACCATTTCCAGGTGAATCCGGCTTGGCTTCCCATACTTGCGGACGACCGCATTGACGACCTTCCGCATCTCGGTCAAGGAGCGGCTGACCACCGGATTGCGTAGTTCAGGAATCGCGTCCAACACAGGTTGGAGCCGGTCCAGAGGTTCCGGACTCTCGTCCTGATCTCCAAATTCCTCCTTGATGGCCGTGTTCAGACGAGTGCCTGCTTCCAGGTAGGTGTTCAGCTTCCTCAGCGCCCGGCGCGAATAGCGGGCATAACCTTCCTCGAGACGAATGTGCGAGTAGGTTGCCGCTGTCTTCTCATCCAGGGACCAGAGCTTCGTGGCCCGGCGTGCCAGGGCTTCTTCGTTGTTGAACGATATCAACTCCTCGACGGCGCACTCCCGCTCTTCGGGAGGCAAGGAGTCCCACTGGTCTCCAAGAGCTTTGGTCACCTTCTCGAAGCTGCGATTGCCAGGTAACTTCTTCTCGCCACCCTCTTCCAAGTTGAAGCTGCAATCCTGCAGCTTCAGCAGCTTCTTGATCTGTTTGAAGGTACAGTCACCCTTCTCCTCGAAGGCCTCGATCAGCTTGTCTCTCTCATCCTCCGTGAGAGGCCGGATCACTCCTGTTGGCTCGACGACTTCTAGGTCGTTGACTCTCTGCAGGTAGCGAAAGCGCTGGAACTCCAAGCTGGCTATCGGAGCGCGTCTCTTGTCCGGCTCAAGCGCGCAATGCCCGATCAGCTTCTTGGCCGACTTAAGCGGGCGCTGCTTGAAGATGGCCAGATCAACTTCTGCCTTTAACTCCGGTGTCAGCAATCGAGAATGGTGCTTCACCTGGGCTTCCCAGATGAGATCGAACTCGTCCTTGTACATCTGGCGCGATGTCCAGCGTTGTCGGATGCGTTCCTCGTGAGGATCAAGACTGTTGAAGTACTCACCAAGAGAGCGATAGCCTGACTTCTCCAGTGTTTTCCTCAACTCGGCGATGCCGCTCTTGACGGCTCCCTCCTCGTCGTCCTTGGCGCCGGCCCGGCGGTTGCTGAGGAATCCCCGTCTTTGGGCAAGGTGGTAGATGGCACGGCCGATTTCGAAGGGTTCAAGCTTTTCATCAAGGGCCAAAGCGCGGAGGATATAAGGTAGCTGTTGTTCTGGGGCGATTACCCCGCCAAGGCGGGATCGGACAATGTCGTCGTCCAGCTTGTTCAAGAGCTTGTTCCTGTCCTTGCCGGAGTCCGCGTCATCAGGCGGAAGGAGACCGGCATTCTGGAGCAGGTGGAACAGCTTAAGCTTGCGTCGACTCCTGCGCTCCAGCATGCGACGCTGCTGCCTTGCCATGCGCCGGTCCTGGTTACGCGACCTCCCCTTTCCGTCCCGCTCAAGATCGGCCAGACCGGCCTCGAAGATCCGAACGCCGGTACCCAGGATGCCCGTGGGCTTGCCCTGCTCTAGCTGGATTGCAGCCCATCCCAGGGAGGTGACACCTAGATCGAGGCCCAGGATGTAGCCCTTTTCGCTCATGGATCCTTCCCCCTTGACACAGAGGCTCTCGCTTGTATACTCCATATCAGTGTACTTGAGAGGCGTTTGCTGATCAAGTTTCAGTAAGAGGCAAATGCCTCGTGAGGCTACGCACAATGTGCGACCTATGGCCCCTCCCAGTGGGGGGCTGTTTTTTTGAGGGTATCAGGAAGATTGCACGGACCGAAAGGACGTTGACCCTTCTAGGCAGCGAGGATACGCGTACTAAGCATCGAAACCGCCAGATAAGCCGCGCGCGCGCGCCAAGCCGCAGGCGGCCAGCAGCGCGGCCACGTCCGGCATGATCCGCACCAGGTCCGCCGGCAGCCCCTTGACCCCCTCGGGCGCGGCCGGCGACAGCACGCGCGCGAACCCCAGCCGCGCCGCCTCCAGGCAGCGCTCGGCCAGGCGGCCGCCCGCCCTCAGGTCGCCGCGCAGGCCGGCCTCGCCCAGGTACAGCGTCGCGTCGGGCAGCGCCGCGCCCGCGTGGGCCGAGGCCAGGGCTGCCAGCAGGGCGGCGTCCGTGGACGGGTCGTCCAGGCGCAGGCCGCCGGCCACGGAGACGAAGATGTCCGAGCCGCCGATGGCCAGGCCGCCCGCCTTCTCCAGCACCGCCACCAGCAGGCCCACCCGCCGCGGGTCCACGCCCTGGATCACCCGCGCCGGCGTGCCATAGCGCGGCGCGCTCACCAGGGCCTGCACCTCCACGGCCAGGGGCCGGCTGCCCTTCCAGGTCACCGTCACCGCCGCCCCCGTGGCGCCCTTGAGGTGCCGCCCGCCCAGGAAACCCGAGGGATCTTCTACCGGAGATAGACCGCCGTCTCCCATGGTGAACAGGGCCACCTCGTGCGTCGGCCCGAAGCGGTTCTTCACCGACCGCAGGATGCGGCCCGATCCGCCCTCCTCGCCCTCGAAGTAGAAGACGGCGTCCACCATGTGCTCCAGCAGCCGCGGCCCGGCGATCTGGCCCTCCTTGGTCACGTGCCCGATGAGCACCAGGGGCCAGCCGCTCGCCTTGGCGGCGCGCGTCAGCACCTGGGCCACGTGCCGCACCTGGGCCGGGCTGCCCGTGGCCGCCTCCAGGCCGGGATCGCTCAGGGTCTGCACGGAGTCGAGGATGAGCAGCGAGGGCGCCACCTGCTCCAGGGCGGCCAGGACCTCGTCCAGGTCCGTCGCCGCCAGCAGGAGCAGCCCGGGCGAGAGGGCCCCCAGGCGCTCGGCGCGCAGGCGCACCTGGCCGGGACTCTCCTCGCCGGTGACGTAGAGCACGGGCCGGCCGCCGGCGGCGGCAACGGCGTGGGCGGCCTGGAGCAGGAGCGTCGACTTGCCGATGCCGGGATCGCCCCCCACCAGCACGGCCGCGCCGGGCACGAAGCCGCCGCCCAGGACGCGGTCCAGCTCGGCCAGGCCGCTGGTGACGCGGCGCGTCGCGTCCAGGGGCACCTCGGCCAGGGGCAGTGGGCGGGCGGGGCCGCCCGCCGGCGCGCGGCCTGCCGCGACGGGCGCCTTGCCGGCGGCCCGCGCGGCGTCCTTGCCGATCACCCGGGCCAGCTCCGTCAGGCTGTCCCAGGCGCCGCAGGCGGGGCAGCGGCCCATCCAGGTGGCGCTCTCCGCGCCGCATTCCTTGCAGAGGTAGCGGGTGCTCTTGCGTGCCATGGCGGACCCACTCTAGCACATCACCGCGGGAGGCGACAGGCGTCCGGCAAGACGCGGGCCGCCGCGCGGGAAGCCCGCGGCGCCCAGCGCGGGCCGCGGCCGGCGGCCCCCGCCGCGAACGGCGGGCCCGACCGCCTTGCGACGTGGCGGGTCCGCTGGTATGCTTCGACCGTCCCGCCGGCGGGCCTGCCGCGGAGCCGCCGGCCCCTCCCCCAACCAGACGACGCGCCATGACCCATCGCGCGACGACGCGATCCTCTCTGCACGGATCCCCGCTGCGGGCCGCCGTGCTTCTCCTCGGCATCGCCCTCGCGACCGCGCCGGGCGCGGTGGCAGCCACCCCGCCGACCGGAGGCGCGTCCCGGCGCGCGGCCGCCCTGCCGCCCCACGCCGAGCACCACCCGCGCCTCCTGTTCGACGCGGCCGGGGCCCCCGCCCTCCACGCCGCCATCCAGGCCGACGACCGCCGCCGGGACGTCTGGGAGACGGGCCGCGCGCTGGCGGTCACCCTCGCCGCCTACCCGCCCGAGGTTCTGCTCCAGAGCTACTACGGCCACAGCTACATGGAGGAGCTGAGCCTGCTGGCCTGCCTGGATCCGAGCTCCGACGCGGACACCTGGGCGCGCGCCGTCATCGACGCCCTCCTGTGGCAGACCGCCACCTACGACACGGAGACCGATCCCTTCCTCAGCGTCCTCGCGCCGACCCTGCGCCTGCACAACCTGGCCTGGGGCTGGGACATGGCCTGCCAGGCCGCCACCGAGGCCGAGCGCGAGGCCCTGGCCGACGAGATGCTCCGCTACCTGGACGTCCTCGCCACCGACTACACCTTCACGCGCTACCAGCAGAACCCTTACGTCAGCAACAAGGGCATCAGCCTGGGGGCGGCGCTGATGCTGGGCGTCCTGGCCCTGGAGCCCGACCTGCCCGGCACCCAGGAGATCCCGCGCGCACGCGACGCCGCCCGGGCCTACCTGGACAAGGGCTTGGGCGACATGCTCACGCCCGGCGGCTGCTACCGCGAGGGCCTGGGCTACTTCGTCTGGGCCATGCGCACCCTGATGCCCACCTGGCGGGCCATGGGGCGCCTCGTCGGCGCGCCTCCCCTGGCGGACGAAGAGCTCGGGGCCATCCTCGAGGCCACGGCCTTCCAGATCATGGACGAGGGCGGCGGGCTCTTCCTCAACCGCAACGACCACAACAGCCGCGACTTCATCGTCGGACGCCATCACAGCCTGCTGGAGTTCGCCACGGCCTTCGGGCCGGAGCCGGACCTGGCCCGCTGGCTGCTGCGCCGCAGCTCGGGCGACCTGGGCCACCCGCTCGGCTTCCTGAACGATCCCGTGGCCACGCTGCTCTGGCACACCGCCGGCGTGGAGCGGGCGCCCGACCTGCCGGCGACCGGGCGCTTCTTCTCCGAGGCCGGCTTCTGGGTCTACCGGCGGAGCTGGCCCGGCGACGACCTCTCCGACTGCTTCCTGATCACCCTCGAGGGCGGCCAGTTCCGCGGCGGCCACGCCCAGGAGGACGTGGGGCAGGTCATCCTGCGCGCCTTCGGCCACGGCTTCGCCCTGGACCACGGCGCCGGCGATGTCGCCAAGCAGACCGAGGCCCACAACCTGCCCCTCATCGACGGGCGCGGCCAGCACAACGCCGGCGCCTCCATCGGCACCGACGGCAAGCTGCGCCGCCTGCTGGCCGGCCCCCGCTGGGCGGTCCTGCGCGCGGACATGACGCGGGCCTACACCACACACTCCCCCTTCAACGATCCCGACTATCCCGAGCCCGGCACGGACTGGTCCTGGGGCTACGACGGCGGCAATCCGATGCGCGCGGCCCGGCGCACGCTGCTCCTGCTGCCCGGCGGGCCGGGCGAGATCCCCGAGGTCTGGCTGCGTGACCGGCTCGAGTCCGAGCAGGGCCTGAGCCGCCGCATGGAGTGGCGCCAGCACCTGGACGAGGACCTGGCCATCCTCTCGGCGGGATCCGGCGTCTGGCGGGCCGCGGGCGCGGGCGGCGCCCTGCGCATGCAGCTCCACGCGCCGGACCCGGCCCTGGTCGCGGTCGCCGTGACCCCCTTCGACAACGGCAACGTGGACGACGACGGCCAGGTGTTCGCCGCGAGCATGGATGCCGCGGCGGTGGACTTCCTCTGGCAGTGGACGCCCCTGCGCCCGGGCGACGCGGAGCCCGTCGTCACCTCCGAGCCCGGCGCGGGCGGCGTGCGGGTGATCAGCCTGCGCGGCGGGCGCGAGCGCAAGGTCCTCGTCCGCAGCGGCGAGGAGGCCTTCGCCGCCGGCGCGGACACCCTGGCCGGCGAATGGGGGCTGGTGGAGCGGGAAGGCGGCGCCCTGCGCCACCTGCTGGTGGACGGCACGCGGCTCGTGGAGGCGGGGATCCTGCTGGCGGACCTGGCGGACCGGGGCAGCGCCTCCTGGGAGGGAGACACGGTGCGCCTGTCGGCGCGGGGCCGGCGCTTCCGCGTCCGGGCGCCGGGGGCCGTGGCCGTGCTGGCCGGGTCCGCGCGTGTCCCCTTCGCGCGGGAGGGCGACTACGTGGTGGGCCCCCTGGCCGACTTCCCCCCCCAGCCGGTGGCCGCCCTGCGCCTGCTGCCGCCCTGGCCCAACCCGGGGCCGGCGCCCCTGCACTTCTCCCTGGCGCTGCCGGCGGCGGGCCGCGTGATCCTGGACATCTTCGACGTGCGGGGCCGCCGCCTGCGCCGCCTGGAGGCCGTGCTGCCCGTCGAGGCCCCGGAGCTCTCCTGGGATGGCCGCGACACCGCGGGCCGCCGGATGCCCAGCGGCGTCTACCTGGCCCGGGCCGCGGCCGGCGGCGAGACCGCCGGCCGCAGGTTCGTGCTACTCCGCGAGTGAGGCCGACCCGCCCGGCGCGGCGAGGCGGTGCGGCGCGTGGGCGGCGTGGCGTTGCGCGTGCTCCCAGCCCAGCAGGTCGTCCAGCCAGAAGGCCCGGTCGTCCCGCTTGCAGGCGAAGAAGCGGCCCTCGTCCCGCGGATCGCGGGCGCGCTGGTAGCGGCAGTAGATCTTGTCGGCGGTGACGCCCACCACCTCCACCTTCCCGCTGGCGTGGCTCATCACCAGGCGCGCGCGGCGCGCCAGGCCGGCCTCCCCCGTCACGGCGCGCGCGAGGAGCTGGTGGCTCTCCACCAGGGGCACCGTGTAGGGCCGGTTGCCGGCCGTGGGCCGGCACTGGAAGAAGTAGTAGGGCGCCACGCCGGCGTAGCTGAGCCGGCGCACCAGGGTGGCGAGGGTCGCCGCGTCGTCGTTGACGCCGCGCAGGATGGGCGTCTGGTTGCACAGGATCACGCCGGCGCGGTGGAGCCGGTCCAGGGCCCGCAGGGCCTCGCGGGTCAGCTCCCTGGGGTGGTTGAAGTGCGTCATCACGTAGATGCGCCGGTCGGGACGGCTGTGGCGGGCCAGCGCCTCCAGCAGCCCGGCATCCTCGCTGATGCGGAGGGGATCGTAGGCCGGCAGCTTGGTGCCGAGGCGGATGATCCCCACGTGCTCGATGCCCCGCAGCTCGGCGAGGATGGCGTCCAGGCGGCGGGTGGAGAGCATCAGCGGGTCGCCGCCCGTCAGCAGCACGTTGCTGATGGAGCGGGTGCGGCGGATGTAGTCGATGCCCGGCCCGGGATCCACCTCCACCTCCGCGCTGTTGCCCAGGAAGAGCCGCTTGCGGAAGCAGAAGCGGCACTGGCCGCCGCAGATCTCGCTGATCACCAGGAGGGCCGTGTCGCGGTACTTGTGCTGGCAGCCGGGGGCCACGTAGTTGACGGCCTCCTGGCTGGGATCCAGGCGGCCGAAGGGCTCCAGCTCGCCCTCGTCGGGAATCACGATCCGGCGGATGGGATCCGCGGGGTCGCTCCAGTCGATCAGGCCCAGGGTGTAGTCGTTGGCGCGGAACGCGTAGCGTTCGGCCACGGGCGCGAGGCGGTCCCTCTCATCCTTGGAGAGACCGGCCACCGCATCGAGGCTTCTGTGATAACGGACGCGATGCATGGCTGATCCTTCCTTCGCTCGCCCGTCCGTCGGGCGATGGTGTCCTTTTCTCCGCTCCCTCCTCCTTTCATGGGCATGGACGCGGATTTCGTTCCCGGCCGGGCGGCCCGGGCGCGGACTCCCGTTCGAGAGGCACCCCGGCGCGGACGTTTCCAGTATACACGAAGGTCAGGGGTGGGAAGGGCCTCGGCGCCCCTCGCGGCGACCTCGCCGGCAGTGCAGCATGTTGTCCGGTAGTAGCTTAGATCAGAATAGCGAAAAATGCACAAACTTTTTGGGATTTTGTCTGATATCTGTGATAAGGCTGTCCAGCTTCGTAATCGTTTCATTGAGTTGGAGATAGAACTCGTCGGATTCGAGCATCCGGCCCAGGCTGCCCTCGCCGCCCTCCAGGCGCCGGCCCACGGTCGCCAGGCTGCGAGCGGCCACCTCCAGGCTCTGGACGAGGCTGTCGGCCCCGGTGGAGAACCGGTTCATCCCGTCCAGGGCCTCGCCGAAGGGCCCGCGGGTCTCGGCCACCAGGCCCTCCAGCTCCCCGCCCAGGGCCTCGATGCGCGCCAGGACCCGGGCCGTTTCTTCACGTCCCTCGCTGGTCCAGGCCCGCATCTCGGCGGCGCCGGCCGACATGTCCGTGAGCATCGCGTCCAGGCGGGCGTCGGCGGCCAGGGAGTCCATGCGCTCGCTCAGTGAGCGCAGGGAAACCACCAGGCGCGTGCCCTCCTCCAGGAGCCGGCCCATCTCGGCGGCCTGATGGCCCGGCAGGGTGCTGCCGGGGGTGAGGGCCGTCGCGTCCCGGCCCTGCTCGATGCGCACGGACGTGGGATTGATCAGGTCGGGCTGCAGGACGAAGCGGGCGTCCCGGCTGATGAAGGTGCCCTCCTCGATGCCCAGGGTCAGTCGCACGTGGTCGCGCCGCAGCGCGATGGCGTCCACCTTGCCGCGCACCACGCCCAGGATGTGCACGGGCGCCCCGACGGAGATCCCCGCCACCTCGCGGAAGTCCACGTGGACGGGGTAGGTGGCCGTCCGGAACTTGAACTCCTTGAGGAAGAGCAGCCAGAAGGTCCCGACCACGATGGCCAGGATCACCAGCGCCCCCACCCGCAGCTCCACGTTTCGTCGCACGTCCGTCCCTTTCGTCTAGCGCAACTGGATGGGCCCCTGGCTCCGCCCCTCGACGAACTGGCGCACCACGGGGTCCGGGCAGCGGTCCAGCGCGTCCGGATCGCCGTCGAAGATGATGCGCCCCTCGTAGAGCATGGCGATGCGGTCGGCGATCTTGCGGGCGCTGGTCATGTCGTGGGTGACGACGATGCTCGTGATGTCCAGGCGCCGCTGCAGGTCCAGGATCAGCTCGTTGATGACGTCGGCCATGATGGGATCCAGGCCCGTGGTGGGCTCGTCGTAGATGACCACCTCCGGGTTCATGGCGATGGCCCGCGCCAGGCCGACGCGCTTCTTCATGCCGCCCGACAGCTCGGCCGGCTTCTTGTCCTCGACGCCCTCCAGGCCCACCAGGGCCAGCTTCTCGGCCACCACGCGCCGGACGTCGGCCTCGCCCAGCACGCGGTGCTCGCGCAGGCCCAGGCCCACGTTGCCGCCCACGCTGAGGGAGTCGAAGAGGGCGGCGCTCTGGAAGAGGTAGCCGAAGCGCCGGCGGTGCGTGTAGAGGGCGCTGCCGCCCAGGGCCGTCACCTCGGCCCCGCCCATGCGGATGGAGCCGGCGTCGGGCTGGAGCAGGCCCACCAGGTGCTTGACCAGCACGCTCTTGCCGCTGCCGCTGCGGCCGATGATGACCAGGGTCTCGCCCTCGCGGACGTCCAGGTCGACGCCGTCCAGGACGACCAGGTCGTCGAAGCGCTTCTTGAGCCCCCGCACCTCGATCACGTCAGCCCTTCCCGAAGAGGATCTGGAAGAGGACCGTGGCCAGGAAGTAGTCCAGGACCAGGATGGCCAGGCAGTTGGCCACCACGGCCTTCATGGTGGCGCGGCCCACCCCCTCGGCGCCGCCGCCGGCCCGCAGGCCGTAGAAGCAGCCCGTCACGGCGATGATCATGCCGAAGACTACCGCCTTGGCCAGGCCGGAATAGAAGTCGTGCAGGTAGAAGTGCAGCTTGAGGCCCTCGACGAAGAGGTGGTTGGTCATGCCCGGCACCGTCAGCAGGGCCACCACCCAGGCGCCCAGGATGGCGAGCAGGTCCGCCAGCACCGTCAGGGCCGGCATCATCACCACGGCCGCCCAGAAGCGGGGCAGGGCCAGGTAGCGCACGGGATCGATGGCCATGGCCTCCAGGGCGTCCACCTGCTCCGTGACGCGCATGGTCCCCAGCTCGGCGGCGATGGAGGCCGACACCCGGCCGCCCACCACGAGGGCCGTCAGCACGGGCCCCAGCTCGATGATGACCGAGCGGTGCACGGTGCTGCTCAGGAGAATCAGGGGCACGTAGGCCTGGAACTGGTAGCTCGCCTGCACGGCCGTGACCGCGCCCGTGAAGATGGAGACCACGAAGACCAGCGGCATGGAGCGGTTGCCGATCTCCATCATCTGGTCCACCAGGAGCCGGCCGCCGCGGACGATGCGCGGCGTCTGGGCGAGGATGCGCCCCGTGAGCAGGCTAATGCCGCCGATCTCCTCGACGAAGCCGAGGATGGCCCGCCCCAGGTTGGCGCTGGTGCCGGCGAAGGGAATCATGGGCCTGTTCTAACCCCGGGCCGGGAAGGGGTCAACTCAAGTTGTCCGGCCGCCGCGAGACGCTTCCCCGCGGCTTCCCGTTCTGCCCCGGCGTGCCCCACGGCGCCGCCGTCCGCGCGGCCGCCTGGCCCCGCCCTGGCGGCATGCGCTATACTAGTGCCGAATCCCGAGCCCCACAGCCAGGACGGTCCCCGTGAAGCCGCGTCCGATCGTTCCGCTCGCCTGCCTGCTCGCTCTCCTCGCCGCTCCGGCCGCGCCGCGCGCCGACATCGGCACCACCATCGGCCAGCTCCAGGCCATGGTCAGCGGCGTCCACCTGACCCAGGACGTCCGCCACCTGGAGGCCTTCGGCACCCGCTTCGTGGCCTCGGTCAACGCGCCGGTGGTCGTCCAGGAGCTCTACGACGAGATGGTCTGGCTCGGCTGGGAGACCGGCATCGAGGAGTTCGAGGTGCGCCATCCTCAGCTCGGCACCATCGCTTCCTGGAACGTCATCGCCCGCCGCGAGGGCACCGATCCCGACGGCCTGCTCGTCATCGGCGCCCACTGGGACAGCATCGACGACACGACGGCCGACGGCAGCGGCACCAGCTTCGACGACCACGAGAAGTCCGCTCCCGGCGCCGACGACAACGGCAGCGGCGTGGCCGTCCTGCTCGAGCTGGCCCAGCTCCTGGCCGGCACCAGCTTCCGGCAGGACATCGAGATCTGCTTCTTCGGCGCCGAGGAGGTGGGCCGCCAGGGCAGCGGCATGCACGCCGCAAGCCTGGCCGACCAGGGCGCCGTGGTTCTGGGCTATCTCAACGTGGACATGGTGGGCTTCGACCAGACCACCCACGACTGCCTGATCTTCCACAATACGGCCAGCACCACGCTCGCCCAGGAGGTGCAGACCCTGGGGGAGACCTACTCGCCCATCCTCTTCGAGACCGAGATCATCGAGGGCAGCAACAGCGACGCCTGGTCCTTCTGGTACGAGGGCTACATGGGCGTCTCCATCTGGGAGGGCCATGACCACGCCCCGCACGCCAACGACGACGGGGACACCTTCGCCAACTGCATCACGCCGCCCTTCCACCTGGCCATGGCCAAGATGGTCCTGGGCGTGTTCTGCCACATGGCGGGCATCGAGACGGTCACGGCCGCGCCCGGGACGGCCGGCCCCGTGCCGCCCCGCGTGCAGGCCTGGCCCAATCCCTTCCATGGCAGCACGACCCTGCGCCTGGCCGCCGATCCGGCAGGCGCCGGACGCCTGGCCGTCTACGACGCCGCCGGGCGCCTGCTGCGCCTCCTCGAGACCGCCGGCGGCAGCGTCCTCTGGGACGGCCGCGACGGCCACGGCCACCGCCTGCCGGCCGGCGTCTACTACGTGCGCCCGGCCTCGGGCCGCCTCCGGGGCGGCAGCCGCGTGGTGCTCCTGGACTGAGCGCTCCGGCGCCATCCATCCCATCCGTTGCACGGTGATTCGTTGCGACTCCACATTGCCATCTTGACATATGTCTATGTTGAACTATACTTCTAGCACAATGTTCATCTATCAAGGTGGGGCAATCATGAAACAGAAACCCATCGCACTGACACTGGATACCGCCAGCGGCGTGCCCATCTACCGGCAGATCGTCGACTGGGTCAAGGTGGCCGTCGCCGACGGCCGCCTGCGTCCGGGCGAGCAGCTGCCGACGGTGCGCCAGTTCGCGGTGGATCTGAACGTCAACTACAACACGGTCGCCCGCGGCTATCTCGAGCTGGAGCGCGCGGGCGTCGTCCACAGCCTGCGCGGCAAGGGCACCTTCGTGGCCACGGCGGAGCTGCACGAGGATGAGCTGGTGCGCGCGTCCAAGCTCCGCGAGATGGTCACGGAGTTCCTGTCCAAGGCCGCGGAGTTCGGCTTCGGCCTCCAGGAGATCCACTCCGAGCTGGCCGAGCGTCTCCCCCGCGAGGAGGGGCTGACATGAACGACAAGCTGATCAAGATCACCGAGCGGCCGGGCGGCTCCCTGCCCGGCGTCCAGAAGACCGACTTCCGCTTCAGCGCGCTGAACATGGCGCTGCTCATCCTGTTCATGGGCGCGGGCGCCGCCATCCAGGCCGCGCGCGGCATCCCCGACGGCGGCATCGCCCACCTGCGCTCCGAGATCCTGGCCGTGGTGGCCGCCATCGTCATGGGCGGGGGGCTGAGCGCCCTGCCGCGCTGGTGGCAGGTCATCTTCCTGGGCGTCGCCTACTGGGTGGTGCTGCGCTACGCCTACGTGGGCTTCACGCCCTGGGCCATGCACTGGGCGGCCTACCTGGGCCTGCTCGTGGCCGCCTCCGTCCAGATCGCCAAGCAGTGGGAGAAGGGCGTCGTGCTGCGCCTGGGCCGCTTCAAGGCCATCCGCGGCCCCGGCTTCTTCACCATCTTCCCCCTCATCGATCGGGTGGACCGCTTCATCGACCATCGCGTGCGCGTCACGGATTTCCGCGCCGAGACGACCCTGACCCGCGACACGGTGCCGGTGAACGTGGACGCCATCGCCTTCTGGCTCGTCTGGGACGCGAAGATGAGCGTGCTCGAGGTGGAGAACTACGAGCAGGCGGTCATCCTCAGTTCCCAGACGGCCCTGCGCGACGCCATCGGGCGGCACGATCTGGCCGACATGCTCTCCAACCGGGAGCAGGTGGGCCACGAGATCCAGCAGGTGGTGGACCGCAAGACGGATCCCTGGGGCATCACCATCCAGTCCATCGAGATCCGCGACGTGATCATCCCGCAGGCGCTCGAGGACGCCATGAGCCGCCAGGCCCAGGCCGAGCGCGAGCGGCAGAGCCGCGTCATCCTCGGCACGGCCGAGACGGAGATCGCCACCAAGTTCGCCCAGGCGAGCGAGGCCTATCGCAACAACCCGGTCGCCCTGCACCTGCGCGCCATGAACATGGTCTTCGAGGGGCTCAAGCAGAAGGGCTCGATGATCATCGTCCCCTCGACCGCGGTCGAGACCAT
>JAFGBK010000040.1 GCA_016933175.1 Candidatus Krumholzibacteriota bacterium | reverse complement strand
TCGTTCGCGGCCGCCGCGCTGCTGGCGGCCCTGCTGGCCGCCTGCTCCCCGCGCGGCGAGGCGCCGGCCGACCTGGTCACCCTCGCCGGCCCGACCATGGGCACCACCTGGATGGTGAGGCTGCCCGCCGCCGGCGCCCCGGACACCACCATCCTGCGCGGGGCCGTCGAGGCCGTGCTCGAGGGCGTCAACGCCCGCATGTCCGGCTTCCGCGAGGACTCCGAGCTGAGCCGCTTCAACCGCCACGCGGGCGCGGACTGGTTCCCCGTCTCGGCGGCCACGGCGCGGGTGCTGGCCGAGGCCGAGCGCACGAGCCGCCTGTCGGGCGGCGCCTTCGACGTCACCGTCTGGCCCCTGGTCCAGCTCTGGGGCTTCGGGGCCGCCGGCCGGCGCGACGCGCCGCCCGAGGCCGGGGCCCTCGCCGCCGCCCGCGAGCGCGTGGGCTGGCGCAAGCTGGCCGTCCGCGCCGCGCCGCCCGCCCTGCGCAAGGAGCGGCCGGACGTCCAGATCGACCTGGGCGCCATCGCCAAGGGCTTCGGCGTGGACGCCGTGGCCGACACCCTGGCCGCCCTGGGCCTGGACGCCTATCTCGTCGAGATCGGCGGCGAGCTGAGGGCAGCGGGGGCCAAGGGGCCAGGCCAACCCTGGCAGGTGGGCATCGAGCGGCCGCAGGAGATCGGGCGCGGCGTGCAGCGCGTCCTGGCTTTGAGCGGCATGGCCCTTGCGACCAGCGGCGACTATCGCAATTATTTCGAGGAGGGCGGGCGCCGCTACTCGCACACCATCGACCCGCGGCGCGGCGAACCCATCGCCCACCGCCTGGCCTCGGTGACCGTGGCCGACCCGCTGTGCATGCGCGCCGACGCCCTGGCCACGGCCCTGATGGTCCTCGGACCGGAGCGCGGCTGGGAGCTGGCCCTCCACGAGGAGCTGGCCGCCTATTTCATCGTCCGGGGCGAAGACGGCTTCCTGGAGCGGGCGACCCCGGCCTTCGAACGGCTCGCGCTCCACTAGGAGAGACTCCGATGCTGACCATCTTCCTCGTTTCGGGATTCGCCTTCGTCGCGGCCGTGGCCGCCATGTCGGTGGGCCTCATCGTCCGCAAGCGGGCGCTCAGGAAGCGCTGCGTGGGCTGCGCCTGCGAGACGGGGGAGCGGGGCGACACCTGCTCGACGCGCCAGAACGCCTGGTACTGACCGCCGCCGTCCGCGGTCCGTGCGCCGCCGCCCCGGCGAGCGGAGCGGTCCGGCGGCATCCCGCCTAGCGGAACTCCTCCACCAGCATGAGGTCGCTGTGCGCGCGCTCGGCGCGCGTGTAGAGGACCGACAGGCCGTCGGGCGACACGCCCAGGCAGCCCGGGGACAGGTCCGGCAGGTCCGTCACGGTGCGCAGGGTCTGCGTGGCGAAGTCCCAGGCGCCCAGGACGGGGCCCTCCTCGTCCCGCCAGGCGGCCACGATGCCGCCCGCGTGGATCCCCCAGCAGAAGCCGTAGCCCCGGCCGGGGGCCTTCTCGATGACCCGCTCCGGCTCCGCGTCCGGCGCGCCCAGCTCGCGCCGCCACAGGCCGGGCTCGTCGAAGCGCGAGAAGTAGAGCCAGCGGCCGTCGGGCGACTCGCAGGCCGTGGCGCCGCCGGGCGGCGTGACGGGCTCGGCGCCGCCGCCGTCGGCCCGCATGCGCCAGACCCGCCAGGCGCCGTCGCGCTCGGAGCTGAAGTAGATCCACCGGCCGTCGCGCGACCAGCCGTTGACGATGTCGTTCCCCTCGCCCCGCGACAGGCAGCGCGGCGCCCCGCCGGCGGCGTCGACCAGGTAGACGCGGCCGTCCTCCCCGCAGTTGGCGTAGAAGGCGATGCGCTCGCCGTCCGGCGACCAGTGGGGGTTGCCCGTGCACTGGGCGCCGAGGCTGGTGAGCTGCCAGGGGCGGGAGCCGTCGGCGTCGCAGGTCCAGATCTCGAGCTGACCCGAGCGTGACGAGACGAAGGCGATGCGCCCGCCGTCTGGCGACCAGTCCGGCTCGAACTCCGACTGCGTGGAGCCGATGAAGCTCTCGACGGTGACGCCGAGATCGGGATCCTCGTGCCGCCGCAGGCGCCAGATGTTCTCGTCCTGGCCGAAGCAGCGGTAGACCATGGCCGGCGCGTGGCGGGCCAGGGAGGGCTGGATGGCCGACTCGCCGCGAGTGGGCAGCCAGCGGCGCTCGCCGCTGTCGGCGTCCACGCGCCAGAGGCGGTAGCCGCTGCTCATGTAGCCCGCGCAGATCAGCTCGTGCCCGTCAGGGGTCCAGTCCAGGCCCTGCACCCAGAGCATGCTGCGGGTGAGGCGGCGCGCCTCGCCGCCGCCGGCGGGCATCACCCAGACGTCCTGCAGGAAGGCGGCGTCGCAGCGCACGAAGGCCAGGTGCGTGCCGTCCGGCGAGTGGACCGGCCAGGTGTCGCCCCCCAGATCGCCGGGCGGCTCGCTCAGGGGCGACACGGCGCCGCTCTCCAGGTCGAGGGCGTTGAGGGCGTAGGAGCCGTCCGACTTGTCCGCCGCCGAGTAGACCAGGCGACGGCCGTCGGGCGACCAGTCCAGGCCGGCCACGTAGGGCCCCGTGTCCAGCAGGCGCCGGGGCTCGCCGCCCTCGACCGGCATCGTGCAGAGGGCGCCGCTGTCGCCGTCGAGGTGGACGAAGGCGAGGCGACGGCCGTCCGGCGACCAGCGGGGATTCAGCTCCTGGCCGGGAAGCTCCGTCAGGCGGCGGGGCGAGGAGGCGCCGCGCTCCTTCAGGTAGAGGTCGTAGGAGGTGTCCCCGGAGCTGTCGGCGGCCACGAAGGCCACCCAGCGGCCGTCCGGCGACAGGGCTGGCATGTGCTCCAGGGCGGGCGAAGCCGTGAAGGGCAGGGCTGGCAGGGGCTCCAGGGCCGTGGTGCGCGCCGGCTCCAGGCGCAGCAGCCACCAGGCGAGGAGGGCCACGGCCGCTGGAACGGCCGCCAGGAAGAGCGCCAGGCGCCGGACCCGGCGGCGGCCGGGCCTGGCGCCGGGGGCGTCCGGCGGCGCGCCGGGCGACGGCGCCGGTTCGCCGGAGGCGTCCTCCGCCTGAGCGGGGCTCACCGTCGCCACGAGGCGGTAGCCCGCCTTGCGGATGGTCTCGACGTAGCGCGGCGCGCGCGGGTCGTCCGCCAGGGCCCGGCGCAGCTCGGAGACGGCCCTCGTCAGGGTCTCCTCGCCCACCGCGGTCTCCGCCCAGACGGCGTTCAGGAGATCGCGGCGGGTGACCACCGCGCCGGGGCGCGCGGCCAGGAGGCAGAGGACGTCCATGACGCGGGGCTCGAGGGTCGCCTGGCGGTCCCCGGACCGAATCCTGTTCAGCCGCGGCTCGACCAGCCAGTCACCCACGCGGAAGGGGGCGGTGGTCCCGGATGCAGTTTTATCCACGCGATCCATGGCCTCGGGCGGGGGCAGGGGCGGGGAAGGCCGGGATTCCAGGCAGCTTAGGATTTCTGCATCCAAGCATAATCCTACCTTCAGGCTTCTGGCAACGCTTCCTTTTAGACTTCCCCGTGTGAGGACCCCCCGAGCAAGCAGAGAGGACACCCCCATGTTCGCGAGGTCGCCGGCCTCGATCCTCCTAGCAGCGGCCTTCTGCCTCCTGGGCACTGCCGCAGGCCCCGGGATCCCGGAGCACGCCCGGGAGCTGAAGGCCCTGGAAGCCGCGGTCGAGAACTATCTCTCGGCCGTGCGGTCCGGCGACCTCGCGGATTTCAACAGCAGCTTCCATCCCGCTGCTCGCAGCGGCACCGTCCAGGCGGGCCGGTACGCCGAGCTGCCCCTGGACAGCGGCCTGACCTGCCTGGGCGGCGACGCGGCCCACAGGCCGCGGACGCGGATCCTGGCCCTGGACCTGGCCGGTCCCTGCGCCTCGGCCAAGGCCGAGTGGGACTGCGGCAGCTTCAAGATCGTGGACTACCTGAGCCTGCTGAAGATCGAGGGCGAGTGGCGGATCATCGGGCGGATCTTCTACCGCACCGGCGAGTCCGTCCGGACCGGCGAGGGGGGCGGGCATGGCCATTGATTTCTCGCAGATGGCCACGGCCCGGGCGGCGAGCCCGGCGATCATGCCGGACCGGGGGACCGTCCGCGAGACGGGCCTGGCCCACCGCCTGGACGCCCTGATCCGGGACGCCGTCGAGCGGCTCGACGTCCCCGGCCTCGCCGTGGGCGTGGTCCAGGACGGCGAGCTGGCCTTCGCCGCGGGCTTCGGCGTCAAGTGCGTGGCCAGCGGCGAGCCGGTCACGGCGGCGACGCTCTTCCAGGCGGCGACGCTCTCGGAGACCTGCGTGGCCGCGGCGATCATGCAGCTCGCGGAGACCCGCGAGCTGTCCCTGGACACACCCGTCGCCGGCCTGCTGCCCTACTTCCGCATGCGCGATCCCCGCCACAAGGACATCCGCGTCCGCGACCTGCTGACGCACAGCGCGGGCCTTCCCGAGCTGGCGGAATTCCCCGGCCGCAGCGTCGCCACCGACGACCGCTCCCTGGAGCGCTTCGTGCGCCGCCTCGGCGGCGAGTCCCTGGTGGCCGCGCCCGGCGAGCGCTGGATCTGGACCCACACGTCCTACGCCGTGCTCGGCGACATCATCGCCAAGATCGACGGGTCCAGCTTCGAGACCGCCATGAAGCGGCGCATCCTGGCGCCGGCGGGCATGTACCACAGCACCTTCCGCGAGGAGGAGGCCCTGTCCTGCCTCGTGGCGGCGCCCCACCTGCGCGCCCCGGAGGCCCTGCCCAGCCCGATCTGGGCCTACAACCGCGGCCACGCCCCCGCCACCTGCCTCCAGTCCAACGTCCTGGAGCTGAGCAACTGGGCCCGGATCCATCTGGGCCGGGGCCGCGCGGATGGCCGGCGCCTGCTGCGGGCCTCCAGCCACGACCAGCTCTGGCGGCCGGGCCCGGTCCTCGACGGCGCTCCCGCCGCCCTCGCCCCGGGCCTCGGCTGGCTCCTGGGCGAGGTGGACGGCGCGCCGGCGGTGCTCCAGAACGGCTGGGATCCCGGCTTCAGCGCCTGCCTGATCCTGCTGCCGACCCTCGGCCTCGCCGGCGTCGCCCTGTGCAACGAGAGCGTCGTGCCCCTGCGCGCGCTGCTGCTCCAGGTCTTTCGCGCCATGCGGGGCGAGGAGACGCGGCCTCTCGCCGTGCCCTCGATCCTGCCGGTCAGCCGCGGGCTCGCCGCCGGCGGACTGGCGGCGGCCATGGAGGAGTACCGCCAACTCCCCGCGACCGGCGACGAGGAGCGCGCCTGCCACCGGCGCGACCTGGCCCTGCTGGGCCTCCAGCTCCTGTGGGCCGGCAAGACCGAGACGGCGCGGGATCTCATGGAGTTCCTGGTGGGGCAGCACCCCGACTACGCCGAGGGCTGGCACGTGCTGGGATTGGCCTGCGAGCGGCTCGGCGACGCCGAGCGGGCCGTGGCGCCGCTGCGCCGCTACCTCGAGATGGAGCCACCCCGCGGCCTGGCAACGCGGCGCCTGCTGCAGCTCACGGGAGGCGGCGTGCACTGACACGCAGCGCGCGCGGCGCGCCATACGCAACGCTTATGGGCGGGGCCCGGTCGAGCGGAACGAACAGCCCGGATCTAGATGGTGTCGGGGTGGCGGTTCCGGGCCTCCGCCCTTTTTTTTGCTCGACGGACGCGGCCGCCTGCCCTTGACTGGCCGGGAGAGCCCGCAAGGAGGTGCGCCGTGAAGCTCGAAGCGCGGTCCTGGCAGAAGTTCGCCCGGCGACGGATCCAGCCCGGCGCCTCGCCCGGCACGCTGGCCGTCGATCCCCAGGCGCCCCCGCCGCGGCTGCGGCTCGTCGCCTACGGCCCCGACGAACTGCACGAGGAGGAGATCGCCGACCCTGAAGCCCTGCGCGCGTGGCGGGGACGGCTGCCGGTGGTCTGGGTCAACGTGGACGGCCTCGGCGACGTCGAGCTTCTGGCCCGGCTCGGCGCCGTCTTCGGC
This sequence comes from Candidatus Krumholzibacteriota bacterium, assembly GCA_016933175.1. Lineage (GTDB taxonomy): Bacteria > Krumholzibacteriota > Krumholzibacteriia > JACNKJ01 > JACNKJ01 > JAFGBK01. The sequence goes on along the minus strand of JAFGBK010000040.1, from coordinate 9,132 downwards.
CTTCACCAGCTGGCCCTGGAGGACGTGGTCCACGTGCCCCAGCGCCCCAAGCTGGAGGCCTACGGCGACCAGCTCTTCGTGGTCCTGCGCCAGAGCCGAAGCCATGGGCAGCTCGACACCGAGCAGTTCAGCCTCTTCCTGGGTCCCGGCTTCGTCCTCAGCTTCCAGGAGCGGGAGGGCGACTCCCTGGAACCCGTGCGCGAGCGCCTGCGCAAGGGAAGGCCCCGCATGCGGAACGGCGGCCCCGACTACCTGGCCTACTCCATCCTGGACGCGGTGGTGGACGGCTTCTTCCCGCTGCTGGAGGGGTACGGCGGCCAGCTCGAGGAGCTCGAGGAGGAGGTGCTCAGCAATCCCGAGGCCGACGTCGTCTCGCGCCTGCACCTGGTCAAGCACGACCTGGTCAGCCTGCGCCGCTACGCCTGGCCCATGCGGGACGCCCTGGGCGCCCTGTCGCGCGAGGACAGCCCCCTGCTCGAGGAGGGCACCCGCCTCTTCCTGCGCGACTGCCACGACCACGCCGTCCAGTTCCTGGACCTGGTCGAGACCTACCGGGACGTCAGCTCCGGCCTCATCGACCTCTACCTGTCCAGCATCAGCAACCGCATGAACGAGGTGATGAAGGTCCTGACCATCATCGCCACGGTGTTCATCCCCCTCGGCTTCATCGCCGGGCTCTACGGGATGAACTTCAATACGGAGCTGTCGCCCTGGAACCTGCCGGAGCTGAACTGGCGCTTCGGCTATCCCTTCGCGCTGGGCGTGATGGCCGCGACGGCGGTGGTGATGCTGATCTACTTCCGCCGCAAGGGATGGCTCGGTGGCGGCCGCCGCCGTGACGGGCGGCGCGGCTAGTCGGCCGGACCCGCGGCCCGGTCGCGCGGCGGCCGGTCCTCGCGCTCCGCGAGGCGCACGGGCAGCGGCTCGGTGGCGCTGCCCGCGTAGAGGCTGACGTGGGGGAAGGGGATCTCGACGCCGCGCTCGTCGAAGGCCCGCTTGATCTCCAGGTAGATGCCGTTGCGCAGCTCCAGGTAGTTCTCGCGCTTGGCCCAGACCGAGAACTGCATGTCCAGGCTGCTCGAGCCGTAGCCCTTGAAGATGAACAGGGGCGCGGGCTGGTCCAGGCAGAGGGGATTGCGGTCGGCCACCTCGAAGAGGATGTCCTTGACGGCGCCCAGGTCCTCCTTGTAGGCGACGCCCACCTGCAGGTCCACGCGGCGGATGGGGAAGTGGGTGAGGTTGGTCACCCGCGTCTTGATGATCTCCTCGTTGGGCACGCGCACGAAGAGGTTGTCGAAGGTGCGCAGCTTGACCGAGAGCAGGTCGATGGACAGCACCTGGCCCGTGACCTCGGCCACCTGGATGATGTCGCCCACCACGAAGGGCCGCTCGGCGATGAGGAAGAGCCCGCTGATGAGGTTGGAGGCCGAGGTCTGCGACGCGAAGCCGATGGCCACGGTCAGCACGCCCGCCGCGCCCAGCAGCACGCCCAGCTTGAAGCCGAGCTGGTGGAGCACCATGACGAGCACGATGGCCAGCAGCGGCCAGTAGACCAGGCGCCGCATGACCATGGCCGCCTGGGGCCCGCCGCGCTTGAGGGCGATGCGCGCCGCGCCGCGGCCGGCGAGGCGCGCCAGCAGGATGCCCACCAGCAGGATGAGCAGGATCCGCACCAGGGTCATCAGGCGTTCAGGGCTCAACCACCCCGAAACCCCGAGGCTTTCCAGATCGATCCCCATCGCCTCTCCTCCGGGCGCGATCGAGCAGGCCGCCGAAGGCCCGCACCAGGGTTTTCCGTTCGGGGCGGACGCGCGGCGGGGCCAGGTCCTCCGCGCCGCCGGCCTCCCGCGGCGCCCCGGGCTCCAGCTCCAGGGTGGCCAGCTCGCCCTCCTGCTCCCGCTCCAGGGTCAGCGCCTCGGTCCAGACGTGGCCGTCGGCGCCGGCGTAGAGGGACAGGAAGGGCACGGGCAGCTTGATGCCGGCCAGGGACAGCGGACCGCCGCCGCCGTTGCGGATGCGCACCGGCGCCACGGCGCGGTGCAGGCGCGGCGGGATGTCCGCCAGGTCCAGGCGCGCGCTCGTGCCCTTCGCGTAGCAGAACTCGCCCTCCCCGGCCAGGGGGCCGAACCAGGTGTCCGACAGGCGGGTGACGGCCGCCTCCAGCAGCGGGACCTCCTCCGCGCCGGCCAGCGCGCGGACCCACAGCGGCAGGCTCACGAAGACGGCCAGTTCCTCGCCGGGCGGCAGCTGGAAGGGGATGTCGGCGTCCAGCACGACGGGCCGGTCGGGCAACGCAGGCTGGAGGCGCAGGCGCGCCGGCGCCTGGCGGAATCCGTGGCGAGTCCACTCGGCCGCCGCCGGCACGGCGGTCTCGCAGGGCAGCACGTGCTCGCAGGCGGCGTCCGCCTGCTCGTCGCGCAGCGCGGCCAGGCGCCACTCGCGGGCGTGGCGGGCCGCCCAGAGGCGCAGCTCGCCGATGCGCCAGAAGGCCGTGGCGCCCTCGGCGACCTCGACAGGGCGCCACCAGGGAGGTTCGTTGACGGTGGCCAGGTTCACCCTCCTCGCCGGACGGGCGCGCGGCCCGACGCGCCGCAGTATAGCGGCCGCGTCAGCGGCTCGTCCACTCGAGCCTTTCGAGATGGCGCCGGAGCTGGCTCGCCGTGCGGAACCGTTCGAGGATGAGCGTGCGCTTCAGGCCGCGGCAGATGCCCTTGACCTCGGGCGGCTGGCCGGCGTAGCGGCGCTGGCCGCCGGTGATGTCGTAGAGCAGGCGCGCCAGATCGCAGACATCCTCCTGGATGTTCACATGCCGCGCGTTGCCCCAGCGGAAGAGGTCCAGCAGGCGCACTCCGAAGCCCAGGCCGCGCCGGCGCACGACGATGTTGTCGGCGTGCAGGTCGCCGTGGTACTCGCCCACGGCGTGGATGCAGGCCACGCCGTCGGCCAGGGCGTGGAGCAGGTGCAGGGCCTGGAAGGCGTCGAGGCGGCGACCGGGCTGGCGCGCGAGGAAGCGGCTCAGCGGCTCGCCCTCGACGTAGTCGGAGACGAGGCAGGTCAGCCGGCGGCCGTCCAGCAGGAAGGACTCGCGCGTGTAGTAGCGCAGCAGGATGGGGCAGTGCCGCAGGCGGTGCAGCTTGCGGGCGTAATAGGTCAGGTTGCGGTTGCCCGGATCGCGGTGGGGGAAGAAGAACTTGGCGGCGCGGTCGATGCCGGTGCCGCGCTCGCGCACCAGGTAGACCTCGCCCTCCCAGCCGGCGCCCAGCAAGCCCAGCACGCGGTACTTGCCGCCCAGGATCACTCCCTTGGCGATGTCGAAGGAATGCCAGTCCTGCTTGCGCGACGCCATCGTGAACCCTTCCGCCACCCCGCCCGCCGGCGGGGCCCTCACCATTGTCGCCGCCCGGCGGGTCGTCACGCAAGGGGTCGCGTCGACTCTCGGAAGAATAGGGTGACGCGGGTGGTCAGGGAGCGCGCCCGGCGCCCCCGGGATCCGGCGGCGAATCGCCCTTGTTGCCGGGGCGCGGGGCCGCCATGATGGGGAGGACGATCCGGCCGCGAGGCCGGGCCAGACGGGAGGTTTCGCATGATGATTCCGAGCCGGACAGCCGCCGCGCTCCTGCTCGCCCTGGTCCTGGCCACGCTGGCGGCGGCCGCTCCCGCCGCCGCCGGGGACGCCGGCTTCCGCCTGGCGGACGCCGGACTGTACACGCCCGAATCCGTGCTGCACGATCCCGTCGCCGATGTCTACCTGGTGGCCAACATCGCCGGCCATCCCCTGCAGAAGGACGGCAACGGCTTCATCAGCCGCGTCTCGCCGGCGGGCGCGGTGCTGGCCCTGCGCTGGATCGACGGCGCCGCCGATAGCGTCGACCTGAACGCGCCCAAGGGCATGGCCATCGCGGGCGACAGCCTCTGGGTGGCCGACATCGACGTGCTGCGGGCCTTCCACCGCGTGACGGGAGCGCCCCTGGCGGCCGTCGCCGTGCCCGACGCCGTCTTCCTCAACGACGTGGCCCTCGCCGCCGACGGGGCGATCGTGGTCAGCGACTCCCACGCCGGGGGCCTCTGGCGCCTGGCCCCGGACGGCGCCGTGTCCCGCTTCGGCCCCGAGAAGATCGGCAGCTTCCCCAACGGGCTCGCGGCGGCCGGCGCGGCCCTGTGGGTGGCGGTGGCGAAGCCGGACCGGCTGATCAAGCTGGACGCGGCGGGCAAGATCGTGGCGACGGTGCCCATGCCGGCCGGCGGCCTGGATGGGCTGGTCCTGCTGGAGGATGGCACGCTGCTGGTCTCGAGCTGGGACAAGTCGGCGGTCTACCGCCTGGGACCCGAGCGGCGGCCGGCGCTCCTCTTCGAGGAGCTGGCCTCGCCCGCGGACATCGGCTTCGATGCCAAGCGGCGGCGGGTGCTGGTGCCTCTCTTCCGCGAAAACGGACTGGCGGCGCTCCCCTTGCCCTGACGCGCCGCCGTGCGTCGCCGTGCGGCGCGCCGCTTCCGCGCGAAGTCAGAAGCCGACGGCCTGGCCGTCCTTGCGGTGATCCGAGGCGGCCAGGTAGGCGCCGTCCAGGCGGTGGACGAGCTGCGCGCCACCGAAGAGCCAGGCCCGCTCCTCGACGCGCGCGCGGTGGCCCCGCGCGCGCAGGGCGTCCGCCGCGCCGGCGAGGCCCGGCTCCAGGGCCAGCGCGCCGTCGTCCATGATCTGCCAGCGCGGCGCGTCCGAGGCCGCCTGGGGATTCTGGCCCCAGCCGAAGATCCTCAGGATCATCTGCACGTGTCCCTGGGCCTGCATCGGTCCGCCCATGAGGCCGAAGGCCAGGCGCGCCGCGCCGCCCTCTGTGACGAAGCCCGGGATGATGGTGTGGAAGGGCCGCTTGCCGCCGCCCACGCGGTTGGGGTGCCCGGGTTCCAGCGTGAAGCCGGCGCCGCGGTTCTGCAGGCTGATTCCTGTCCCCGGCACCACCACGCCCGAGCCGAAGCCCATGTAGTTGGACTGGATGAAGGAGACCATCATGCCCCCTGCGTCGGCGGCGGCCAGGTTCACCGTGCCGCCGCCCGGCCGGGGCGTCGCCGGGCCGTCCGCGGCGCGGTCCGGATCGATCGTTGCCGCGTGGCGCGCCAGGCGCGCATCATCCAGCAGCTCCCGCGGGTCGATGGCCATGTGCGCGGGATCCGCCACGTGGCGGCGGGCCTCGTCGAGGCCTGCACGCATGGCCTCCACCTGCAGGTGCACGGCGGCGGGATCCTCGGGAGCGAAGCGCTCGGGCTCCAGGCGCGCCAGGATGCCCAGGGCGACGAGGGCGGCGATGCCCTGCCCGTTGGGCGGCAGCTCGTGGAGGGCGATCCCGCGGTAGTCCATCGCCAGGGGCGCGACCCACTCGGACCGGTGCGCCGCCAGATCGTCCGCCGTGAGGGCCCCGCCGCCGTCGGCGGACGCCCGCGCCAGGCGCCCGGCCAGGGGCCCGCGGTAGAAGGCCTCGCCGCGGCTCCCGGCCACGGCCGCCAGGGAGTCGGCCAGCCCGGGATTGCGGAAGATCGTGCCGGCCCGCGGCGGGCGGCCCTCCACCAGGAAGCAGCGCCGCCACTCGTCGAAGCCGGCGTAGCGCGCGGCGGCCCGCTCCCAGTGGAAGGCCGTCACGGGCGCCACGGGGAAGCCCTCGCGGGCGTAGGCCAGGGCCGGCTCGAAGAGGGCGGGGAAGTCCAGGCGCCCGAAGCGCTCGGAAAGGCGCGCCCAGGCGTCCACGGCGCCGGGCACCGTGACGGCGTCCCAGCCGAGGTCCGGCATGGCGTCCCGCCCCGCGAAGCGCTCGGGCGTCCAGGCCGCGGGCGAGCGCCCCGAGCCGTTGAGGCCGTGCAGGGCCTTCCCGTCCCAGACCAGGGCGAAGGCGTCGCCGCCCAGCCCGTTGCTGGTGGGCTCCACCACCGTCAGGGCGACGGCCGCGGCCAGGGCCGCGTCCACGGCGTTGCCGCCGCGGCGGAGCATCTCCAGGCCGGCCTGGGCGGCCAGGGGCTGGCTGGTGGCCACGGCGTTGCGGGCCAGCACGGGCGCGCGCCGCGAGGGGTAGGGCAGGTCGCCGGGATCGAAGGGCATGGCGCCGCCAGACTAGCGGGCGGGCCCCCGCGGCGCAAGGCGGCGCGTCGCCCGACTGCCGGCGGGGCCGCGAGACGGACCGGCCGCCCGCGGGCCGAGCGCGCAAAGGGGAGGGCCGGGAGCTTTCGCAAGCTCCCGGCCCGTCGGGGGCACGCACTCCCCGAATCCTGTCCCTGGTGTCGACCGGACTAGCTGGTCTCCTCCGCCAATGACGCACGCATCTGCTCGATGAACAGCTTCGCCTTCTTCTCGTTCTCGGAGCCCAGTGTCAGCGACTGCTCGTAGTACTCGATGGCCGTGGGCAGGTTGCCGATGATCATGTGGCACTCGCCGAGGCTGTCCCAGACGTTCCACGCCTCCGGGTAGGCTTCGGTGTTCAGCGTGAAGACGGCGAGCGCCTCCTTCACCCTCTTCACGTGGAGCAGGCGGTAGCCGAGGGCGTTGACGGACATCTCCTTGAAGACCTCGCCGCCCTTCTTGGCGCGCAGGTCGTGGTAGAAGGCCACGGCCACGTCCAGTCCCTCCTCCTCGATGACCTGCGCCATCTTCAGCACGGGGTCCTCGCCCTTCTTGAGCATCGAGTTCCAGGCGCTGCTCTCGGCATCCGCCGCGAGGATGGCCATGTCGCCGGCCGGGAGGACGACCTTCTCCCCCTTCTTCGTATCGGGACGGCTGCGCCAGATGCCGGAGGCGGACAGCGGCAGCACCATGGCGAGGAACAGGACGGCCGTGGCCAGCGCCACCCGCCGCCCGCCGGTGCGCCGCTGGATGCTGGGATCGAGGATGTGCAGCAGCCGGTCCTTGAGATTGGCGCCCTGCGAGATGCCCGAGAGTTGCCACGCGGGCCTGGCCGCGCCGCCGCCCAGGTCCGCGGCGATCTCCATGAGCTGCAGGGCATAATCCGATGGCTTGGCCCCGCCGTTGAGGACCGCGTTGTCGCAGTCGCGCTCGCGCTCCACGTGGAGCTGGCGCACGGTCCACCAGACCAGCGGGTTGAACCAGTGGCAGGCCCGGGCCAGGACGGCCATGAGTTCGACGAGCCCGTCGCGTCGCCGCACGTGGGCCAGCTCGTGGTAAAGGACGCAGCGGCGCCGTCCGTCGGGCCACGCGTCGGCGGCCGCCGGCAGGACGACACACGGCCGGAAGGCGCCCACGGTGATGGCGGTCGTCAGGCCGGAGCTGGCCAGCAGGGGAACCGGGCGGGCGAGGCCCAGCTCGCGGCCGAGAGAGTCGCCCAGGCGCCGCCAGTCGCCATCCAGGCGGCGGGCGCGGCGCAGGCGCCGCCGCAGCTCCAGGCGGCCGAGCAGGTACCAGGCGGCCGTGAGCAGGGCGCCGGCGAGCCAGGCGGCCAGGGCCCCGCGCATCCAGAAAGCCCGGGTCGCCGCCCGGGCCTCGCCCGCGGCGACGGCGGCGTCTGCGGGTGCGGCATCCAGTCCGGAGAGGGCCGGCGCCGCCGGCAGGGCGGCGATTCCCTCCAGTTCGGGCAGGATGTCCAGGCGCCAGACGGGGGAGACCAGGGCGCCCAGCGGCAGCAGCAGCAGGGCCGCCAGGGCGCCGGCCCAGACCAGGTTGCGGGCGTAGGCCGAGTGCCGGCGCAGGGCCAGGGCGGCCAGGCCCGCCAGGGCGCAGATCAGCGAGCCCTTGAGCGTGATGTCCAGGACGAGCTGCAGGGCGGCGGCTGACGGGTCCGCCAGCCCGGCGGCCAGGATGGGGATGGTCATCAGCGTCCCTCCTGCCGGGAGGCCTCGATGAGGGCGAGGATCCGCTCCCGGTCCGCTTCGGAGAGGCTGGCTTCCGACTGCTTGAGGATGGCGATGACCGCGCTGGCTTCGGCGCCCTGGAAGAAGGTCTCCATGACGTGCTCGAGGGCGTTGTGCCGGGCGCGGGTCACGGGAATGGTCGGATGGTAGACGAAGCGGCCCTTGATGCGCTCGTGACGCAGGTAGCCCTTGTGCTCGAGCACCTTCAGCATGGTGCGCACGGTGGCGTTGACGGGCTTGCCGGGCAGGCGCTCCATGACCTCCACGGCCGTGGCGCTGCCGAGCTGGTAGACGGCGTCCATGATCTGGCGCTCGCGGCGGGTGAGTTCCTGGATCTCGGGTCGCTTGGCCATCGTCTCTCCTCGGTCCGGTCCGCCCGGAGGCCGCTTGGTGGGCCGTCCGTGCTGGTGGCGATCGTGCTAACATGTGTATTTTTTAACATCGCAGGCCCGCTGTCAAGGGAAAACGGCCGGCGCCGTTGCCACCCGGCCGGCCGGGGCCTAGACTCGCCGAAATGTTTGCCGGGATTCAAACCCTTCGACCGCCGCCACCGTCATGAGAGAGAACCCGCTTCGATGCCCCGCGTCCAGGAGGACTATCCCGTGAGCCCGCTTCGCAACGGTCCGCGGGATGAGGCCGGGGCCACGGAGATGGACTTACGGGAGCGCCATGAGGTTACAGATTCGCAGCGGGGCGATCTCAAGGCCTTCGAGGCGCTCCACCGCCGTCACGCGGGGCGGGTCCACGCCCTCTGCCTGCGCATGACGGCGGATCCGGACCTGGCGGAGGCCCTGACCCAGGACGTCTTCGTCCGCGCCTGGCGGAAGCTCGACTCCTACCGAGGCGAGGGGCCCTTCGGGGCCTGGCTGCGGCGCCTCGCCGTGAACGTGGTCATCGAGGACCGGCGGCGGGCGGCGCGAACGAGGGAGCGGGAAGTGCAGGATCCCAACGGCATCATGGCGGACGGCGGCGGCGCTCGCGGCGCCGTGATGCCCGCCGGCCGGCCCGAGGCCCGCATCGACCTGGAGCGGGCCATCCTGACCCTGCCGCCGGGCGCGCGCCAGGCCTTCGTCCTGCACGACGTCAACGGCTACCGCCACCGGGAGATCGCCGAGATGACCGGCCTCGCCGTGGGAACGGTCAAGGCCCAGCTGCACCGGGCCCGGGCGCTGCTCAGGCGCGCTTTGGAGCCGGCGCGGGAGGTCGAGGGCTCGTGACGCACGAAGAGGCCCTGGAGCGGCTGCACGACCACGTGGACGGCGTCCTCGCGGCCGGCGAGCAGGAGGC
>JAFGBK010000008.1 GCA_016933175.1 Candidatus Krumholzibacteriota bacterium | reverse complement strand
CGGCGACCGCCGGCACGCGCATCGTGGTGCTGCATTGATGAAGACGGACGGCGGACACCGATCCCCACGCCACGCGCGAGAAAGGAATGCTCCCTGAACCTATTCGTGACATCCTAATCAGCGACAAGCAAACGATCATCTTGCTTGATCGAACGGGAGGTCACCCCAAGTGCACAACAGCAAACGCATTCTCTGCTCGCCATCCTGGTTCTGACCCTGGCGCTGCCCGCCTTCGCCCAGATGCCGGCCGTCGGGTTCGACATCGAGAATGCCATGGGTCACAACCAGTACTTCTGGAACTTCTACGTCAACCAGGTGCTGGGCTTCAGCTTCATCGTGGGCGCGGAGGACGTCACCGTAACGCACCTGGGCCTGTTCGACATGAACCCCGACAACGAGCCTACTGGGATCCGGAGAATCCCTCCAACGCGGACTACGGGTTCACCACGCAGCATCCCGTCGCCCACTTCGACTTCAACGACATGAGCACGCTGGCCGAGGTGATGATCCCCGCGGGCACCGTCGCGCCGATCGTGGACGAGGGCTACCGCTACCTGCCGCTGGACGCGCCCATTGTGCTGCAGGCGGGCCACACCTACGTGCTGGCCGCCTGGTACGCCACGGGCGGCATCACCACGGCCGACATCGACAACTTCTACCTGCTCGGCACCACCGAGACCGACATTCCCTCGGCGGTCACCATCCACCCGGGCATCGACGTCTACGCGAGCTGCATGAATCCCAACGCGGGCGACGGCTCCACCTGCGATCCACCCTTCGTCTTCGGGATGCCCTGGCCCATGTATGCGGGCGGGCCCAACATGCGGCTCCAGGGGACCACCGCGACCGAGGACACGTCCTGGGGCCGCGTCAAGAGCCTGTACTAGTCTGTTGCACCGCGCGCCTCTCCGCGCGCACGCCGCGACGTGAACGAAAGGCGCCGGGCCTTCCGACCCGGCGCGTTTTTGCGCTGCGCGCACGCCGCGACACGATCGGATCGCGGCGGGGTTAGCCCTCCCCGGCGAGGGCCGCCTCGCCGGAGAGGTCCTCCTCCTGGGGCGGCAGGAGGAAGGTGTCCAGGATGGCGGTGCCGTTGGCGACGCCGAACAGGCGCCAGATGATGGTCTCGGCCATGTCCGGCAGGTAGCGCCCCCACATCTTGAAGGGCAGCGCGCGCACTTCGGTCTCCGGCGAGATGGCCAGCATCATCAGGTAGCTGATGAGATAGGCGGCGTTGTTGGCGATGCGCCCGTCGTAGCCGGCGCGGTGGCGCTGGCGCAGGATGCGCGCCTCGTGCAGGGAGCGGCCGAACTCCGACTCGACGAGCTCGGGCCAGGTGGTGAGGATCACCTCGCAGCGCACCGTGCGGGCGCCGCTCTCCACGTAGGCGGGAAACTCGGCGGCGAGCTGCTCGGGCGGCAGGCCGCGGCGCGCGGCGAAGGACCAGTCCCGGCCGCGGAGGGCGTCGATCAGCTCGCCCGGCGGCGGCAGCTCCAGGTCCACGAGAAGGTTGACGTCGTTGTAGGCACCGCGGTGCTCCTTGCGCTCGGTGATGCGGGCGCCGGGATAGGCCGCCACGGCGCGCTCCAGGCGCACGAGGGTGTCCGGCCGCCCGACGAACTTGGCGCCGATGACGTCGTCGATGCGCAGATCCGCCGGCTGGAAGTGACGCGGCGCGCCGCGGAAGGCCTGGGAGATGATCTCCTCGGCAGCTGCGAAGTCCGCGTCCATGGTGGCCGCGTCGGAGATGAGCCGCTCCAGGGGCATGCCCAGCTCGCGGGCGCGCTTCTCGGCCAGGGAGCGGGCCGTCATGCCGATGGCACCGGCCAGGCGGTCGGACACGCGGCGCGAGGCCTTCTCGACGATGCGCCGGATGCGCTTGATGCGCGTCATGCCGACGAGCCGCCCGTCCGGCCGCTGGAAGAGGATGATGTCCGTGGGTGTGCCGGGGAAGAAGTCCTCGGGCCGGCGGCGCCAGCGCTCGAAGAGCTCCCGCGCGCGCGCGTCCGGCTCCCGGCAGGAGGCGACGATGGCCTCGCGCACGGCGTCCTTGGCGAAGACGCGCCGCGCCCGCAGGGGCCCCGGGCAGACGGCGCCGCAGATGTCGGCCAGGAAGCGGCGCAGGCCGGGGCGGGTCACCAGGCTCTCGTAGATGAAGACCTCGGTGAGGAAGCGCCCGTCGCCCGGCTCCGGGCGGTCGGCGAACCAGCGCTGGACGAGCTCGAAGAGCCGATCGCGCTGGATGAGGCCGGTCAGGTACATCGAAGTCTCCGGTGCGGGCGGGCAGGCGCCGTGGGATCAGGACAACGTAGCGGTCGGCGGCGGGCGGCGCAAGAAGCGGCACCTGCAACGCCGCTGGCCGGCGGCGGTTCCCGGCGGCGTCCGGACCGCGGTGGTTTTCACGAGACACGGAAGCCTCGCCCGCGTCGGGAGAGGCTTCCGATCATGCCGCGTTGCGATGGTTGTGCGACGGAGCGGCGAGTCGGGCCGCTCCCCGAACACGTCAGCGCAGCAGGACCAGCTTGCGGCTGGCCGCGAAGCCGGCGGCCTGCATGCGCACGAAGTAGACCCCCGTCCCCGCCGGCCGGCCCGCGTCGTCGCGGCCGTCCCAGATGAGGGAGCCGTCCCCCGCCGTCGCCGGGCCGTCGTGGAGCGTCCGCACCAGGCGGCCGGCCACGTCGAAGACGGCCAGGCGCAGGAGCTGCGGCGCCGACAGGCTGAAGGGGATGGTCACCGAGGGATTGAAGGGATTCGGGTGCGGCGCCGCCAGGCGCGTCGGCCGCGGCGCCGGCGCCACGTCGAGCTGCTGCGAGCGCAGCAGCTCCCAGTCGCCGCCCGCCACGCGGCCCTGCAGCGTGTAGGTGAACCGGCCGCCCGCCGCCAGGCGGGGCGAGGCGTCCCGGGCCGCGTAGGCGCCGGGGGCGGTCTCCGTCCAGGCCACCTCCCAGGTGGCGCCATCATCGGCCGCGGTTTCCAGGCGGAAGTCGGCGTCCGGGGAGGCACTCTCCCAGCGGGCCGTCACGGCGCCGGGCTCGGCCTCCAGCTCGAACAGGGACACCGTCGCGGGCACGACCCAGGGCAGGCAGGTGCACAGGTCGGGATAGGAACAGTTGAACGTGAACTGACCGCCCGCGACCGTGTGCTCCTGGTAGCTGCTGTCCACGATGACGAGGTTGCCGCTCTGGTAGGCCGCGACGACCTGCATCAGGTAGTCGTCCCCGATCCAGCCATCCTGGAACGCCATGACCGAGAGGGTGCCCAGGTGCACGAAGGTGCCGTAGAGCGGCTCCGCGAAGGCGAGGGAGACGCCGTACCACGGGTCGCCGATCACCAGGTCCGTGTCCCAGAACGCCTGGACCATGCCGACGGGGTAGCCCAGGTTCTCGGGCAGGTCGTCGATGCGGAACTCCACGGCGGTTACGCCGGCGGAGGCATAGCTGGGGATGTAGGCCATGACGTGCAGCACCACCTCGGAGTAGAGCGGCACGTCCTCGTAGCACTCGTTGCCGTTCGCCTCGGCGAAGACGCCGATGAAGTCGTAATCGTAGCCCACGCCCGTGCCCTCGCCCTCCAGCGGCAGCTCGGGGCAATCGTCCAACCCCGTGAGTACGGCGCCCGTGTAGGTGGCCTCGCTGGCAGGCTGGAAGCGCACCACGCCCGTATGGCTCTCGCCATGCTGGAGGGCGAAGGGTCCGGCGCCCGAGACCAGGCTGAAGCAGGCGCCTTCGACCGAGAGCGCGCCCTCCATGGTGCCGTATGCCGTGTTGGTGACGGTGAAGGAGCGGTCCGACCCGGCGCCGGTCTGCACGACGCCGAAGTCGATGAACTCCGGCTCCAGCACGCAGACGGGCGACGAGAAGTCCTCGCAGTCGCAGGTGCCCGGCACGCCGCAGTTGAAGGTGAAGTGGCCGCCGTAGACCTCCCAGGCCTGCCCGTCCGGATCGGTGACCGTCGGGCCGCTTGCGGCGCCGGCTCCTCCCACCTGCAGCACGTGGTCCTCGGTCAGCCAGCCGTCGTCCCAGACCTCGAAGATCACCCGGCCCAGGCTGACGAAGCCGCCCGTCTGGGGCGCCGCGAAGCTGACGGTGACGCCGGTGTTGATGTAGCCCGTGGCTTCGCCCTCCCACTCGGCCCAGTACCAGCCGCCCGTGTCCTGCAGGGGCAGGTTCTCCACGCGCAGCGTGGCGGCGACGATGCCCGGGTCCGCGAAGTCCGGCAGGACGGCCAGCAGGTGCAGGGTGTCCGTCTCGCCGGCCGCCAGGGGCGCCTCGCAGACGGTGCCCGCGGCATCGGCGAAGAGTCCGACGTGGTTGCCGTAGTCCTCGTAGGGCGCGCCGCGGCCCTGGCAGGGCACGTCCGGGCAATTCTCGGTGCCCAGATCCACGGCGGCCTCGAACAGGCCCACGGACGGCGGCGTGAAGCGGACGACGACCGTCAGCTCCTGGCCCGGATGCAGGATGAAGGGCCCCTCGCCGTAGACGATCGCGAAGTCGGGATCGTCCAGGGCGACGGCTCCGAACAGGGTGCCGCCACCCGCGTTGGCGATGGCGAAGGCCCGGTCGGTGGACTCGCCCACGGGAACGTCGCCGAAGGCGAGCTCGGCCGGCGTCACTTCGCAAAGGGGCGGCGAGTCGCCGAAGCCGGTGCACGCGACGCTCCCGCAGGGCGCGCAGCCCGTCGTGACGACGGCGCTGTGATCGCCGTAGGCGGTCGGCGCGAAGCGCACCGTGGCGAGCAGGTCCTCGCCGGCTTCGAGCATGAAGGGCCCGCCGCCGGTCACGATCG
>JAFGBK010000001.1 GCA_016933175.1 Candidatus Krumholzibacteriota bacterium | reverse complement strand
TTCGACGGATGGTCGGACGGCGAGCAGTCGGCCTGCCGGATCATCGAGGTGACCGGCGCTGCCAGCTACGAGGCCAACTACGCGCACGAGTTCGAGCTCACCGTCGCCACCGATCCGCCCGACCTCGTGGAGATCCCGGGCGCGGGCTGGTACCCCGCGGTCGCGGAGGTCGTCCTCGCGGCCCCGGAGGAGGCGGGCGGCCTGACCTTCAGCCACTGGACCGTCGACGGCTCTGCTCCCATGTACGAGAGCACCATTCCCGTGACGATGGACGCTCCGCACGACGCGGTGGCCTACTACACCGACGTCGTCGAGAACACGATCTCCGGCAGGGTGGCCGACACAGGCGACGCGCCGATCGAGGGCGTCCACATGACGGGCTTCCTCGAGGATGTCTTCACCGACGCGGACGGCCTCTACAGCGGCGCCGTTGCCTCGGGCTGGGAAGGCACCATCGAGCCGGTGCTCGACTGCTGGGAGTTCACGCCGCCGTCGATCACCTACCCTCCGGTCGATCAGGACCTGGCGGATCAGGACTACGTCGGGACGAGGCTCACCTACACCATCTCGGGGCGCGTCGCGGACGGCGGGGGCAGCCCGCTGGAAGGTGTCCAGCTCGTCGGCCTCTGTGGTGACATGTACACCGAGCCCGATGGGACCTACAGCTGCCAGGTGGACTGCGGCTGGTCGGGCACGGTGACGCCGCAGCTCGCCGGCTGGTCCTTCACGCCGCCGTCACGCACGTACGACGACGTCCACGAGGACTGGTCCGACCAGGACTACGAGGGCGGCACGGCCGAGCCCATCCACGTCTCCAACGCGGGGAGCGACCAGACAGGCGACGGCAGCCCGGGCAATCCCTACGCCACCATCAGCCACGCCCTTTCCGTCTCCGCCTACGGCGACGTCGTCCAGGTCGCCTGCGGCACCTACCCCGAGCACGAGCTGCAGATGACCACCGGCGTCACGCTGCGCGGCAACCCCGATGATCCCGGCTGCGTGGTCGTCGACGCCGAGCAGCAGGGACGCGTCATCGAGTGCCTGGAGTGCGACGACGCCACGCTCGTCACGGGCATCACCTTTACCGGCGGCCTCGTTTCCAGCGGCAGCTATCCCGACAACAGCGGCGCCGGCGTCTACGTCTTCGGCGGCGCGCCCCGCTTCGATCACTGCATCTTCACCGGCAATGACGCCAAGGCGGCAGGCGGCGTCCTGTGCGACCAGGGCGCGGACGCAACCTTCGACCACTGCCTGTTCCACGGCAACATCGTGGAGACCCAGGGCGGCGGCATCGGCGTCCTGAGGGCCTCCCAGGTCGCGATGCAGAGCTGCACGGTGGCCGGCAACACCAGCACGGCCGCTACGAACGCCAACGGCGGCGTCTATGCCTATAGCAACGGCGCCCACATCGACCTGTACGAGTGCATCGTCGCCTTCAACACGGGTATCGGCGTCATGTGCTGGAACGAAACGGGGACGATCACGCTGCACGACAGCGACGTGTACGGCAACACGGGCGGCGACTGGGTGAACTGCATCGCCGGCCAGGAGGCCAATCCCTGCAACATGTCGGCGGATCCGCTGTTCTGCGACGCGGCGGTGGGCGACTACGCGCTCGACGCCGCCTCGCCCTGCCTGCCCGCCAACAACGACTGCGGCGTCCAGATGGGCGCCTTCGGGGAGGGCTGCGGCGGCGTCCAGTACGTCATCATCTCCGGCACCGTCACGGATCAGGATGGCGGGCCGCTGCACCCCGTGCTGCTCCACGGCTTCCCCGAGGGCGAGGTCTTCACGGACGCCTACGGCGTCTACTCGGCCACCGTGCCGGGAGGCTGGTCGGGGACCGTGCAGCCCATCCGCGGGGACTGCGTGTTCACGCCCCCCCTGCGGGAGTACGCGGACGTCCAGTCGGACCAGATCGACCAGAACTACGAGGGCCAGTGCTGCGTCACGAGCTTGTTCGAGGCATGGGAGACGGCCATCGACACGGGCACCTGGCAGATCTGGGGCTCGCCGGCGCCGATCATCAGGCCAGGGCTCGGCTGGGACGGCAGCGACGGCCTGGATCCCAACGGCGATGGCAGCTACGCCTCCGGCGTCCTCAGCCTCGCCCAGTACGGGTTCGGCCCCGGCGCCAGCCTGTCCGCCCGCTTCATGTCCAACGTGGAGAACGTGCCTCGCGGCAACTACTTCCAGGTGATCCGATTCGGCTTCACGGGTCCCGAACTGGAGTGCGGCGGGGAGTGCGTGCGTGACAGCCTGAGCATCTCCGTCGCCATCTCCCAGGAGAACGGCAACGGCGAGAAGATCATGGTGTGCCGCGGCGGCGTGGGCACGCTCTACGAGGAGCCCTATCCGCCGAGCGAGGACGCCATCTGGCACCACGCGGAGCTGCGCATGCTGGAGGACGGCCGCATCGAGTACTGGCTGGACGGCGAGCTGCGCTACACGAGCCCGGATCCCATCCCGATCTCGAGCCCGCTGAACGTCTACGTGGACGGGAGATCCCTCGGCATCATCAACATCCTCGACGACCTCCAGCTCATCGACTGCTCGGCCGGATTCACGCCCGCCGAGCCCGCGCCGCCCGCGAGCCTGGCGCTGGGGCAGAACTTCCCCAATCCCTTCAACCCGACGACGACCATCCACTTCGGACTGTCCGCCGCCGGCGAGGTGCGCCTGACCGTCCACGACATCGGCGGCCGGCTCGTCC
>JAFGBK010000039.1 GCA_016933175.1 Candidatus Krumholzibacteriota bacterium | reverse complement strand
TCCGCTCGCCGAAGTTGACGGCGGGACGAGCCATGACCGCGGAGGCCACGCAGACCATCAGCGCGATGCTGAGGGTCAGAGAGAGGATCCTCTTCATGCGTGATACCCCCCATTAGGTAGGCAATGGTTGTTTGACGAATCGGTGCGCGCCGCACTCGCAGGCCGGCGCATGGGGCATCCCGGAAGGGCCCGATTCGAGAACGGCTTGCTGGCCGCGGGCATGCCCCGCGACCGGCTCCAGCACCGCGTCACCGCAGGATTTCAGCGCGGCTCTGTCCGTCCAGGAATCCTTATCGGGTGGGCAAGGGGCTAGGAGGCTTGGCGTTTCCCGACCTCTATTCCTCCCGTTTCCCAAGGTCCTTTCCGAGCCTTAATAGTTTACCATTAGCGCAGTTGCGGGGTCAAGACGGATAAATCTTACAAGATAGAAATATATTACATTGATAACATCGGAAGTCGCAGCGCATGTCCGCAACGCAACGCGACGGGGGTCGGGCGGTACGGTCGTGCAACGGAGAGCGCCTTCGTCCCGAATGGGCTCGATCAGTCCGCAGCCGGCTCCCGCTCCCCCTCCAGCACGACCTCGGAGAGGTCGGCGAAGTGCAGGAAGAGATGGGCCAGGTTCCGGAGGAAGGCCAGGCGGTTGGATCGGAGCGCCGCGTCCTCGCAGTTGACCATCACGCCGTCGAAGTAGCGGTCGATGCCCTCGCCCAGACCGGCCAGCCGGCGGTACGCCGCGTCGTAGTCGCGCGCGCGGGCCTCGCCCTGCAGGCTGGGCGCCGCCTCGCGCACGTCGGCCAGCAGGGCGCGCTCGGCGTCCTCGACCGTGCCCGCCTCGCGGAAGCCGAAGCGCGCTCCCGTCCCGTCCGCCCAGGCCGTCAGGGTGGCGGCCGCCTCGCCGGCCGCCACGTCCAGACCCTCCTTGGCGAGGATGTTGGAGACGCGCCGGGCGCCGATGACGAGCTTCTCGAAGGCCGGATCGCCACGCAGGGCGTTCAGGGCCAGGGCCCGACCGCGCAGATCCAGCACGCGCGATTCCCCCGTGGCGAGAACGGCGCGGAACACGTCGGGCGCCACGCTCTCCTCCTCCAGCATGCTCTCGAGCCGTCCATCGAAGAAGCGGCGCAGCTCCGGACGGAGCGACGCCGCGGCCACGTCGAAGCCGTCGAGCGCGGCGCCGAGCAGCGCGTCGAGGTCCAGCGGCAGCCGGCCCTCGAGCAGGAGCCGCAGGGCGGCGAGGGCCTGGCGGCGCAGGGCGTAGGGATCCTTGGAGCCGGTGGGCGCGAAGCCCGCCGCCCAGAGACCGGCAACGGCGTCCAGGCGGTCCGCCAGGGCGAGGATGCGGCCCTCGGGGCCCTCGGGCAGGCGGTCGCCGGCGAAGCGCGGCAGCGTGTGCTCGAACAGGGCGCGGCTGCGGCGGTCGTCAACGCCCTCGGCGCGGGCGTACTCCTGACCCATGTAGCCCTGGAGCCGCGTGAACTCCTTGCCGTCCTTGATCATCTCGCTGGCCAGGTCGGCCTTGCAATAGCGCGCCGCCCAGTCGAGGGCCTCGCGGTCGAGCTCGGGCTGGTCGAGCAGCTCGGCCAGGCGGCCAGCCAGCGCGCGCAGGCGCTCCGCCCGCTGGGCCACGCTGCCGAAACCCTCCACCCAGACCACGGTCTCGAGGCGACGCATCAGGCCGGCGAGGCCCGCGCGCCGGTCCTCCTCCCAGTAGAAGCGCGCGTCCTCGAGCCGCGCCTTGAGGACTCGCTCGTTGCCCTCGCGCACGAGCGCGGGCCGCGGCCGCTCTCCGTTCATGACGACGATGAATCCCGGCAGGAGGCGTCCGTGATCGTCCTCGACGGAGAAGTAGCGCTGGTGCGACTTCATGGCCGTGACGACGACCTCGCGCGGCATGTCCAGGAAGTCAGCGCCGAAGCGACCGGCGAGCAGGGCGGGTTCCTCGACGAGGAAGGCCACCGTGTGCAGCAGCTCGTCATCCTCAACGAGGCGGCCGCCGAGGATTTCAGCGGCCTCCCGCGCGCCGGCGAGGATGTGCTCCCGGCGCCGCTCGTGGTCGGGCTCCACGTGCGCCGCGTGCAGGGCGGCTTCGTAGTCGGCGGCCGCGGCCAGGGGCACGGCGCCGGGTGCGAGCTGCCGGTGGCCCCGGCTCTCGCTGCCCGCCGCCAGCGGCCCGAGTCGGAACGGCACCGGTTCGTCGCCCAGGAGCGCGACCAGCCAGCGGATGGGGCGGGCGAAGCGCAGGCTGCCGTCCCCCCAGGTCATGGTCTTGGGGAAGCGCAGGGCCTGGATGCGCGCCGGCAGGCCCTCGGCGAGGATCGTCGCGGTGCTCCGCCCGGGCACGCGCTTGCGCACGGCCAGATACTCGCCCTTGCCCGTCTCGACGCGGTGCAGATCCGCCACGGTGACGCCGTGCCCGCGCGCGAAGCCCTCGGCGGCCTTGGTGGGCGCGCCGTCCTGGAAGGCGGCGCGGACGGGCGGCCCCGTCAGCTCCTCCTCGCGGTCGGCCTGCCGGAGTTGCAGGCCCGCCACGAGCACGGCCAGGCGCCGCGGCGTCGCGAAGCGGCGGATCGGGCCGTGGTCCAGGCGCTCGGCGGCCAGCCAGTCCGCCGTTTCCGCCGCGAGCTGGTCCAGGGCCGGCAGCACGTAGCCGACAGGCAGTTCCTCGCTTCCGATCTCGAGCAGGAAGTCCTTCCTATCCATCCTCGCCGTCCTTGCCGGCGCCCGTCCGGGCGAGGAGCGGGAAGCCCAGCGCCTCGCGCTGGGCCAGGTAGGCCCGCGCCGCCTCGCGCGCCAGATTGCGCACGCGCGTGATGTAGCCCGTCCGCTCCGAGACGCTGATGGCCCCGCGCGCCTCCAGCACGTTGAACAGGTGCGAGCACTTGATGACGTGGTCGTAGCCTGGCGCCACCAGGCCGCGCTCCAGCAGGCGGCGCGCCTCGGCCTCGTAGCGACCGAAGAGCTCGAAGTGGAGGACCGTGTCCGCCTCCTCGAAGTTGAAGACGGAGAAGTCCTCCTCGAAACTGCGGTTGACGTCGCCCCAGGTGAGGCCGCCGCCCCAGTCCAGATCCATGACGTGGTCCACGCCCTGCAGGTACATGCAGATGCGCAGGAGCCCGTAGGTCAGCTCCGCGGTGACGGGCTTCAGCTCGAAGCCGCCCATCTGCTGGAAGTAGGTGAACTGCGTGATCTCCATGCCGTCCAGCCAGACCTCCCAGCCCAGGCCGCCGGCGCCGAGGGTGGGGCTCTCCCAGTCGTCCTCGACGAAGCGGATCTCGTGCAGGTCCAGGTCGACGCCGATGTGCTCCAGGCTGCGCAGGTAGAGGTCCTGCACGTCCGGCGGCTCGGGCTTGAGAACGACCTGGTACTGGAGAAACTGCTGCACACGGTTGGGATTCCTGCCGTAGCGCCCGTCCTTGGGACGCCGGCTGGGCTCGACGTAGGCGGCGCGCCAGGGCTCGGGGCCCAGCACGCGCAGGAAGGTGGCGGGATTGAAGGTCCCCGCCCCCACCTCGGAGTTGTAGGGCTGCAGGAGGACGCAGCCCTGTTCGGACCAGAACCGCGCCAGCCTCAGAATCATCTCCTGGTAGGTCATGCCGATCACTCCTTGGCGGTCATGTCCCGCGCGGGCCCCAGCATGCCCAGGGAGCGCGGCAGCCGGTAGCCGGGCAGATGGCGGCTGAGCGCGAGGTGGAGCACCCGACCGACCTGGCGCCGGACGGGAGCGGGCAGCGGCCGTCCCGCCAGCGCGGAGGGGCGCACGAGGGAGATGGCATTTAAGCAGTCCGCCGAAGCCGGTGCAAGGTCCAAACCCTCGCCGCCGCAGGCGGGGCACGCGAACTGGGCCTCGCCGGGCAGGAAGCGAAGGCGGCTCGGGTCCAGGGAGCGCCCGCACAGGCCGCAGTGCGCCAGCTCGAATCCCAGACCGTGAACGCGCAGCAGCGCCGCCTCGAAGGCGAAGAAGGCGGCCCAGCCGATCCCCCCGGCCGCGGCGTCGGCGGCGAAGGCGTCCTCGAGCAGGTCGAAGAGCCCCGCCGGCGCCTCGCCCTCCTGTGTCGTGAGGAGGACCAGTTCCAGCGGGGCCAGGCGCAGGGCCAGGGCCTCCAGGTCAGAGGCCGGCCGGGGCAGGGGACCGCGGAAGCTGAGCTCCTTGACCAGGTGGAGTCCCCGCGGCCGCAGGTAGAGCACGGCGTCCAGGGCCGCTCCCGGCTCCAGCATCGCCCGCACGGCGCTCTGCGGTCGCCGGGCGCCCTTGGCCACGGCGCGCAGCAGCCCCCGTTCCCGGGTCAGCAGGACGGCGATGAGACTGGTCTCGCCCAGGGGATAGGTGCGCAGGACGCGCGAGGCCGAGGCGAGCAGTTCCATGTCAGGTCAGGAGGTCGCGGAAGTGGAAGGCGATGCCCAGGTAGATGGACAGATCGACGATGTCGTTGGTGGTGGTCACGAAGGGCCCCGTCGCGTAGGCGGGATCGACGCCGAAACGCCGCAGCAGCAGCGGCACCGCGGTGCCGGTGATGGACGCCCAGAGAACCACAGTGAGCATGGATACCGCCACCACGCTGCCCAGCGCGAGGTCGCCGAGCCAGAGCCAGACCGCTCCGAAGGTGACCAGCCCGATCACGAAGCCGTTGAGCAGGGAGACGGCGAGCTCGCGCAGGATGCGCCGCCGCACGCTGCCGCTCCGGAACTCGCCCGTGGCCAGGCCGCGCACGACGATGGTCGAGGACTGGATGCCGATGTTCCCGCCCAGAGCCGTGACCACCGGCACGAAGAAGGCCAGGGAGAGCATCCTGGACAGGGAGCCCTGGAAGCCCTGCAGGATGCGTGCTGACAGGAGACCGCCGAAGAGTCCCAGCACCAGCCAGGGCAGGCGGTCGCGGCTTATCCTGAGGACGCCCCGCGGCTGGAAGGACTCCTCGCCCATGCCTGCGAAGCGCGAGATGTCCTCGCGGGCCTCCTCCTCCATGACGTCCATGACGTCGTCGACCGTGATGCGGCCCACCAGGACACCGGCGGCGTCGACGACGGGCAGGGAGACGAGATCGTAGCGACGGAAGACCCGGGCGACCTCCTCCTGGTCCATCTCCGGCGTCACCGTGACCTCCGGCGGCTCCATGACCGCCCTGAGGGGCATGCCGGGGCGCGCCAGCACCATGTCGCGCAGGCTGAGCGTGCCGACCAGCCGCCGGGCCGAGTCGATGACGTAGACGTTGTAGAGCTCCTCGATCTCGTCGGCCTTCTCGCGGATCAGCTCGATGGCCTCGGCGATGATCGCGTCCTCGTGGATGGCGGCCAGCTCCACCATCATCAGGTCGCCGGCCGTGTCCTCCTCGTGGACCAGGAGCCGGCGCACCTCGGACTCCGTCTCGTCCTCCAGGAGATCGAAGACGCGGTCCTGCTCCTCGGGCTCGAGAAGCCGCACGGTGTCGGCGGCCTCGTCCGAGTCCATCTCCTCGACGAGCTCGGCCAGCTCGGCGTCCGTCAGCGCGTCGGCCAGCTCCTCCTGGATGGCCTCCTCAGCGCCGCTGAAGACGTCCGCTGCCGTCTCGGTATCCAGCAGCCGCAGCAGCGCGCCGCGCTCGTCCTGGTCAAGCTCCGCGAAGGCCTCCGCGAGCTCGCTCTCGTGCCGCTCGGCCACCACCCGGCGCAGATCCTCGACGGCGCCGGCGGCGAGCAGCTCACGCAGCTGTTCGTGAAGCGCCATACCCGCCTCGTCCTTCACGGCTGCGGCGCCGGCGGCGACCCGGACGGCGCGTAGGCGCCGCCGGACACGATCACCTTGAGGGCCTCCTCGACGCTGAGGCCGGTGGGGCGCAGCTCGTTCCGCGACACCATGAGGAAGAAGCCGGAGGTGGGATTCGGGCTGGTGGGCAGGAAGACGTTCACGAGGCCCTCGTCGGCGGCGTCGCTCAGCGGCGGCGATTCCCGGGAGATGAAGCCCAGGGCCCAGACGCCCGCGCGCGGGAATTCGAGCCGCACGACGCTCTGGAAGGCGACCGTCTGCCGGTCGCTGACGAAAACGCCCAGGATCTGCTTGACGCCGAGATAGATGCGGCCGACGAGCGGCACGCGGTTCAGCAGACGCTCGAAGAAGCGGATCACGCGTGCGACCATCAAGTTGCTCGCCAGGGCGCCGATCACCATCAGCAGGATCACGACGGCGACGAAGCCGAGGCCGGGAATGCTGAATCCCAGGCGCGCCTGCACCCAGGGATTGAGCAGGGCGTCGAACGCGCTGAACAGCTTCCAGAGGACCCAGCCGGTGATGACGGTGGGCAGGGTCACGGCCAGGCCGGTCAGCAGCCAGCGCCGGGCGCGCCTCACGCGGTGTCCTCCTCGGGCTCCGGCTTGCGGTGGGCCCGCACCCCCTCCGCGAGACCCTCGCCGATCATCACCACTTTGGCGATGCGCTGACGCTGGACGCTTTCCACGCGGAAGGTGAAGGGTTCCAGGACCAGCTCGTCGCCCGGCCGGAGGATGCGCCCCGAGTGGTAGAGCAGAAGTCCGCCGAGTGTCTCGAAGTCCTCCTCGACCTCCTCGAACTCGTGGCCGAGAATCTCGCCCAGCTCCTCGAGGTCGATCTTGGCGTCCACCCGCGCCGAGTTATCGTCGATCAGCTCGAAGAGGAGCTCGTCCTTGTCGTACTCGTCGCGGATCTCGCCGACGATCTCCTCGATGACGTCCTCCATGGTGACGATGCCCGCGGTGCCGCCGTATTCGTCCACGACGATGGCCAGGTGCTGGTGCAGGGCCTGAAAGCGCTTGAGCAGGTCGCCCGTGGTTTTGGTTTCCGGCACGTAGTAGGGCTTGCGGATGAGCTGGGTCAGGGTGGTGGCCGAATCCCGGGAGCCGGGGCGGAGCAGGTCCTTGGTGTAGAGGATGCCCACCACGTGGTCCATGGACTCCTTGTAGACGGGGACGCGGCTGTGCCCGACCCTCGCCACGAACTCGCGCGCCTCGGGCAGCGACGTGGAGACCTCGATGGCCTTGACGTCGATCCGCGGGATCATGACCTCGCGCACGGGCGTGTCGCGCAGGTCGAAGATGGACGAGATCATCTCCCGCTCCTCGGCCTGGAGCAGCTCCTCGCTGCCGTGGCCCTCCACGAAGTCCCGCATCTCCGCCGCCGACAGCAGGGGGCCGCTCAGCTCGAGCAGCCGCGCGAGCTGCAGCCGCCCCAGCACGCGCACCAGGAGCGCGCTCAGGGGCAACAGAAGGAAGAAGAGCGGCAGGTAGAGCCAGCCCAGTCCGCTCGTCAGGGAGGCGGGATGGCGGGCCGCCAGGCGGCGCATGAGCATGACGATGAGTAGCACCACCAGCGTCAGCCCGAGCCAGACCGGCACCAGGCGCCCGGCGCCGCCGACCGCGGCGAAGCGCCGCGTGCCCAGGACCAGCGTGGCCGTCATGGAGAGGAAGGGCACGAGCACCAGCACCAGCGCCATCTCCTGGGGCCAGCTCTCCTGGATGCGCAGCAGCAGCGCTTTCTTCTCGCTCTCCCGGATCTGGGGCTGGACGCGCAGAAGGCCGAGGAGGGCGGCACCGGCCGCCGTGAAGACGGCCGTGGCGACGACGGCCGCCGCGAAGCCTAGTGTCGCGGGATCCAAAGGGTCAGCTCCTTTCCGAGCGGGAGCGGAACCAAGCGCCCAGACGCTCGCGGTACGGCTCCTCCGCCGCGGCCATGGCGTCGGCGTCCGCCTCGCGCTCGTGGTCGAAACCCAGTATATGGTGCACTCCGTGGATTGCCAGCACGGAAAGCTCCTCGGCCACGGATCGCCCCCCGGCCGCCGCCTGGCGCGCGGCCGTGTCCACGGAAACGATGATCTCGCCCTCGGGATCCTCGTCCGCGTCGGCCAGGCCGCCGGTTTCACTGCCGTAGTGGAAGCTGAGCACGTCCGTGGGCTCGGCCCGCCCTCGCCAGTCGCGGTTGAGGCGCCGGATGGTGGCGTCGTCCACGAAGCTGAGCTCCACGGCGGCCGCCGCCGGCCCGATGCCGGCGACCAGGGAGGCGAGGTGGCGCAGCCAGGGTGAATCGGGATCCGTCAATTCAAGATGCCGGGGATCGCTCCGGACGATCAGCCGCATGGGATCCGTCCTCCTCGCCAGCCGCCGCTTCCGGTCGCGCGCCGCCGGTCTCCGCTTCGCTCGGCGCGGACTCCTCGCGGCCGGCGCCCGCCGCGACCGGCGCCGGCGCCGTCTCGCGCGCCGTCGCGCTCCCCGTCTCGCGTTCCGCGGGATACTGGATCCTCGGATGGTAGATGCTCAGCAGCGTGACGATGAAGCTCTCGCGGATGCGCGCCAGGTCGCGGATGCTCAGGCCGCACGCCTCGAGCTCGCCCTCGCGGAGGCGCCGCTCGACGGCCTCCGTGACCACCGACCGGATCTTGCTCGTGCTGGGGGAGTCCAGGGCCCGCGCCGTCGCCTCCACGGTGTCGGCCAGCATGAGGATGGCCGTCTCCGGCGACTGGGGTCGGGGTCCGGGGTAGCGGAAGTCATCGTCGCGCACCTTGCCGTGCGGGTCCCGCTCGAGAGCCTTGCGGTAGAAATACTGCATGACGGTCGTGCCGTGGTGCTCGGGGATGCCGCTGCGCACGATGCTCGGCAGGGCGACCTGCTCGGACATCTCGAGCCCGTCCTTGACATGGGCGCCGATGATCAGGGCGCTCATGCTGGGGCTGAGCTTGTCGTGGCGGTTGCGGCCGGAGCGCTGATTCTCCGCGAAGTACTCGGGCTTCTTCAGCTTGCCGATGTCGTGGTAGTAGGCGCAGACCTTGGCCAGGAGAGCGTTGGCGCCGATCGCGTCGGCGGCCGCCTCGGCCAGGTTGCTGACGGCCAGGCTGTGCTGGAAGGTGCCGGGCGCCTCCACCTTCAGACGCTTCATGAGGGGCCGGTTCAGGTCCGTCAGCTCGAGCAGGGTGAAGTTCGTCGTCAGATCGAAGAAGCGCTCGAGCAGGGGGAGGATGGGCGTGACCAGCCAGGCGCAGACGAGCCCGTTGGCCATGCCCTTGAGCACGTCCGGAACGATGGCGGCGAACACGCCGTCGCCCAGGTGCACGGCGGCCACGCCGAGGAAGTAGGCGCCGCAGACGAACAGCACGCTCTTGTAGAGCTGGAGCCGGTTGCGGATCTGGGCGATGGAGAAGATCCCGGCGCCCGCGGCGAGCAGGCCCACCAGGATGCCGGCCAGCGGGGGCTGGGCGACGACGCCGAGCAGCGACAGGGCGAGGACCGAGGTGAGCATGGCCAGGGCGCCGTCGTAGAGGCCCGCGACGATCATGGCCACGAACGTGATGGGCAGCAGGTACTCGCCCCCCGGTCCCGTGGCGAGCACGAGGCGGCTGGCGCCCAGGAAGACCAGCAGCAGGATGACCAGGAAGAGGGTCCGGCGGCTGTCGTGGAAGAAGTCGGCGCGGTAGAGCAGGAGGAACCGCGTGGCGAGGGCGATCATGAAGGCCAGGAGCAGGACCTTGCCGGCGAAGAGCACGAAGATCCGCCAGGGATCGAGGCTCTGGAGACCCAGCGCCGACTCGAGGGCGGCGAGCTGGTCGAGATGGTCCTGGGTCACCTGGACGTTGGGCCCGAGGACACGCACGCCCTTGGCGACGATGGTCTCGGTGGGGACGGCTCCGGCCACGGCCTGCTTGCGACTGGCGGTCTCCTCGGCGTCGTAGAAGGCGTTGGGGCGGAGGTGGGCGCGGGCCAGGCCGCGGAAGGCGCTGCGCAGCTCGATGTCCCAGCCGCGGACCTCGCGGGCCATGCGCTCGAGGACCTGCCCCAGCTCCTCCTGGTCGGTCACGCGGGCCGCCTCCACCATGCGCTCGCCCCCGGGCCACAGCAGCGTCAGGCGCTCGCCGCCCTGAGAACCGGTAGCCAGCGGGCGCCGCGTGTCCAGGATGCCTCCGGCGAGCAGGGTGTCCGCGGCCTCGCGCACGCGATCCAGCAGGCGCGAAGCCTCCCCCCGTTCGAGCAGCACGCGGAGGGCCGCGCGCTCGAGGCCGGGGTGCAGGCCCAGCAGCCGGTCGACGCGCTGGTCGAGGGTTTCGAGGCTGTCCAGGGGCTGGGTGGCCCGGGCGTCCTCCCCCAGCTTGTCCAGCTTGAGTCCGATCTGCCGCGCGATGGCGTCGTCGAAGCGGTAGACGGGCGGCACGGCGAGGGAGGCGGCGGCGCGCTGGTCGTCGAGCTGCTCGGGATCCACAGGAACGGGGAAGGAGATGGGCGCGATGACGCTCTCACCGGTCTGGGTGACGTCGCCGAGCTTGTAGTCGAAGTGCGGCGATGGCTTCACCGGCGGGAAGAGGGCCAGGCCGCCGGCCATCAGCAGGACGGCCAGCAGGAGGTTGAGGAGCTGCACGCGCCAGTCCGGAGCGCCGCCGCGCTCCCGGTTGTCGCCCGCGCCACGGCGTCGCCCGCGCCCCGCCAGGAGTGGCTTCATGCCGTTCCCTCCCCGTCTCCCCTGCCGCCGACGGCGCGCGTGCCGGCCGCGCCGGTGGCAAGGCCCTCGAAGGCGGCGATGATGCGGCGCACGAGGTGGTGGCGCACGACGTCGTTCTCGTCGAGGTCGACGAACTTGATGCCCTCGATACCCTCGAGCAGTGTGCGCGCGGCGACGAGGCCGGAGGCGGTGGGATCCTGCAGGTCGATCTGGGTCACGTCACCGGTGATGACCGACTGGCTGCCGTTGCCCAGGCGGGTCAGGAACATCTTCATCTGCATGGCCGTGGTGTTCTGCGCCTCGTCGAGAACCACGTAGGCCTGGTTGAGGGTGCGGCCGCGCATGTAGGCCAGGGGGATGGCCTCGACGACGCCGCTCTCGATGAGGCGGTGGGTCTTGGCGCTCCCCACCATGTCGATGAGCGCGTCGTGGAGGGGGCGGATGTAGGGGTCGATCTTCTCCTGCAGGTCGCCGGGCAGGAAGCCGAGGCTCTCGCCGGCCTCCACCGCCGGGCGCACCAAGAGCAGGCGCTCCACGCTGCGGTCGCGCAGCAGGGCGAGGCCGTGGGCGATGGCGAGAAAGGTCTTGCCCGTCCCGGCCGGCCCGATGGCGAAGACGATGTCGTGCGTCTGCATGGCCTCGACGTAGACCTTCTGGCCGAAGGTCTTCGGGCAGACGGCCCCCTGGCGGCCCGACTGGAAGACGGCCCCCTCCAGCTCCTTCAGGCGCCGTTCGCCGCGCTCGCGGTGGAGGCCGAGGGCGTAGTAGATGTCCTGCTCCGAGAGAGCGCGTCCCGTCTTGGCCAGCTCGATGAGATTGAGGAAGACCGAGGCCAGCTCCTCGACGCGCGGCCGCGGACCGGTCAGGACGATCTTGTCGCCGCGCACGGTGATGCGCCCCTCGAAGTCCTCCTCCAGGATCTTCAGGTAGCGGTCGCCGACGCCCAGCAGGTTGAGCGCGTCCACGTCGGCGATGGACAGGACCTCGCGGTGCTCCTTGGGCAAGCCCCTCCTCTCAAGCAGAAAAGCTCTTGGCGCACCAAGCGGCGCCAAGAGCTGCGATGTGGATGCCTTGCGGGCAACTCCGGCCGGGGCCCATCGATACCGGGCCTAGCGGGGGACGTCCAGGACCTGGTCCGGATAGATGAGATCAGGATCGCTGATCTGGTCCCGGTTGGCCTCGTAGAGCCGGGTCCACTGGGACGGGCGGTTGTAGATCTCCCAGTAGCCGGCGATCTTGCAGAGCCATTCGCCCCGCACGACGCGGTGCTGCCGCGGCCAGTCGCGCGGCACGGTGAAGATCTGCCCGGGGTAGATGAGATCCGGATCCGAGATCTGGTCGCGATTGGCCCGGTAGAGCCGGGGCCACTTGATCGGGTCCGCGTAGATCTCCTCCTTGCCGGAGATGCGCCAGAGGCAGTCGCCCCGGATCACCGTGTAGCGCGTGGGCAATCCCTCGAAATAGGCGATCTCCTCTTGGAGCTGCTCCGCCCGTCCGGCGTCGCCGGTCTGGCTCTGCATGCGGGTCAGCTCGCGGCGGAGCTCGTCGATGCGCGCCCGGTTCCGGCCGGCCTCGTCAGTCCTCGTCGTGGCGGCCTGGCCGAGGCCCTCCAGCTCGTCCGCCAGGGACGCGCAGTAGGCCTCGCGCTGCTCGGTGGTGAGGCACTTGTACTCGGTTTCCGTGTAGTAGTCGCCCGCGGCAACGTCGGCCTCGCGCGTCACGCGCTTGCCGCAACCGGAGGTCCCCAGCAGGCCGAGCGCGAGGAGGGCGACCACTGTCAGCATGAGAAAACGCTTCATCGTCAGCGCTCCCTTCCTTTCGTGGACGCGGGCCACTAGCGGCCACTGCCCTTCTTCAACTCTTCGAGCCGCTGCTCCAGTTCTGCCAGCTCCTCTGCCGAGACGGCCTGGCCGCGCAGGGCCGCCAGCTCCGACTCCAGACGTGCCAGCTCGTCGGCCGACTGCTGGGCATCCGCCTCCGCAGCCTGGAGGTCGACACGGGCCTGATCCACCTGGGCCGGCTCCACATTGCAGGGCGGTGCGGTGCCGCAGCCGGCCAAAACGGCGGCAACGACGGCCAGGAGCAGGATGAGCCTGCCCCTACCAGTGATCAGTCTCAAAGCCAACCTCCCTCATGAGGATTGCTGGATACCTTCAAGTTGTTACAAAACACGAACTTAAAGGCAACGACGCGACTTGCAACCTAATCGAGCCTCGGAGTCCTGTCAAGGAATTATTAGCCCCCGGGTGGCTGCAACAACTGTACCATTCTTCGTCACTTAGCCTTCCTCGACGATCCTCAGGTGCAGCTCCCGCAGCTGAGCCTCGTCGATGGGCGCCGGCGCGTCGACCATGAGACTCGTGCCGCGCAGGGTCTTGGGAAACGCGATGTAGTCGCGGATGGAGCTGCCGCCGTCGAGGACCATCAGGATCCGGTCCAGGCCCGGCGCGATACCGCCGTGGGGCGGCGCTCCGTAGTCGAAGGCTCCCAGCAGGAACCCGAAGCGGCGCTGGGCCTCCTCGCGGTCGATACCCACCACCGCCATCACGCGCTCCTGGATGTCGCGGCGGTGGATTCGGATGCTGCCGCTCGCCAGTTCCACGCCGTTGCAAACCAGGTCGTAGAGCTGGCCCCGCACGCGGCCGGGATCCGTCTCGAGCAGCTCCAGATCCTCCTCCATGGGCATGGAGAACAGGTGGTGCATCGCCCGCCAGCCACCCGTGTCCTCGTCCCGCTCGAAGAGGGGGAAGCGGTGCACCCACAGGAAGCGGAAGTCGCCGGGATCCGTCAACGCCAGTGTCTCCCCGAGGCGGGTCCGGACGGCGCCGAGAGCCGTGGCCGCCGTCAGGCCGGCGTCGCCGACCATGAGCAGGAGATCCCCGGCGGCCAGGCCCGTCGCCGCCTGCAGGACGTCCGCCACGCCGCCGAAGAACTTGGCCACGCCGCCCGCCAAACCGGACTCGTCCCGCTTCAGCCAGGCCAGGCCCTTGGCGCCGAAGTGCTTCGCCAGGTCCTCCAGGACCTCGATCTCCTTGCGCGAGAAGGCGGCGCCGCCGGGCACCCGCAGACCCTTGACGCTGCCGCCCGCCTCCAGCACGCTCCGGAAGGCGCGGAACTCCGAGGCGCCGGCGATCGCGCCCAGGTCCATCAGCTCGAGGTCGAAGCGGAGATCCGGCTTGTCCGTGCCGAAGCGCGCCATGGCCTCGGTGTAGTCCAGGCGCTGGAAGGGAAGGGCCAGAGGCCGTTCCATCACCGCGTCGAAGACCGCTGCCAGCATGCGCTCCACCACGTCGAAGATCATGTCCTCGGTGGCGAAGCTCATCTCCATGTCGATCTGCGTGTGCTCGGGCTGGCGGTCGCCGCGCAGGTCCTCGTCGCGCAGGCAGCGGGCCATCTGGAAGTACTTGTCGTAGCCGGCCACCATGAGCAGCTGCTTGTAGAGCTGCGGGCTCTGGGGCAGGGCGTAGAAGCGGCCGGGGTGGAGACGGCTTGGCACGACGTAGTCCCGCGCGCCCTCGGGCGTGCTGCGGATCAGCAGCGGCGTCTCGATCTCCAGGAAGCCCTCGCTGTCGAGGAAGCGGCGCGCGGCCAGGACCACGCGGTGGCGGAAGGCCATGCGCCGCTGCATCTCGGGACGGCGCAGGTCGAGGAAGCGGTAGCGGAAGCGCAGGTCCTCGGACGCCTCGTCCTGGACCGCCGATTCGATGGGGAAGGGCGGCGTCAGGCTGGCGTTGAGGACGCGCAGCTCGCCCACCAGCACCTCCACGTCACCCGTCGGCAGGTCGGGATTGCGCATGCCCGCGGGGCGCAGGCGCACATGCCCGCGCAGGGCCAGGACGTACTCGCTCCGGACGTCCTTGACCTTCTCCAGCAGCGCCGGATCCTCGCTGTCGACGACGACCTGGCAGATGCCGCTGCGGTCGCGCAGGTCGATGAAGGCCAGGCCGCCATGGTCGCGGCGCCGGTGCACCCAGCCCATGATGAGCACTTCCTGCCCGTCGTGCTCGCGGCGCAGGGCGGCGCAGACATGGGTTCGCTTCCAGTCGGCGAGGTTCTCCAGCACGGGGCGTCCCCCTTGTTACGGCGCGGCCTCGTCAGCGGCCCGGTGCCGCGCGGGGCGCCGGCGGCTCGCTGGCGAGCCAGGCCTGGATGAGTTCCAGCAGGTCGGACTCGGGCAGGGTCTTCTGGACGCCGGAGTCCAGATCCTTGAGCGTCGCGCTCCGCGCGTCGATCTCGTCCGGACCGAGGATGATGGCAAAGCGGACGCCGCGCTGGTTGGCGGTCTTGAGCTGGGCCTTTAGGCTGCGCCCCGTGAAGTCCACCTCCACGGGGATGGCCCGGCGCAGGCGCGCGGCGATGCGGGCGGCATGGGGCTCGGCCGCGGGCGTCATCAGGCTGAGGTAGGCTCCATAGCTGCGACGCTCGCTGGCGGCCAGGGCGCCCTCCTGTTCGACGACCCCCAGCAGCCGCTCGATGCCCGCCGAGAAGCCCACGGCCGGCGTGGGCGGGCCGCCGCAGTCCTCCACCAAGTGGTCGTAGCGCCCACCGCCGCCCAGCGCGCTCTGGGCGCCCAGGCCGGGATCGTGCACTTCGAAGACCGTGCGCGTGTAGTAGTCCAGGCCGCGCACCATGTCGCGGTCGCGGCGGAAGGGGATCGCCTGGTCGGCGAGCAGGGCTTCCACGCGCTCCAAGTGGGCGCGACAGTCGTCGCAGAGATGATCGAGCATGCGCGGGGCGTGCTTCAAGGCCTCGTGGCAGCCTGTCTCCTTGCAGTCGAAGACGCGCAGCGGGTTGGTGACGCGGCGCTCGCGGCAGGTGGGGCAGAGCCTGTCGTCCATACCCGTCAGTGCCTCGCGCAGACGCTCGACGTAGGCCGGGCGGCAGCAGCGGTCGCCCACGCTGCCCAGGTCCACGCGCAGCTCGCCCAGACCCGCGGCGCGCAGCGTGGCGACCAGCAGCTCGATGAGCTCCGCGTCCAGGGCGGGGCCGCCCTCGCCCAGGGCCTCGACGCCGAACTGGTGGAACTGGCGATAGCGGCCGGCCTGGGGGCGGTCGTAGCGAAACATGGGTCCCCAGTACGCCAGGCGCAGGATGCCGCCGCCGCCGAGCAGCCCGTTCTCGATGACCATGCGCACGACGCCGGCCGTGCCCTCCGGTCGCAGAGAGAGGCTGCGCCCCTTTCGGTCGGTGAAGCTGTACATCTCCTTGCTGACGACGTCGGTGTCCTCGCCCACCGCGCGCGCGAACAGCTCCGTGGCTTCGAAGATGGGCGGATCCACCTCGGCGTAGCCGAACTGGGTCACCACCTCCTCGTAGACATGACGCAGGCGCCGCCAGAGGGGGCTCCGGTCGGGAGTGAGATCGTTGGTGCCGCGCGGGCGCTGGTATTTCATCGCTCCCCCTCTCTCACGGCGCAGGGGCGGCGGGTCACGGCCAGGGCCAGCAGGGCGCCGGCGGTGCCGCCCGCCAGGTCGGCGAGGAGGTCCGTCAGCTCCTGACCGCGGTGGGGCACCATGCCCTGGTAGAGCTCGTCCACCAGGCCGGCGGCCACCACCAGGGCCAGGGCCTTGCCCAGCCCCGCCATCCCCGCGCGGCGCCGCGTGTCACCGCGCAGGTAGACGAAGGCCAAGCCGCCGTAGAGCAGCACGTGCACGACCTTGTCGGCGTGGGCCGGCGCATGCAGGCTCTCGGGATCGCCAGGCACCGAGGAGAGCCCGTAGACCAGGATCAGATATAGCAACCAGAGGTATCTCACTGCAATTGCGTCCCCGCCGCCGGGTGGAACGGATAAAGATCGGGAACCGCCTCGCGGCGGTTCCCGCTTGCCTGCCGGCGGTTTCTAGTTCTCCTCGAATTCCCGGATCGTCGCGAAGATGTCGGCGGCGCTCGTCGCCTGCCGCAGCCGCTCGCGGAACTCCGAACCGTGCAGCAGTCGCGAGATCTTGGCCAGAATCTTGACGTGCTCGTTGCCGATCCCCCGCGGTCCGAGGATCATGAACACGAGATCCACCGGCTGCTGGTCCATGGCATCGAAGTCCACAGGATCGCGCGGCCGCCAGACGGACAGGTGTGTCTCGGGCACGCCCTCGGACTGCGCATGCGGGATCGCCACGCCCTGGCCAATCCCCGTGCTCATGATGTCCTCGCGGACCTCCAGGTCCTGCAGGACCCGGTCCGGCTCGGTGACGTAACCGAGTTCGTGAAGCGTTGTCAGAGCGTTGCGAAAGAGATCCTGCTTGGTGCGGCTCTCAAGGTCGAGGCGGATGGCGTCTTCCTTGAGGAAATCTGTTAACTGCATAAAAGACAGAGCCTCCCACTCTTACGCTTCGAGTCTATTGTCAGCGCCTCCCCAAGTCAAGAGCGGCGCGATCACTCCGTCTGCCAGGCCTCGACGTACCAGCGCACGCGCACCGCCTCCGGTTCGAAGCGGATCCGCGCGTGGGGTGCCTCGAGGGCGATCTCGCGGCTGCCGTCCTTCTGCTCAGCCGAGAGGTCCAGGGGCTCCGTGCGCACCCAGGGCAAGCGGCGCACCTGGTCACGCGGACCCCGCACGCGCACGACGGCGGGCTCCACTTCCAGCTCGCTGTCGGCACGGAGCCGGTACGGATGGCGCGGCTCCCGGCCCACGACGACCCGCACCGGCACCTCGGCCACGGCCACCTCCGTGACCTGAAGACTGATCAGTTTCGGCTGGATGGTCACGACGCTGCCCGAGAACTGCCGCGGCAGATCGAGAAACTGGTCGCTCAGGACCACGTCCATGGGTTCCTCGCTGGGCTGCGCCTCGAAGGTGGGCCGCAGGCGCGGCGGCCGGAGCCGGAACCAGAAGAGCTGGCGCTTGCTGCCGCGGAAGACCACGTCCACGGCCTGCGGCGGCGCCACCAGGTACATCAGGCTGTCCGCCAGGGCGGGCAGTTCCAGGGGAACGCGAACCTGCCGGACCACCTCGTGCTGACCGGTAACCATGGCCCACAAGAGAATGGCCAAGGCCAGGCTCGTCAGCTTGACCGGCAGGTTGCGGGTCAGGGCCTTGAACATCAACCGCCCTCCCCCGTGCCGCGCGGCGTCACGACGAGGCGCTGGCCCACGCGCAGCCGGTCCGGCCGGCTCAGCCCGTTATCGGAGGCCAGATCGCGCACACTCAACCCGTAGCGCTGGGCGATCTCGGACAGGGTCTCGCCGCGGCGAACCACGTGCTCGATGCGCTGCGGCGCCTCGGGCCGGAGGCGGAGCGTCTGTCCCACCAGCAGGCGGTTGTGTCTCCTGATGTCGTTGAGACGGGCCAGGTCCGCGGTTTCCAGGCCATAGCGCTGGGCGATGCCCGAGAGCGTCTCCCCTCGGCGGACCGTATGCTCCCGTGGCGCGGGTGTCGCGTCGGCGACGACCACCAGGCGCTGCCCCACTGCCAGGCGATCGGCGCGTTGCAGGTCGTTGGCACTCACGAGATCCTCGACACTGATGCCGTAGCGCCTGGCGATGAGCGTGAGGTTGTCGCCGCGGCGCACCCTGTAGACCAGCTTGTCCCTCGTCGAGAAGAGCGGATCGTCGAGGGTTCGCCGGTACTTGTGGAAGTAGGCGTCCAGGGACTCGGCCAGCCAGTCGGCCAGCTTCTGCCGCCCGGCGGGCGTCGCCAGGACTTCGCGGTCCAGGGGATTGGTCAGGAAGCCCACCTCCACCAGCACCGCGGGCATGGCGACGGTCTTGCAGACGGCGAAGGCGGCCCGCTTGATGCCCCGCGAGGGCAGCCCCGTCAGGTGGCGCGTGCGCGAGTGCATGCGCAGGGCCATACGGTAGCTGCGCTGCATCACCTTGGCCAGGCGCTCGTCGTAGACCAGCCGCACGGCCTCGGCGTCGGCGGCCGGATGCACGCCCCCCACGAGATCGGCCGCGTTCTCCAGGTCCGCCAGGGCCTGCACGCGCCTGCTGGAAGCGCCGCGGGGCGAGAGGTAGAACAGCTCGACGCCCCGCGCGCTGCGGCGCGGCCCCGTGTTGCAGTGGATGCTGATGAAGGCGTCGCCCGCGGCGCTCGCGGCCAGATCGCGCCGCTTGGCGAGGCCTACGGTGTAGTCGCCGCTGCGCGTCAGGACGACGCGGAATCCGGGCCGTGATTCCAGGCTGCGCTCGAGACGCCGGGCGACGTCGAGGGTGATGTCCTTCTCGCGGAGGCGGTCCCGCACGGCGCCCGGGTCCTCGCCGCCGTGACCGGGATCGACGA
Organism: Candidatus Krumholzibacteriota bacterium; assembly: GCA_016933175.1. GTDB lineage: Bacteria > Krumholzibacteriota > Krumholzibacteriia > JACNKJ01 > JACNKJ01 > JAFGBK01. The sequence goes on along the minus strand of JAFGBK010000039.1, from coordinate 12,262 downwards.
CGATGACCACCTCGCGGCCGAAGGGCGAAGCCGCGGCGGCGGGAGCCGGCGACGCCGCGCGCTCCGCGGCCGGCGTCGTTCCGGTCCCGGCATTCGACGGCGTCGCGGACGCGCCGCCGTCGCGGCGCTCCGGAAAGACGTCCACCACGACGCGCACCGGCTTCGTCCCCGGGATGGCGGCCAAGGCGAAAGCCCGGTAGCGGTAGCCGTCCTCGAGGTCCAGCACCACCTGCGCGCCCTGGCGCAGGGTGTTGCAGCGAACGCGCTGGACGAGAGCGTCGCCCACGGCGAGAGGACCGGTGGCGCAATCGAAACCGCCGCCCGGGATGTCGATGACGATCCGCTCCGGGCCGTCGCGCGTGCTGGCACGCCAGGCGCCGCTGGCCGACAGGTCGAGGACGATGCGCGTATGGTCGGGGGCCGTCCAGTGACGGATGGCGGTCACCTGCGGCGCAGCACCCGCGGACCCGGCAAGGGCCGCCACCAGGAGCAGGGCGTTACCGATCCGCCTCATACCATCGCTCCAGTTCCACCGCCAGATCGGGCATCTCGTCGCCCAGGAGGGTCAGTCCCGCTCGGGACAGGAGGGCCGCCGTGACGCCGCGCCCCCGCTCCACGTGGCCCTCGCAGGACAGCTGCCATACGCCGCAGGAGGGACTTCGTTCCTTGAGCAGGGCGGCGCGGCAGCCGCCCAGCCGGGCCAGGGCGAGGGTTTCCTCGGCTCCGCGTCGGAAGGCTGCGCTGCGGTCCTCCTCGCCGGCCGGTCCCAGGGCCAGGACGCGGGCGCGGCCGTCCAGGACGGCGTCGCCATCGGCCCCGGGCTCGATCCAGGCGGCCGGCCGGGGCGTGGCCAGCCCTCCCAGCTGTTCCGGGCAGGCGGGCATGACGGGCCCGCGGCTCGCGTAGTCCAGCAGCAGGGGCAGTGGCCGGGCGGCGCCGTCATAGCGGCAGCGCAGGCCCAGGAGGCAGGCGCTGACGAGCAAGGGCGGGCGCCGGGGAGGCTGGCGGCTCATAGGGCTCCTGCTGGCGGTAAGGCCCGATACCAGGGAGGTTTAGACGCAGGAGGCGAGATCAGTCAACGACGAATTCGTCCGAGAGGATGAAGTGGGTGGGATTGTGATGGCGGCCCTCACGGATGACCTCGTAGTGGAGGTGCGGCCCCGTGGAATGGCCGGTGTCGCCCACCGTGGCGATGACCTCGCCGCGGGCCACTTTCTGGCCGCGGCTGACCAGGATGCGGTCGCAGTGGGCGTAGCGCGTCTGATAGCCGTTGCCATGGTCGATGAGCACCTCGTTGCCGAAGCCTGCGGCGGAGCTGAGAACGCGCTTCACGCGACCGTCGGCCGTGGCGAGGATGGCGGTGCCCCGTCGGGCGGAGATATCCAGACCGCGGTGGAGGGTCGGCCGTCCGGTGAAGGGGTCGATACGTCGCCCATAGCGGCTGGAGACGCGGCCCCCGATGACGGGTCGGATGGAGGGAACGCGGCTCAGCTGCTCGCGGTTCTCGCGGATGCCCAGGAGCACCTCCTCGGCGCTCTGGCGAAGGACCTGGGCCCGGCCGAGCAGGCGGTCCAGCCGGTGATCCAGCCCCGCCGCCTCGGAGCTGAGACGCACCGGCGCGGGGCCGCCCACGCCGCCAGCCAGGGCAGCCTCGCCCAGGGGCTCTAGGTCGGCGAGATTGCGGGTCCAGCGCTGGAAGTCATCCGTTTCACGGAGGGTCTCCTCCAGCTCGCCGACACGCCCCTCCACCAGTCGCAGTTCGCGATGGAGGCGCTCGTTCTCGTCGGCGAGGCGCGCGATGTCGAGGGCTTCGCTGGTGCGGGTGAGGCCCACGATGGACAGGCCGGCCATGGCGACCAGGAGCAGGACACCCAGGGTGGTCCACAGGCGGGCCTGCCAGCGCCGGAGGCGGAGCTGGCGGACGGGACGGTCCGGATCACGGACCAGGACGAGTGCAACGTGTCGGCGTCTAGCTGCCATATTGAGATGACGTGTAGTGTTCGCCCGCCACGCTAGATGGGTCGCGCGGGCTTGTCAAGATCCCTGCGTGGATATGCAGGAAGCGTTCCCTCTCATGGACGACGCGCGACTCCGCTTCCGCCCGTGGGCGGAGCGGCGCCGCGCGCCTGGCCGAGCGGGTCGCTCAGGCCTCCAGATAGGCCATCAGGGCGCGCCCCTCGGGGCTGTTGCGGAGCTTGCGGAGCACTTCCTCCTTGATCTGGCGGATGCGCTCGCGCGTCAGCTGGAAGCGGTGCCCGATGTTCTCCAGGGTCTCGGGCTCCTCCTGGCCGATGCCGAAGTAGTGGATGATAATCTGCCGCTCGCGCTCCGGCAGGGAGGAGAGCACCCGCTCCACGTCCTCGCGCAAAGTGGAATGGTAGGTCTGCTCGTCGGTGCCGGGAGTGTCCTCGTCCCGGAGGAAGTCGCCGAGGGGATTCTCGTCCTCGTCGCTGTAGGACTCCTCCAGGGACAGGGGCACGTTGGCGATGTCGAGGGTTCCCCGCACCTCCTGCCGGCTGATCTTGAGCCGCTCGGCGATCTCCTCGACGTTCGGCTCGCGCCCGAGGGTCTGGGTGAGGCGCTGCTGCACCTTGCCCACGCGGTAGAGAGTCGTCGCGCGGTTGAGCGGCACCCGGAAGATGCGCGACTGCTCGGCGAGGGCCTGGAGCATGGACTGGCGCACCCACCAGACGGCGTAGCTGATGAACTTGAATCCGCGTTTCTCGTCGAAGCGTTCCGCCGCCTTGATGAGACCGATGTTCCCCTCGTTGATGAGGTCGGGCAGGCCGAGGCCCTGACCCGCGTACTGCTTGGCGACGGAGACGACAAAGCGAAGGTTGGCCCGGACGAGCTTCTCGAGCGCCTGCCGGTCACCCTTGTGAATGCGGCGGGCGAGATCCCACTCCTCCTGCTTGGTGAGGAGCGGGATGTCGTGGATCTCCTTCAGATAGATATCCAGGCTCATTTCCCCGCTGTGCCGGATCGGTTCTTTGGTGGCACCCATGACGTGTCCCTTCTCTGGACCGCACTCGCGGTCGTGAACCTATCCAGCAGGGGCAGTGGGGCTGCGTCCCCTACTCGGGGTCGATGAAGAGGAAGGTCGAGTAGGCCTGCCTCTGCACCAGCAAGCCGATGCGCTTGCGACTGTCTCGAAACTTCTCCTGAGCCTCCTGGAAGTCCTCGAGGTTCTCGATCCTGAGATTCTTGATCTTCTGAATGACGTCTCCCACGCGCAGTTCCGCGCGCTCGGCAGGACTACCCGGACGCACGCGGGTGACGATGACGCCCTCGTCGGCCTCGACGGAGAGGCTGGCGGCGATCTCGCTGCCGGCCAGATCCTCCACCTCGATGCCTAGCCAGTCGCGCTGGTGGGGTAGGGTGTCGAGTTCCCGCTCGTCTTCGGGGTACTCCACCAGCTCGACCGTTTTCTCGAGTTCCTTGCCGTCGCGGTGCACACGGATGGCGACGCGATCCCCGACAGCCCTCTCGGCGACGAGAAAGCGGAAGTGGGAAAGGTCCTCCGTGGGCACGGCGTCGAATTCGGTGATGACATCGCCGGGCCGGAGCCCCGCCTGGTCGGCCGGCGTTCCTGTCACGACGTCGTCGACGAGAATGCCGCGGTCGATATCAAGGCCCAGGGCCTCGGCGGTCCGGCTATCCAGCTCCTGAGGCAGGACGCCCAGGTAGGCCCGAGTCACGCGCCCGTGCTCGATGAGCTGGTCGATGACGTTGTTGGCGAGGTCCATGGGAATGGCGAAGCCGATGCCCTGGCCCGAAGCGTTGATGGCCGTGTTGATGCCGATGGCCCGGCCGTGGATGTCCACCAGAGGTCCGCCGCTGTTGCCGAAGTTGATGGCCGCGTCGGTCTGGATGAAATCCTGGTAGGCCGGCGCGCCGCCGGCGATGGCAAGGTCGCTGCGTCCCTTGGCGCTGATGACTCCCACCGTGAGGGAACCCTCGAGCTGACCGAGGGGGTTGCCGACGGCGATCGCCCAGTCCCCCACGCGGGCCTCGCTGCTGTGGCCGCGCTCGAGGAAGGGGAAGCGCCGCCCATCCGCTTCCAGGATGCGCAGGACGGCGAGGTCGGTCTTGGGATCGGCGCCCACCAGCTCCGCCGTGTAGCTGCCGCGCTCACCGGGAAGGGTGATCGTGATGCTCTCCGTCTCGCGGACGACGTGGTGGTTGGTGACCACGATGCCGGCGGGATCGATGATGAAGCCGGAGCCCGAGCCGGGAATGCTCTCCTGGCGCTCGGGCACCTGACGCTCGGGCATGAAGAAGCGGAACTGCTCGAAGAAGGGGTGGTCGCGGAGTGACACCTCGACGCTGCGCGTCACCTCGATGGACACGACGGCCGGCACGACCTTCTCGGCGACCTGGCGGAAGGGGCTGACCAAGTCGTCCCCGGCCGCGGAAGCGAACGGCGCTGCGATGAGAACCGGCACCAGGACGAGCGTGCGCGCCCACCCTAGACCGATACCCCTCCGCCGCCCGATGGCGGTCAGCGTGCTCACAGTGCGGTTCATCCCGTTTCCCCTTAATCCTTCTGTTTAAATGGTATTCTCATTTCTTCCCGCAGGCAATGCATGATTCCGCAACGTTTCTCCCCTGCGCGAAAGTCGATGTCTTACTCCTTGGCAGCCTCCCAGTTCCCGATTATTCTTGACACGTTCCCGGACCGCCGGGTGGCACTCTCAAGTCCCTCGCAGAGAGAAAGATATGGAATCCAGGCCCATTTACTTCGTCTCCGACTCCCACTTCCGGCCCCACCCGGACGCGGCGGAGCGGGAACGCGTGCGCCGTTTCTTCGCTTTTTTGGAACATGCCGCGGGCGCCAAACGCCTCTACATCGTCGGCGACCTGTTCGACTTCTGGCTCGAATATCGCAGCGTAGCCCCGCGGGGTTACACCGACATCCTGCTGGGCCTGCGGCGATTGCGTGACGCCGGCACCGGCGTCACGCTGCTCGGGGGCAACCACGACTACTGGCTGGGATCCTTCCTGAGCGACGAGATGGGCTTCGACCTGGCCCCCGACGGCCTGCTCGCCGAGCACCAGGGGCGCCGCCTGCGCATCGACCATGGGGACGAGTCTCTCAGCGGCGACCGCGGCTACCTGACCCTCAAGACGGTGATCCGCCATCCGCTCTTCGTCGGCGCCGCCCGCCTCTTCCACCCCGACTTCACCTTCTGGGCCGCCAGGCAGCTCGCGTCGGCGAGCCGGCGCCAGGAGGAGCGCCACCGGCGAGCTGGCCGGCCGCCGCGCTCGCTGCGCCTGCGGCGCCTGCTCACCGAGGACTTCGACGCCCTCATCCTCGGCCACCTGCACCTGGGCTTCCACTACCTCTATCGGGGCTGGGAGATCCTCTGCCTGGGGGACTGGGTGGAGCGCTTCAGCTACGCGCGGCTAGTCGGCGGCCGCCTGGAACTGCGGGACGACCGGGGAGGCGTTCACCCCGCCCGGCGCGTGGCGGACCCCGACGGTCCCGCCGCCGACTGGATCGCGCCGGCGTCCGGGCCGACGCCGGATGGCGATCCGCCGCCGTCGCCCGGGGTGGAGGCCGCGCCTACAGATCGAGAGTGATGCCGAAGCGGTGGGCGTTGCCCAAGTCGTTGTCCACCGCGAGGAAGGCGTAATCGAAGACGAACTGGCGCCAGCGCAGCCCGGCCCCGAAGCTCAATCCCTGGGAGTCATAGCCGGCCTTGTAGCCCGCCCGCAGGGCCGCCTGTCCCCGGTAATCGTACTCGACGCCGAGATGGTGGCGGGCGTTGAGGGAGGTGCTCTCGCCGACGGTGTCGTCCGAACTGACGTCCCCGTCGCTGAGCAGCAGCAGGTCGTAGGCCAGCAGCAGGCTGCCGCCGGGACCCAGCTCGCGGGGAACGGCGTAGGCGGCGCCCAGGCGGACGGTCCGCGGCGCGTCGAACTCGTCGGCGACGTACTTGAACTTCCCGCCGAAATGCTGCAGGGCCGCGGCGACGCTCAGGCCGGGAATGCGGGTGTCGTGCCGCAGGCCGGCATCCACCAGCAGTCCCTTGGCGTTGTCCTCGTAGAGCCGGCTATAGACGAACTTGACGGCGAGGCCAGCCTGGACGTCGCGGACCAGGGTGCGGCCGTAGCCGGCGTGGAAGGCCAGGTCGAAGGCGCTGAAGTGGCCGAGGGGCTCGGCGCTGGGAAGCTCCTCGCGCAGCTCGAGGTCGTCCTGGCTGAGGGCCGTGAAGCCCAGGGCGAAGGTGCCCAGGTCCGTGGCGTGCGCCACGCCGACGAACTCCTGGCGCAGGGACTGCATCCACTCGTTGTGCATGAGATGGAGCTGCGTGCCCTCCAAGCCTCCCAGTCCGGCGGGATTCCAATAGAGGGCCGTGGCGTCACGGGCGACGGCGGTGTAGGCCTCGCCCATGCCCGCCGCCCGCTCCCCCACGCCCAGACGCAGGAAGAGCAATCCGGAAGTGCCGGGCTCGTAGGCGGAAGCGGCAGGAGCGGCCAGGGCCAGGGCAAGGGCCAGGGCGATCAGCGTGCGTGCGAAGGGGCTCATCGTCTCTCCCGTGGCTCAGCGGATGACGGCCAGGCGCCCGACCTCCAGGCGCCCCGTGCGTTCCGATGCGATGCGATAAAGGTACACGCCCGGCGCGAGCCCGACAAGGCTGAGCTCCCGCTCCCAGGCGGCCAGCCCGTCGGTGAGGCCCTCGCCCTCCCACAGCTTCTGCCCCTCGAGATCGAAGAGCGCCACCGTGAAGCGGTCGGCGTCGTCCGTGCGGACGCGCCAGGTGAGGCGGTCGCCGGCGGGATTGGGGTAGGCGTAGGCCTCCAGGAAGGCCGGCCCGCCGGCGGCGGGCAGGGTCACGGCCCGGCCCGCGGCCACGCGGCGGGTACGCGCGGCGTCGGCGCCCCCCTGGCTCCAGGCGCCCGGGACGGCGGTCCACTCCGTCTCGGCCCGCCACAGGCGCAGGCGGGCGTCCAGAACGAGGGTGTCCTCCGCCGCGGTCGTGCCGAGGGCGGGAGCGAAGCCCGAGACGCCGTAGAGCTCCAGGAGCCCGTCGGCGTCGCCGTCGGCCAGGACGGGCGCGCCGGCGAGGTTGGCGCCCAGCAGCACGGGCGCGTCGGCCGCCAGGGCCGCGCGCCCCGCGAACATCCGGCCGTCGCGCGTACAGAGCAGGGGCCAGTCCCTGTCGTCGGCGTCGCGGTGGGTCAGGGCCCAGACGGCCGGGCCGGCGGGATCGGGCAGGGGATCCGTCTGGGGCAGGTCGAGCCACCAGCCGGACAGCAGGTCACCATCGGGCCCGCAGGCGGCCAGGCGGTCCAGGTCGAGGGCCAGGGCGGCCAGGGTGCCGTTGCCGGCCAGGTCGGCGGGCACCAGGGCCAGCCCGCCGCGCCCCCCGATGTCGTCGAGGACCAGGAGGCTGTCGCCGGCCAGGGCGCCGCTCCAGCGGCCGGCCGCATGCCAGAGGGCCACGCCGGCGGCGGTCTCGGCCAGTAGCTCGTCGGTGCCGTCGCCGTCGGTGTCCCCCGACGCCAGGCGCACTGGCCCGCCCTCTGGGACCGTCAGCGCGACCATCCGCGACCGCAGGGCGTCGAGACCGGCCCAGGCGTCCTCGTCGCGCCAGATCTGGAGGCGGTGGACGCAGCCGGCCAGGGTCGTGTCCACCACGCAGACGTTGACGAAGGCGGCGTCGGGCGCCGGATGCTGGTGCCCCCGCTCGGCGGGCGCCACCTCCCAGGCCAGGGCGGCGTCGCCGGCCGGCGTGCCGGATAGCACCGCCGGCCAGAGGACTGCCAGGGAGTCGGCGAAGCCCGCGTAGGCCGCGCCATCGCCGTCGAGCCAGTGCAGGGCCGTCTCGCTGCTGTCAGGGCCGACGCCCATGACGAGCAGCTCCAGGCCCGGTTCGTCGGACCCGCCGTCCGCGCGGCGGTCCAGGTCGAAGAGCAGCGGCGAGAAGGCGGCGCTGTCCACGGGCACCGCCAGGGGGGAGCCGGCCGCGCCAGCCGCCAGCAGGTCGGCCGCGTCCCAGGCGTAGAGGCGCCCGTCGCGCAGGAGCAGGACGATGTCGTCGTCGCCGTCGCCGTCCAGGTCCCCCGCCGCCGGGGAGCCGGCGGGCAGGGCGTCGAGAGCGGCCAGGGGATCGGCGGTGGCGGGATCCCCGTCGGTGTCCGCCAGGCTGGCGCCGAGTTCGTCGAAGGCATAGAGCCAGCAGGTCGTCCCGTCGCCGTCCGTGGCCGCCACGAGCAGCTCCAGGCTGCCCGAGCCGTCGTCCAGCAGGTCCGCGGCCAGGGGATCGCCTAGTGGCAGGCGGCCCGCGACCACCGTCTCGGCGAGGACCCAGCCGGGCTGCCAGCGGGCCGTCAGGTCCATGACGGGGCCGGCGGGGCCGATGCCGTGGAAGCGCCAGCCGCTGTCGGCGCCCTCGGCGCTGCGGGTGGAGGGCAGGCTGGCCTGGTCCAGACCCGTCTGGGTGGCGGGCAGGACGGCGTCCCCGTCACGGAAGGCGTCGTAGTCGCAGCCCAGATACTCGCTGGCGTAGCCGACCGTGGACAGGTCCGGGAAGCCGTCGGCCTCCAGCAGCATGACGCCGTAGTGGTCGTTGAAGCCGTTGATGACGTTGCTGTCCCAGGCGAAGGTGAGCCGCAGCAGCTCCTCGTCCACGCGCCAGAACAGGAGCCCGCTGCCGGGCATCAGGTCCGACTGGCTGAGCTTCGTGGTGTAGTAGTCCAGCTCCGCTCCCAGGAGCGTATCAGCGTTGTCGACGACGTGGTTGCCGTTGACGTCGCCGAAGGTGAAGGCGCCGTCGCCGTTGGCGTCCTGGTTGCGGTTCTCGACAAGGAAGTACTCGCGGTCGGTGATGGGGAAGCGCAGCAGCAGGCTGTCGCCGGCTTGCTCCCAGCTGCGCAGGCGCAAGGCAAGGCCGCCCGTGGGGTCCGCATCCTCGGCGGCGGCGCGCGCGATCACCAGGGGCTCGCTCCAGCCCAGGAGCATGCGGTTGAAAGCGGAGGGGGGTCCGGGAACGATGCCCAGCGCGTTCCAGAGGCCGCTGGCCATCAGATCGAAGTTGCCGGCGCCCTGGGCCTGCGGGTCCACGTAGTCGCCGAGCCCCACCAGGCCCAGGTAGCCCGCCACCTGGTGGGCGTAGACGCCGAGGGCGCCCAGGATGAAGGGCGGGACGTATTCCTCCTCGCGCTCCATCTCGGGCGCCAGGCCGAAGCGCTCCAGGACGAAGGCGCCGCCCTGGTCGTCCGTGGCGATGCCGGGGAAGCCGGGCTCCGCCGAGACGGAGTCGGCGAAGGCCTCGCGGAGGCTGGCGCCGTCCAGGAAACCGGACCAGAGCTGTTCGGGGGAGTTGCGCAGGAGGTCGGACTCCTGGCCAGGCCCGGCGTGAATGAAGGTGACCAGGTCCCAGGCGGAGAAGTCCACGTACGGATCAACCTGCGGCACGGCCTCGGCGGCCACCAGCCGCAGGCTGTACGCCCAGGGCAGCGCGTCGTCGCCGTAGTCGCCCATGGCGCCGGACAGGACGGCGACGCTGTCGGCCAGGACGTAGTCCAGCTCGACGACACCGCCGGACACGGTGCGGTAGTACTCGTCCACCTGCCGCATGAGGTTGAGGAACCAGGGGCGCCGCGGCGTCACCGTGACCGAGTCGTCGGGCACCTCCTCCCAGAGATCCAGGGGATCCACCTGCTCCGCGTACTCCTCGGGGAAGGTGCGGTCCGTGAACTCCACGAGGATGCCCAGCCAGCGCACGGTCTCCCGGTCACCGGCGCGCCCGGCCGCGCCGTCGAGGAGGGCCGCCAGCCGCGCGCGGGCGGCCTCGCCCACAGCGCGGGGGGCCGGTGGCGTCGCGGGGGCCTCCAGCCCGGGCGCCGGCGACGGCGGGGGCGGGACGGGGGCTGTGCGCGCGGCCGGGGCGGCGAGCAGCAGGGCCAGGGCGAGGACGGCCGCGGACGATCCGGGCAGGGGACCGCGGCGCGGGGGAGGGCTGCGATGCAATGGAAACCGCCTGTCTCGAAAGGGTTTGGAGCGACCGAGCGGGGGGAGTATAGGGGCCTCGGGATGCGAGCGTCAAGCGCGCGCGGTGGCGTGGGGCCGCCGCCGTCAGGGCATCCGGTCGAGGAACTCCCGGCGCAGGGCCTCCCGGTGGCGCCGCTGGCGATCCCGCTCAGTCCTAGTGCGCGATCTCGTCCAGGCCAGCCTCGCGCAGGGTCAGGCCGCCGTCGGCCGTGAGGCGCAGGCCGCCGTTCTCGACCACCACCAGGCCCTCCGCCTGCAGGCGGTGCAGAGCGCGGTCCAGAGCCGCCGGATCCCAGCCGAAGCGCCGCGCGAGCTCGCTGCGCGGGCGCGGCGCACCCGACTCGCGCAGGTGCAGCATGAGGAGCCGGCCCGCCAGTCGGGCGCGCAGCCGCCGGCGGCGAAGAAGACGCGCCACCAGGCCCTGGCTCGGGGCGAGGAGGAAGGTGAAAAGGAAGATCACGCCGGCGACGGCGGCCATGGCGCCGGCGATGCTGCAGTCCAGCAGGCGGGCGGCGCCGTAGCCACCGGCCGTGGCCGCGAGACCCATCAGCACCGCCAGGACGAGCATGTGCGAGAGGCGCTCGGTCAGCAGACTGGCCGCAGCCGGCGGCACCACCAGCATGGCCACCACGAGGATGGCACCCACGGACTCGAAGGCTCCCACCACCGTCACCGAGACGGCCCCCATGAGGATATAGTGGATCAGTACGGGCGAGAACCCCAGGGCGGCGGCCAGCCCCGGATCGAAGGTGCTGAGCTTCAACTCCTTGTAGAGGACCAGCACGAGGACCAGGTCCGCCAGCAGCACGCCGCCGGTGATCCAGAGGGCTCGGGGTCCCAGCTCGCGCCCTCCCGCCGTCAGCACGTCCCAGGGCGTGTAGGCGATCTCGCCGTAGAGGACGCAGTCCAGATCAAGGTCCACATGGTAGGCGAAGCGGCTGATCAGGATGACGCCGATGGAGAACAGGACCGGGAAGACGAGGCCGATGGAGGCGTCCTCGCGCACGCGGCGGCTGCGGCCGAGGGCCTCCACCAGAAAGACGGTGAGCACGCCGAGGGCGCCGGCGCCGACGAGCATGGGCAGGGTGTTGCGCGTGCCCGTGAACAGGAAGGCGATGGCGATGCCCGGCAGGACCGAGTGGCTGATGGCGTCCCCCAGCAGGGCAAGGCGTCGCAGAACGAGAAAGACTCCCAGCACGGCGCAGCTCGCCGCCACCGCGCCTCCCACCAGCAGAATCACCAGGGCCGGGCTCATGGCGTTCCTCGCGGGGGAATCGGCTCGCCGTGGGGATCCACCGCCGGGTGGCCCAGGCGCTCCTCCAGCGCGGCCACCTCGGCGTCGCCCAGGACGTGCTCCATGTCCTCCGCATCCCGGTGGACGTGGTCCCCGTCGAGTTCGAGGAAGCGGCTGAGGTAGGTCTCCCAGAGCCGGTGCTTGCGGACGATGTCCGCGGCGGCCCGGGCGCCGGCGGGGCTGAGGAGCAGGCCCTGCGGCGTCCACGTGACGAAACCGGCGCGGGTCAGGGATCGCAGAGCCCGCCGCAGGCAGCGCCGCGGCACGTCGCGGCGGGCGAGCAGGCGCGGCAGGGGAACGGCGGCCCGCGCGCCGCCGGCGGCCTCGCCCTCGCTGTAGAGGTCCTTGAGCAGGTTCTCCCGGCGGATGCGCAGGCTCACCGCGCGGCGCCGCAGCAGCTCGCCCACCAGGCCCCGGCGCGGCGCCGCCAGGAAGGAGACCACGAAGGCGGCGCTGGCCACGAGAACGATGGCCGGCCCGGTGGGCAGCTGCGGCACGATATGGCTGGCCAGGGCTCCCAGCGCGCCGGAAGCCGCGCCGATGAGACCGGCCAGCGGCACCATCAGGGCCAGGTCGTCGGTCCATTGCCGGGCCGCCGCGGCGGGCGCCACCAGGGTCGCCACCATCAGGATGACGCCGACGGTCTGGAGACCCAGCACCACCACCAGCACCAGCAGAGCCGTGAGCAGCACCTCCAGGCCGCGCACCGGCCGGCCGAGGCTGGCGGCGAAGCCGCGGTCGAAGGCCAGGAGCTTGAACTCCTTGAACAGGAGGACGACCAGCAGCAGGGCGGGAACGCCGAAGAGCGCCGTGAGCCACAGATCCGACACCATGAGGGTGGCGGCCTGCCCGAAGAGGAAGCGGTCGAGGCCGGTCTGGTTGCCGCCGGGAGCGCGCTGGACCCAGGTCAGCAGGACGATGCCGACGCCGAAGAAGACCGACAGGACGATGCCGAAAGCGCTGTCCTC
>JAFGBK010000038.1 GCA_016933175.1 Candidatus Krumholzibacteriota bacterium | reverse complement strand
CCCGGCCACGCTGGAGCGGCTGGCGCGACAGAGCTGGCCCGGCAACGTCCGCGAGCTGCGCAACCAGGTGGAGCGCCTGCTCATCATGAGCCGCGGCGAGACGGTGGAGCCGTCGGACCTGCCGGCGGCGCCGGGCGGCGGCGCGGCGGCCGCCCCCCGCGACCTGGAAGCGGCCCTGGCCGAGCTGGCCGAGCGGCTGCGCGGCGAGCCCCTGCGGGAGAGCCGGCGCCGCTTCGAGCGGGCCCTGGTCCGCCTGGCCCTCGAGCGCCACGGCGGCAACGTCACGCGCGCCGCACGCGACCTGGGCCTCGAGCGCACCAATCTCCACAAGAAGATCCGCCAGCTCGGCCTGGCCGCCGATCCGGCGAGCGGCGGGGAGGCGGGCGATGACTGAGCGGCCGGGCTGCATGCTGCCGCCCGCGGCGCCGGGGCGGGCCGGCGCCTTCCAGACGCGTCCCCGGCGCCACAGTGTGAGGAAAAGTCACAGCTCCGACGTCCTCCGGGCGGCGGGGCGGACCGGCGGACGGTCGCGGCAATCCGCTGCGCTGATTGAAGATGTGTGGACGGAGCGAGCGCTCGCCCGGCGCCGCCGCTCCGGGAACGGGCCTTGCCAGACCGGGGCGAACGGCCATCCCACACGAGGAGGAACCCCGATGAAGCGAGCGATGAACCCCCGGCGCAGCCTCCCGACCGCCCTGGCCCTCCTGGCGGCCCTGTGGCTCCTCAGCGGCTGCGAGCACACCGTTCCCACCGCGGAGAATCCCGACGCCCAGGCGGCCGCGTCCCTGAGCCTCTCGGCCAGCTCGGCCGCCTCCGTCGACCGCAACCTCGGCCTGGCGGGAATGCTGGACAATCCCATGGCGCTGGCCGCCATGGAGAGCGGCCTCTACGGCGACGCCGACTTCGACGACTGGACCGGCGACGGCGTCACGCTGCCCCAGCTCGGCCTGCTCGCGTCCCAGAGCTTCGTGCGCGCCGGGGCGCTCGGCGAGGGCGCGGCCGCGCTGGCGCGCGACAAGGACCGCCGCCTCGAGGAGCTGCGCTTCGCAACCCCGCGCGAGGCTTTCGACTACGCGCCCGGCGACACCATCGCCGTCGAGTACTTCGACGCGCCGGACAGCACGGGGCTCAACGCCCTGATCTTCGTCGAGGCGCCAGGCCTGGCGCGCTTCGTCTCCCTGCGCCAGTACCCCGACGGAGTCGGCCCCACTGTCATCCGCCGCGACAGCGAGGTCCTCATCGACACCCAGGGCACCTTCGATGACGGCGCCGACGACGAGATCCACAGCCTCCATCTCGAGGAGGAGATGGACAACGGCCAGGAGAGCACGGGCAGCATCGCGCCCGAGTCGGGCAGCGGTCCCATCGCGGCTGGCATGATCGTCCTGGGTGTGCTCCGCGTAAACGATCCCATGTGGCACCCGCTGCAGGCCTGGGTCGAGACGCGCATCCGCCTGGACATCGGCGAGCTGGACAGCGACGCGGACGACGTCATCTACTCGCTGGCCAACACCGTCCACTTCCGCAACGGCTCCGAGCACCAGGCGGACGTGCGCCATCAGGACGGCGTGAGCCCCATCGTGGAGGGCGCCACCGTCGCCATGACGGCCGCCTTCATCGCCGCGCCGGAAAACGGCTGGCTGGAGAGCGCCAGCGACACGCTGACCGTCCAGATCGGCGCCTTCGACACCGACGAGGACGACCTCTTCGTGGAGCTGAACCGGGCCGTCGTCTTCGACGGCGCGGCCATCGACGGCGGCAGTCCGCGCGAGGCCCTGCACCTGCTGCCCGAGGAGCCCGTGGCCGGCGGCGATGAGCCCTGCGGCGGCCTCTTCGAGCAGGAGCTGTACTACCCGGCCCAGTGGTGGGTCGTGCACGTGGTGCGCGAGGCCGACATAGCCTGCGCCGGCGGCGGCACCCTCTACGAGCTGGTGGAGTTCAAGGACGGCAGCTACTACGAGCACACGATCACCTGGGACGCCGCCGGCAACGCCACCGTGGACGAGTCCCACCCCAACGGCACCATCGTCGAGGGCGTCTGGACCGAGGCCACGGGCGAGTACGCCATCACCACGACCTTCCCCGCCGGCAACGATCCCGCCCAGCGCGAGCAATGGGGCAGCATCCAGGAAGGCCAGGTCGAGGCCTGGGAGGTCCTCTCCTGGGCGGATGAGCACGCCGACAGCACCCACTTCACCGCCGTCGGCGACGACGATGACTGGACCATCACCGGCTTCAAGGTGAACGGCGACCTGCGCGAGGACTTCAGCCTGCACTCCGCGGACGCGAGGCTCCTGGAGGGCGCCTGGTCCCGCAACGACGGCGCCAGCGGCGGCTTCACCCTGGAGCAGCTCGAGGGCGGCAGCGCCAGGCTGGTCTTCGACGCCGAGGATCCCGCGGCGCCTGGCAGCCCGAGCGTGGAAGGGGACGTCTTCTTCGCCCCCGACGGCAGCGGCCACGGCACCATCGTCGTGACCCAGTGGGGCGTCACGGTGACCTACGAGATCACCTTCGGACCCGACGGGACCGTCACCCTGAAGGACGAGAGCGGCCATCCGGTTCCCCTCGGCTGAGCCGCGGGGCGATCGCTGACAGGGCAGCCCGGGCCGGCGCCAAGCCGGCCCGGGCGTCGCCCGTGACGGGAGGTCCGCCATGCGCTCGATCCGTCTCCGCGCCACCGCCCGCGGCGCCGCTTGCACGGGCGCCCGCGGCGCCGCTGGCAAGGGCGCCCGCGGCATCGCTGGCAAGGGCGCCCGCGGCATCGCCTTCGCCGCCGCGTTCCTCCTCGCGCTGGCGCCGACCGCGCCGGCGTCGGGAGCCG
The DNA here is from genome assembly GCA_016933175.1 of Candidatus Krumholzibacteriota bacterium. GTDB lineage: Bacteria > Krumholzibacteriota > Krumholzibacteriia > JACNKJ01 > JACNKJ01 > JAFGBK01. The sequence continues at coordinate 30,425 of JAFGBK010000038.1, read as the reverse complement.
ATCCCGCCGAGCATGCCGCCTGTCCGGACGCGGCACGCGCGCCTCGCTGGGAGCTGGGCCTGGGCGGCTTCGGCGGCTGGGCCCACCTCCAGGAGGCCGCCGACGCGGATCCCTTCAGGCTTTCCGACGAGGCGGCGGGCGGCTTCATCCTGACGGCCGCCTGGCGCGCCGCGCCCCGCGTGCGCCTGGCCGTCGAGCTGGGCGGCGCCGCGCACGCGACGGTCCTCGCTGGCGTCGAGGGCCAGGTGACCCTCCTCAGCCTGGGCCTGCGCTACGACCTGATCGGACGGGGCGTGTTCCGCCCCACGCTGCGCGGCGGCGTGGGCCAGGCCTTCAGCGTCATCCGGGCCAAGGACGGCGGCGGCGAGGAGCTGGCCCTCCAGGGCCTCGCCGCCGTCTTCGGCGCCGGCCTGCGCCTGGCGCCCGCCCCGCGCCTGCGCTGCGACCTGGAGATCGTCCACGCGCGGATCGACTACCGCGATGCCTCCGTGACCCTGGAATCCGTCTACACGGGCACCCGCATCGACAAGGCCGGGCACCTGACACGCGTCCAGCTCGTCGCCTGCTGGCTCTTCTAGAGCCTCCCCGACAGCCGCCGTTGATATCCATCTCGTTTCTTTCCAATGGATTGAAAGAATGTTAGGGATGCCTGCTTTTCCGCCTTGACAGGGCCGGCATCCTAATGTATTCTCCCATCCGAATATACGAATCATTGAATCCGCGAAGGGCGGTGATGCTCATGGACTATCCGATGGTCAGCGCGCTGCTGAAGGCGATGGGGCATCCCACCCGCCTGCGCATCCTGAACCTGCTGCGCCAGTCCGGCTGCTGCGTCCAGGAGCTGGAGAAGGAGCTGGGCCTGCGCCAGTCGAACGTCAGCCAGCACCTCGGCATCCTGCGGAGCCTGGACATGGTGAAGGTCGAGCGACAGGGACACACGGTCTGCTACTCCCTCAACGAGGAGCTGGTCTGCCCCCTGCTCGACACGCTCGCAACACAGAACGGCACGGCGGACGATCCGCCGACCGCATAGATCGAGGAGGCCACCCATGGAGACCCGCGTCATCGACGAGTCCACCGAGAAGACCCTGCGCGAGATCTTCGCGCAGCGCCTGGCCGCTCCCGTGGACCTGACCCTCTACACGGGCCAGGAGAACGAGGACGCCACCGAGTTCACCCGCCGCTTCCTGCGCGAGCTGAGCGACCTGAGCGACAAGCTCACGCTGGAGGAGAGATCCCTGGACGGCGACGCCCGCCAGCGCGGTCTGGTCTCGCCCAGCATCGAGATCGGCCGCAAGCGCGGCTACCGGGTGGAGATGCTCGGCGCGCCGAGCGGCCACGAGGCCGGCGCATTCATCGAGACCCTGGCCATCGTCTCCAGCGGCGACACGGGCCTCAGCGGTGACACGCGCCGCAAGCTGGAACACCTGGACAAGGAGGTTCTGCTCTACTCCTTCGTGACGCCCAGTTGCCCCCACTGCCCGGGCTCCGTCCTGCAGAACCACCGCATCGCCGTGGCCGCGCCGGGCAAGGTGCGCTCGGTGGCAGTCAGCGCCGCCGAGAACATGGAACTGAGCCGGCGCTTCCAGGTACAGAGCGTCCCGCAGCAGGTGATCAACGAGGATCCGGGCAGCATCAGCGTGGGCATCCAGCCCGAGTCCCGCTACGTGGATCAGATCCTCGGCTACAGCGTCTCGGACCCGGCGGCCGTCCTGGCGGAGTTCCGCGCCACGGCGGCCAAGCGGGAGCAGCTCGTGGACGCCCCGGACCACCCGGTGACCCTGACGGACGCCAGCTTCGACCAGGCCGTGCAGAAGTACCCGCTGCTGGTGGTGGACTTCTGGGCCGAGTGGTGCGGGCCCTGCCGGGTGATCGGGCCCATCATCGAGCAGCTCGCCGGCGAGCAGCAGGGACGCATCGTCTTCGGCAAGCTGGACACCGAGGCGAATCCGGAGACGCCGGCCCGCTTCGACATCCATTCCATCCCCACGATGCTGGTCTTCAAGAACGGCCAGCTCGCGGACCGGCTCGTGGGCGTCCAGCCCAAGGACGCCCTCCTGGCCGAGTTCGAGAAGCACATGGACTGAACGGACCCGCCCGGCCGCCGCGGGGCCACCGGCCCCGCGGCGACGCCCTCAGACGAAGGAGTCGCCCGATGAAGCAGATCACCACCGTCTTCGCCCTCCTGCTGGCCCTCGCGGCGGGTCCGGCGGCCGCTGCCGACGACGATGCGGCCCTGGCACCGGACTTCACGCTCACGACCCTCGACGGCAAGGAGGCGGTCACCCTCTCCGCGCTGCGGGGCAAGGTCGTCTACCTGGACTTCTGGGCGAGCTGGTGCGGTCCCTGCCGGCAGTCCTTCCCCGAGGTGAAGAAGCTGCACGCCGAGTACGGCAAGGGCGACTTCGTCGTCCTGGCCGTCAACCTGGACCGCAGCACCGCGCCCGCCCTGCGCTTCATGGACAGTCAGAAGGCCGAGTTCACCGCCGTATTCGACCAGGGCGGCAAGGTGGCCGCGCGCTACGGGGTGCGCGGCATCCCCACCACCGTGCTCATCGGCGCCGACGGGAGGATCGCCCACCAGGTGTCGGGCTTCCATCCGAAGATGATGCCCGACCTCAAGGCCCGCATCGAGAGCCTGCTCGAGGAGGCCGCGGCCGCCGCGAAGCGCGACGATCCGGACGGGCAGGCCGCCGGGAAGCCCGGCAAGATCTAGACAGCGCCCACTAACCCTCGCCTCCGCCCGCCGCGCGGCGCCCGCACCACCGCCGCCGGCGGGCGCGTTCTTTTTCAAGGCCCCGCCGCCTTCCGACGCGCTCCCCACTCCGGCTTCCCGGTCCACTCTCTTGGCCATGTGAGGCGAACGATGTTACAATCGTGTATCGCCGCCGACTCCAGCCGGGAGGCAATCCCATGCTCCGCCTCGTGGTTTCCTGCCTGTTGCTCGCGTCCATCCTGCTGACGGCCGCCCCCGCCTGGTCCTACGACTGGGAGTACCTGGCCATGGACGGGATCCAGGCCACCTGCATCGCCCGCGACTCCACCCACGCCCGCATCCTCGTGGGCACCTACGAGGGCTTCCACTTCATGGACCAGGCCTCGGGCATCTGGCAGGAGCGCGACGACGAGGGCTGGATCGGCCGACAGGTCTGGTCGCTGGACACCAGCGATGCCGATCCCCTGCGCGTCCTCACCGGGCGCGAGAACGCCTTCTTCAAGGGCTACATCTGGCTGACGGACGACCTTGGCCTCACCGGCGATCTCGTCTACGAATCCCAGGGCGGCTCGGTGACGGACATGGACCACGACGGCGAACGCCACTACGCCTGCACCTGGTCGGACGTGGCCCCCGGCGAGTTCCTCGTCTCCGATGACGCCGGCGAGACCTGGCAGGTGCGCGGCGGGCACGGGCAGTACGCCATGACGTCCCTGGCCTACGGCCGGAGCGGCGCCGTCTTCCTGGCCGGCGACGCGGGCGTCGCCCGCACCTGGGACGGCGGGCTCCACTGGGAGGACGTCAGCGGCGATCTGCCCCCGGGCTACGGCATCTACTGCCTCGCCGCGCACTGGTGGACCGGCGACGCCTGGCCGGAGATGAGCCTCTACGCGTCCAACGACCTCGGCCTCTACCACAGCTTCGGCAACGCGATCTGGACGCAGCTCCTGCCCTTCGCCTGCCGGGCCGTGGCCGTCATGCCGCCGGGCGCCCCCTTCCTCGTCGCCGCCGTCACCTTCGACGGCCGCGTGATCGTCTCGCGCTTCGATGATTTCTGGCAGTGGACGGACGAGACGGGCGACCTGCCCGGCACGCCCGTGGACCTGGTCTTCGACCGGCACGCCCGCGACCTCTACGTGGTCACCAGCCAGCGCGGCGTCTGGCGGGCCCAGGACGTGGTCACGGACGCGCCGGCGCCGCCGGCCGCGCCGCGGCCGGCCCTGGCCGCCTGGCCCAACCCCTTCAACCCGCGCTGCTCCCTGCGCGCCACGCTGCCCGGGGCGGGCCGTGCCGTCCTGGACGTCTTCGACGCCGCCGGCCGCCGCGTCGCCCGTCCCCTGGACGCGGTCCTGGCGGCCGGCGCCGTCACGGTGGCCTGGGACGCCGGCGACCTGCCCGGCGGCGTCTACCTGGCCCGCCTGCGCGGCCCCGGCGGAACCGCGTCGGCGCGGCTCGTCCTGATCAAGTAGTAGAAAACCGCGCGGGAATCCGTCCGGAAGCGGCTAGCCGCCGAAGGCGTCCTGGAAGCGCTCGATGGCCCGCTCGCTGCCGCAGACGTAGACCTCGTCCTCGGGCAGGAAGCGGAAGTCCGCGTCGAACTCCGTGAACAGCTCGTTGCCGCGCTCCACGCCGATGATGGAGCAGCCCGTCCGCCGGCGCAGGTCCAGCTCGGAGGGCGCCTTCCCCTCCATGCGGCCGGATCCCACCTTGAGCAGCTTGAGCTGGGGATCCAGCTCGAAGGCGTGCTGGCCCAAGAGGCGGCTGGCCAGGAGGCTGCCCGCCACCTGGCTGAAGGAGAGGGCGAAGTCGGCGCCGGCCCGGTGCAGCTTCTCGAGGTTGGCCGTCTCGTTGACGCGCGCCAGGATGGGCACGCGGGCGCAGCGGTCGCGAATGATCACCGCGGCGAAGAGGGTGCGGGGGTCCGAGTCGATGGCCAGGATGACGGCCTGGGCGCTCTCGATGCCCGCCTGCTCGATGATGTCCGGATCGAGGATGTCGCCGACGATGTCCACGCCCTCGCGCTGGCGCCGGTCGATGACCACGACGCGCTCGCCGGCCTGGCGCAGCAGCTCCACCACCTGGCCGCCCACCTCGCCCGAGCCGACCACCACGAAGGGCCCCTGCTGGGTCAGCGTCCGGGCTCCCTCGGCCAGGCGCTCCAGCTTCTCGATGCTCTCGCGCGAGGCGGCCACCACGAGGATGCCCCGGGGCTCGATGACCATCCCGGCGCCGGGGGCGGTCTCCAGGCGGCCGCCCACCCACTGGCCGATGACGATGGCGCCGGTGCGCGCGCCCAGGGCCGCCTGGCCCAGGCTGAGGCCGGCCAGGCGGCTCTCGGGGGCCACGCGGATCTGGCAGATCTCCAGCTTGTGGCCGAGCTGATGGGCCCCGGCGATGGTCGGGCTCACGCGCTCGCTGGCGCGGGCCGCCAGGGCGGCGGCCAGCAGGTGCCGGGGCGTCAGCACCTCGTTGCTGCCCGCGAGCATCATGGGCTCCACGTAGGTGGGATCCTCCACCAGGGTCAGGATCTCGCCGCGGAAGCCGAGCTGGCGCGCGGCCAGGCAGAGGCTGGCGTTGTCGCTGTCGCGGCCGTTGCAGACCAGCGTCCGTGCCTGGAGGAGGCCGGCCGCCGCCAGGGCCGCGTCGTCCACGGACCGGTGGTGGACGACGCGGTGCTCCTGCTCCCAGAGGCGTCGCGCCTCCGCCTCGTCCTCCTCGAGCAGCAGGACGGGCTGGCCCGCCCGCTCCAGCTCGCGCAGGAGCGAGGAGACCGCCTGGCTGAAGCAGTAGATGATGACGTGTCCCTGCAGGTCGCGGGCCTCGTCGGGCAGGCGCTGCTCGAAGCGGCGCTCGAAGAAGGGAATGAAGTAGAGCGGGAAGATCAGGAAGAACAGGAATAGTCCCGACACCTGCAGGAAGATGACGTAGAGAGTCATCACGGGATGGTTCCAGGTGTCGTCATGGCCGAAACCGGTGGTGGTGATCGTCTCGACCACGGTCATCAGGCTGCGCCAGAAGCCGCGCGGCCGTTGCTCCAGATGGTCCATGCCCATCATGTAGACGCGCGTGGTGAGCAGGATGAAGAGGATCAGGAACAGGACGAAGTAGAAGGTCCGGCGGCGAAGGCGATGGCTCTGCTTCACGTTGGCCCCTTGCAGACGAGTCCGCGCGGCATCGACCGCGCGGGCGGCATGGCGTGCAAGGCATAGCACCCCGGCGCCGGTTCGCCAAGAATCTTTGCGCCGGCGCCGGACCCGCCATTGGGCCTTGTGCTGCGGCGCGCCGCGACTATGATTACCGGCCAGCGAGGAGGTGCGACGTGAGCGACTTCACGGGCGAGGCCATCCCGGAGCCGGCGGCGCTGCCGGCCGCCATCGACCGGCTGCGCCGCGAGCGCCGGGCCGTCATCCTGGCGCACTGGTACCAGCGCCCCGAGATCCAGGACCTGGCGGACTTCCGCGGCGACAGCCTGGCCCTGGCCCAGGCCGCCCGGGACACGGACGCCGAGGTGATCGCCTTCGCCGGCGTCCACTTCATGGCCGAGGTGGCGAAGATCCTGAGCCCGGAGCGGATCGTCGTGCTGCCCGACCTGCAGGCCGGCTGCTCCCTGGACGAGGACTGCCCCCCCGCGGAGCTGGCGGCCTGGCGCCGCGAGCACCCGGACCACAAGGTCGTGGCTTACATCAACTGCAGCGCCGCCGTGAAGGCGCAGGCCGACATCATCTGCACCTCCGGCAACGCGGTGAAGGTGGTCGAGAGCTTCCCGGCCGACCAGCCGCTCCTCTTCGCGCCCGATCGCAACCTAGGCGCCCACATCGCGGCGCGGACTGGCCGGACGCTCGAGCTGTGGCCTGGCCGCTGCTTCGTCCACGTGCGCTTCGACGCGGAACGGATCGCCGCCCGCAAGGCTTCCCGGCCCGGATCGGTGTTCATCGCGCATCCGGAGTGCGAGGCACAAGTCCTGCAAATCGCCGACTTCGTGGGCTCTACGAGCCAGATGTTGCGTTTCGTGCAGGATAGTCCCGCCGGCACCATCATCGTCGGCACCGAGTCGGGCATGCTGCACGAGATGCGCAGGCGCGCGCCGGACAAGACCTTGCTGCCGGCGCCCTGCCACAAGGATGTGCCGGGTTGCGACGAATGCGCGCACATGAAGCGGAACACCCTCGAGAAGCTCTACCTCTGCCTGCGGGACCTCGCGCCGCGCATCGAGATGGACGAGGACCTGCGCCGGCGGGCTCTAGCGCCGCTCGAGCGCATGCTGGCCCTCTAGGCCCCGTCGGCGCCCGTCGCGGCGCGCCGCGTCCGGCGTCGCCCCGCATTGCCGAATTGCGCCCGGCGCCGCCTCGGGACGGCGCGGCGGAGCACGATCGGCCATCATGTCGCGTGATCGGGCGCCCGCAACGTGTTATAATTCCGAGAAGCCCACACTCTTCTTTCAAACAGAAACGGGTAGGTGCATGAGTATGCGCATTCCAATCCTCATCACGATGACGTTCGGCGTCCTCCTGCTCCTCGGCGCAGCGGCCGGAGCGGCGCCCGCACCCGACGAGAACGGCGACGTCTGGTTCGTCGAGAAGCCCGCCGTCCTGGCCGACGCCGCGGCGGACATGTCGCCCGCGCGGCGCGCCGAGATGGAGGCGGAGATCGCCCGCCTGCGCGCCCTGGTCGAGTCCCAGGGGCTGCCCTTCACGGTGGGCGAGACCTCGCGCATGCGGATGACCCCGGAACAGCGCCTGGCGACGCTCATGCCGCGCATTCCCGATCCGGATCCGAACGTGCCCCTGGATCCGGGAGTCGCGATCCTGCTGCCGCGCGACGGCGAGACGCTCGACTGGCGCAACAACGGCGGCAACTTCGTCACGCCGCCGCGCGACCAGGGCGACTGCGGATCCTGCTGGATCTTCGGCGCCATGGGCGCCATGGAGAGCTCCTTCCTCATCGCCATCGGCGAGGGCAACATCCCCTACTGGGACCTGTCCGAGCAGTACGTCCTGTCCTGCCTGTCCTTCGGCTGGGGCTGCGATGGCGGCCAGACGGCCGCGGCCATCAACTTCGGCCACAGCACGGGCATCCTCGAGGAGTGCTGCATGCCCTACACGGGCAACGACATGCAGCCCTGCGACGACCACTGCTTCGACACCGAGGGGCGGCGCTACTTCTTCGGCCAGGCCTACTACGTCTGCTACTCGCCCAACGTCACGGCCATCAAGAGCGCGCTGAACACCTACGGCCCCCTGGCCACCAGCATGACCACCTACGACACCTTCGACGCCTACGAGGGCGGCGTCTACGTCGCCAGCGGCACGCAGACGGGCGGCCACGCCGTGACCATCATCGGCTACAACGACACGGTGGGCTACTTCATCGGCAAGAACAGCTGGGGCCTCGACTGGGGCATCGGCGGCTACTTCTACATCGATTACTACAGCGGCACCAACTTCGGCTCCAACACCACCCGCACCAGCTACGACATCACCGGCATGGGCCCCTACGCGGCCTACCAGGTGGAGGACCTGACGCCCAAGACCGGCGATCCGATCTGGTTCTACGACCGCTCGGTGCCCGTCAGCGGCGACATCGTGACCTGGGAGTGGGACTTCAACGGCGACGGCACCATCGACGCCACGGGCCCCGGCTCCAAGCAGTTCACCTTCACCAGCTCCGGCCACAAGAGCCCCTACCTGCACGTCGTGGACGCCGACGGCCAGGAGGACGTCGAGCAGCTCATCGACCTGCTCAACGTGTCCTATGACGGACCGATCTGGGTCGTCGATGCCGCCACCGGCACCCCGGGCGGCGAGGGCAGCGCCGGGGATCCCTTCGACCGGATCCAGAACGCGCTCAACATCGCCGTCGCGGGCGACACCGTGCTCATCAAGCCCGGGACCTACACCGGCATCGGCAACCGCAACCTGAACCTCTACGGCAAGAGTGTCGTGGTCCTGGGAGACGGCGACGCCGGCGACGTCATCATCGACGGCGGCGGCGGCTACCGGCTCTGGCAGGCCGTCAGCGGCGAGCAGCCGGGCGCAAGGATCGAAAACATCACCCTGCGCAACGGCTACCAGGACTTCACCGGCGGCGGCCTCTACGTGGAGGCGTCCTCGCCGACCTTCGCCGGCTGCGTGTTCGAGGACTGCGCCACGGGCATCGATCCCTCCGGCAACATGGGCGCTGCGGTCTACGTCAACGGCGGCTCGCCGACCTTCGCGGACTGCGCCTTCACGGGCAACACCTGCGCGGGCGACGGCGCGGCCATCGCCTTCGCCGGCGACACCCTGCGCGTGTCCGGCTCCGCCTTCACCGGCAACCAGAGCGGAAAGACCGGCGGCGGCATCACGCTCGCGAGCGGCGTCCTCCTGCTGGCCACCACGAGCTTCCATGACAACGAAGCCACCAACGCCGGCGGCGGCCTGGCGCTTCTCGGCGGCGAGGCCGACGTCTCCCGCTGCTGGTTCGAGGGCAACGCGGTGCCCGGCGGCGGCGGCATCTCCGGCGGCGGCGGCATCTCGGTCGCCGGCGGCGGCGTCCTCGGCCTGGTCAACTCGGTGTTCGTGGACAACAGCGGTCCCATGGGCGGTGCTCTGCTGGTCAACAGCGGCCACGCCGCCGTCGTCCACGTCACGAGCTGGTCCAACGACGCCACCATGGTCGGCGGCGCCTTCTGCGGCTTCAGCGCCACCGGCGAGCTGGGCAACTCCATCTTCTGGCACGACACCGCGCCCAACAGCCCGGAAATGCTGGCCACCGGCTTGACCGTCCGCTACTGCCTCGTGGACGGCGGCTACGCCGGCGGCACGGCGATCCTCGACACCGATCCCGAGTTCGCCGACACCACCGCCGTCGACCTGCACCTCGCCGAGACCAGCCCCTGCATCGAGTACGGCGACGACTACGGTATCGTCGAGGATTACGACGGCAACCTGCGGCCCGATCCGGTGGGCAGCCAGCCGGATCTCGGCGCCTTCGAGGACGGCGATCCAGGCACCGGCGTCGCCGACGGCGAGGCGCCGACGACGCGCCTGCTCGGCATCTACCCGAACCCCTTCAATCCCCAGACCACGATCGCCTTCAGCCTGGAGACACCCCAGAACGTGCGCCTGGCCATCCACGACGTGGGCGGCCGCCTGGTGCGCGTGCTGGCGGACCGGAGCTTCCCCCAGGGCCGCAGCGAGGTCGTCTGGAAGGGCAGGAATGACCGCGGCGAGCGCCTCGCCTCGGGCGTCTACTTCGTGCGCATGGAGCTGCGCGACGGCGCGGAAACCCGCAAGCTGGTCCTGCTCCAGTAGCGCCGCGATCCCTCACCGAACGGAAACGCCGGGGCCCGCGCCCCGGCGTTTCTCTTTGGCGCCCGGCGGCGGTGCGCCGTTGCCGGCTGCGGCATCGCGGACCCCGTCCCATGCGGCCCTTGCCAGGCCGGTGCGAAGCTGGGAAGCTGGGACCGGCCCGGATGGCGCCGTTCCTGCGCCGGGCGAGGTGAGGCATGGCGACGAATCGCTTCGAGACCGGCGCGGCCATCTTCGCCCTGCGCGAGGCAGGACCCGGCGGCCCGCGCGCGACGCTGCTCCTGCTCCACGGTCTGGGCGATTCCGGCCGCGCCTTCGCCGAGGCCTTCGGCGATGCGCGCCTGGCCGGCCTGCGCCTCCTCGCGCCGGACATGCCCGGCCACGGCGACAGCGCGGGCCTCGCGCCGGCGGGCATCGGCCTCGACGATTACGTCGCCGCCCTGCGTCGCCTGCTCGACGCGCGCGCCGCGGGGGCCGTCATCCTCGCCGGGCACTCCCTCGGCGGCGCCGTGGCGACACTGCTTGCCGCCGCGGATCCCCGCGTCCGCGGCCTCGTCAACGTGGAGGGCAACCTGACCGAGGCGGACCTCTTCCTTTCCGGCCGGGCCGTGGCCGCCGACGCCGGGGGCCGCTTCCCGGCCTGGTTCGCCCGCCTGCGGCGCGAGTCCTCCTGGCGGCGCTCGATGGCGCAGCACGTTTCCAACCGCCGCTACTACGAGTCCCTGGTGCGCTGCGCGCCGGCGGCCTTCCTGCGCGCTGCCCGCGAACTGGCCGCGCGCACGCAGCCGGACGCCGGGACGGGCCCCGGCGAGTTCGCCGCGCGCTACCTCGCACTCGCGATTCCCCGGCTCTTCTGCCTGGGGGGAACCTGCCCGGCCGGAACGCGGGCGCTCCTGGCCGCGCGCGGCGAAGCCGTGCGCGTCTTCCCCGACGCCGGCCACGGCGTCATGGTGGACGCGCCCGCGGCCTTCTACGGCGTCCTGCGCGAGTTCGTGGATTCGGTCCTGGCGGTCGGGGAAGGGCGGCCGTGACGCCGCGCCGCCGCAGCACCCGGGGACCAGATGCGGCGCCGCGCCGCTGCGCCGCCCGCCGCCTCGCCGTCCTGGCGGCAGCCGTCGCCGTCCTGCCGGCGGCCGGGGTCCCGGCCACCGGCGCGGTCCTCTTCGACTTCGAGCAGCCCGCCTTCATCGAGCGGGGCTACCGCGTCAAGGACCACTGCCTGATCCACGACGGCACGCGCTTCCATCTCTTTCACATCCGCGGCCGCCTCGCGGATGCCGACGACCCCTCCCTGGGCCACGCCGTGAGCGACGACCTGCGCCGCTGGCGCCACGAGGCGCCCGCGCTGGCGGCGGCGCCGGGGACCTTCGCCGACTTCAGCCTCTGGGCGCCCCAGGTGCTGCCCGCCGACAGCCTGCCCGCCGCCTGGCGGCCCGACGGCGGGCGCTGGGCCATGCTCTTCACGGGCGTCACCGGGGCCATGAGCCAGTCGATCGGCCTGGCCTGGAGCGCGGACCTTTCCGACTGGACGATGCAGGCCGATCCCGTCTACACGCCCGGCGCCTGGGCCGACTGGAGCGCCGCGGGCTGGGGTGATTGCCGCGATCCCTTCGCCTTCGCCGCCGCCGACTCCCTCTTCCTGCTGGCCACGGCGCGCGCGGCGGACGGGCGCGGCGCCCTGGCCCTGGCGGCGGCCAGCGGAGCGGCCTTCACCGACCTGGGTCCCCTGCTCGTGGCGCCCGACGACGGCGCCCTGGAGAGCCCGCAGCTCGTCCGCGCGGGCGCCTGGTGGTACCTGCTGGTCACGCGGGGCGGCGTCCACGGCACCAGCGTCCTCCGGGCTCCGGACTGGCGCGGGCCCTGGGACCTGGCCGCCGCCGTGCGCATCGACGAGGGCGCGGCGCCCGAGGTCAACCGCTTCTCCGGGGCCGTCCTGGCCCCCACGGGGTGGCCCGGCTGCGCGGCGGGCGCCCGGATCTTCAGCCGGCACGAGAACTACCACGAGTGGGGCGTCTACAACTTCGCCATCCAGTTCGACACCATCGATCTGGCGGATGGCCTGTGGCCGCCTCCCATCACCGACCGCCAGGGCTTCGACGGCGGTCTGTCCGGCTGGATCGTGGCGGACCTGCCGGACGCGGCGGGGCCCAATCCCTTCGCCCTGGCCCCCACCTTCGAGGACAATCCCGCGGCCCGCGGCGCGGCGGCCAGCGGCTACCGGGGACACTCCTGGCTGAGCAGCTTCGAAGCCTACCGCTCGGTGGCGGGCGACGTGGCCAGCGATGTGGGCGACACCCTCGGCGCGGCGGCCGTCGGCGCGCTGCTATCGCCGGCCTTCGTCGTGACCGGCGAGCGCCTGGACTTCCTGCTGGGCGGCGCGGGGGACGCCGACTCCTGCTGGGTCGCCCTTCGCCGGACCAGTGACGGCGCCCTGCTCCACCGCGCGGCGCCGCCCGGCGGGACGGGCACCGGCGTCCCCGGCGGCGAGGGCCTGCCCCTGGCGCCGCGGGCCTGGGACCTGCGGCCCCTGCGCGGCCTGTCCGTCTTCCTGGAGATCCGGGACGGGGCGCGCGGGCCGGGCGGCTTCATCGCCGCCGACGACTTCGCCTGGAGTGACGGCGATCCCGCCGCGGGCGAGCCGCCCCTCGTGGCCGTCCCCGCGCGGGGCTTCGAGGCGGCGCCGCCCTGGCCCAGCCCCTGGCGGCCGGCCGCCGGCCCCCTGCGCCTGAGCCTGCGCGTGGACCGGCCGGGCGCCTACGCCGGCCTGCTCTTCGACGCGCGCGGCCGGCGCGCGGCGCGCGTGGCGGCGTCCGCGCGGGACGCGGGAGCGTGGGAGCTGGACTGGTCCGCGCCGCCGGACCTTGCGAGTGGACTCTACGTGCTGCGCTGGGAAGGACCCGGGGGACGTCAGGACCGCCGTCTGGTCATCCTGCGCTAGGCGCCGGCCGCGGCGCGGCCTCGCGGCGGGCGGCCGCTACGATCCGGCGGCCGGGCGCAGGGCGATGAGCGCCCCGGCCACCCAGGTGGGCGCGGGGGCGCCGTAGGGGCCGGACATGTCGTCGGCGACCAGGTCGAGGAGTTCGCCCGCCAGCGGGCCCCGCAGGTGGCGCAGGACCTGGCCCGTGTCGCGGGCGTCGCTTTTGACGGCGACGCATTGGCGCTCGAAGGCCGCGTGGTCCCCCGCGCGCAGCAGGGCCAGGGACTCCACGATGCGCTGGCGGGCCAGCGCCAGACCGCCCGCCTCCGGGGCCAGTGACGCCCCCGGCGCATCCCCGTAGCCCACGCCGTGATGGAAAGGATCGGCCGTCGCCACGACGGCCGCCCCGCGCGCCAGGTCCGCCAGCTCGGCCATCCCCGGCAGGTCGGCCGGCCGGCCGCCGGCCAGGAAGGGATAGCGAAGCACCAGGCGCGGCGCCGATCCCCGCTGCGCCGCGGCTGCCTCCCACAGGTAGCGGAAGCCGTCCAGGGAGAACTCGCGCTCCCAGTCCCGCCGACCGTGCAGGCCCGGCCCCTGGACGCCGCGCAGGGGTTCGCCGCCGGGATCGCCCCCGGCGGCGACGCGCTCGCGGGCCTCGCGGAGCTCGGCCGTGAGGCCGTGCAGGACGCCCAGGGCCAGCACCGTGCCGGCGCCGCAGTCCAGGCAGGCGTGGACGACGGCGGCCGTCAGGTGGCCGCAGACGGGCAGGCTGGCGTGGGGAAAGATCAGCGCGCCGCCCTCGCCGAGGACGGGCGCCAGGTCCCGGGCGCGCCCGGCGTCGAGGAGGCGGGCGAGGCCGTCCTCGCCCAGCGCGTCGCGCTGGGCGGCCAGCCGGGCCTTGAAATCGGGAAGCTCCTGGCTCATGACCCCGCCTTGCCGCGCCGTCAAGGTAACCACGCCGCAGCTGCGAGTGCAATGGTCGCAACGGCGTAAAATCCTGGATATTGCCGGCACTTACGCTATCCTGGTCACAGGTCCTGCCCGAGGTGGATCCACCGATGATCGAGCGAGACGAACCCGGAAGCGACGCGCGGGATCGGGAAGCCGGCCCGCCACCGTCCGATCCGCCGCGCGCAAACCGCGTGCTCCCAGATGAGGAGACGACCATCGCCGAGCCGGGTCCCGGCGGCGCGCCGCGGACCATCGGCGACTACCGCATCATCCGCCTGCTGGGCGAGGGCGGCATGGGCGAGGTCTACGAGGCCCAGCAGGCCGGCACGCTCCGGCCGGTCGCCCTTAAGATCATCCGCGGCGGGCCCCTGGCCGACGAGCATCGGATCCGGCTGTTCCGCCGCGAGATCCAGACCCTCGCCCGCCTGAAGCACCCCAACATCGCCGCCATCTACGAGGCTGGGTGCACCGAGGACGGCCGCCACTTCTTCGCCATGGAACTGGTACGGGGCGTCCCCCTGGATGTGCATGTCCACGGCGAAGAGCCCCGCCCGCCGCGCGACCGCGACGAGCTGCGCTACCGGCTCGGCCTCTTTCTCAGGATCTGCGACGCCATCAACTACGCGCACCAGCGCGGCGTCATCCACCGCGACCTCAAGCCCGCCAACATCCTCGTCAGCGGGGAGCGGATCTCCGGCTCCCACGGTCCGAGCAGCGAGGTCAGCACCCAGGTGCGCATCCTCGATTTCGGCCTCGCCCACATCACGGACACGGACGTCACCCTGACGACCGTCGACAGCGGTCGCGAGGGGATCCTCGGCACGCTGAACTACATGAGTCCGGAGCAGGCCCGCGGCGCACCGGACGAGATCGACATCCGCAGCGACATCTACTCCCTGGGCGTGATCCTCTACGAGCTGCTGATGGGAGGGCGCCCATACGACATCGACCGGACGATGGTCCACCGCGCGGCGCAGATCATCTGCGAACAGCCGCCGCGACCGCCGCGCGAGTTGGCGCCCGACCTGGACGAGGACCTGGCGACCATCACCCTCAAGGCCCTGGACAAGGAGCCGGCGCGGCGTTACCAGAGCGCCCTGGCCCTGGCCGAGGACATCGAGCGCTTCCTGCGCAGCGAGACCATCCTCGCCCGCCCGCCCAGCGTGGTCTACCTGCTGCGGAAGCTGGTGGCGCGACATCGGCTAGGGTTCGGCTTCGCCGGCATTCTGCTCGTGCTGATCATCGCCTTCGGCGTCACCATGTCCGTGATGTTCGATCGCCAGCGGCGCGAGCGGCGGCGCGCCGACGCGCAGCGCGAGCTGGCGGTCACGGAAGCGCGCAAGGCCGCCCAGGTCACTGATTTCCTGCAGGAGATGCTAGCCGCCTCGGATCCCTGGCACGGCAGCGACCACGAGATGACCGTGCGCGAGATGCTGGACCGGGCGTCCGAACAGGTGTCGACCGGCCTGACGGACCAGCCGGCGATGCGCGCCGAGCTGCGCCGCATCCTCGGCGACACCTACGTGGGCCTCGGACTCTACGACCTCGGCGAGGCGCACCTGCGGGCGGCCCTGGACGAGAAACGGCTGCTGCACGGCGCGTCGCATCCCGACGTGGCGCAGGCGCTGAACAACCTCAGCTACCTGCACAAGAAACGCGGCGAACTGGAAGCGGCCGAGGCCCTTTCCCGCCAGGGTCTGGCCATCTTCCGCGAGCGACTGGATCCTTCGGATCCGCGCATCACCGCCAATCTGAACAGCCTCGCCGCCATCGTCCACGACCAGGGACGCTACGCCGAGGCCGAGTCCCTCTACGCGGAGGCCCTGACCCGCAGCCGGACGCTCCAGCCAGCGAACGAGGCGCTGGTCGCCGAGATCCTCAACAACCTTGGCACCCTCGACATCGACCAGGGGCGCTACGCCGAGGCCGAGCCGCGCCTGCGCGAGTGCCTAGCCATCAACCGGCGCCTCCACGGCGAGCGGCATCCGTCCATCGCCATCACCACCAGCAATCTGGGCCTGGTCTTCAAGCAGCTCGATCGCCTGGACGAGGCCGAGCGCTTCTACCGCGAGTCCCTCGCCCTCAAGCGGGAGCTCTTCGGCGATGAGCATCCCGCTGTGGCGCAGGCGCTCAACATGCTGGCGGTGCTGCTCAAGACGCGCGGCGATTTTGACGAGGCCGAGGCGCTCTATCGGGAGTGCCTGGCCATGCGGCGCCGCCTCCTGGGGGACGACCATCCCGCCGTCGGCACGACCCTCAACAACCTTGCCGTCCTGATGAAGACCCGCGGCCGCTACGCCGAGGCCGAGTCACTCTACCGCGAGTCCCTGGGCATCACGCGGAATAAGCTGGGGCCGGAGCATCCCGCCGTGGGCAACACCCTGCACAACCTGTCCATCGTCCTCGCCCTTCAGGGCCGGCTGGCAGAGGCGCGGCGCTGCGAGGAGGACGCCCTGGCCCTGCTGCGGGACTGCTATGGCGAGGAGCATCCGGACATCGCGCGCAGCCTGTTCGGACTGGCCGCCCTCTACGCGGACGCGGCCGACTCCGCGAGCGCCGATTCGCTCTTCCGTGTCACCAGGGACATGACCGAGCGGCTGCACGGCCCGCGTCACCTGCGTCTGTCCGATGTACTCGACGATTACGCCGACTTCCTGCGGGCGAGTCGGCGCTACGCCGAGGCCGAGCCCGCCTATCGCCGCGCCCTCGCCATCCGCCAGGACAAGCTCGGCGAACGGCGGGACCTGATCGCTTCCACGCAGCTGGGCCTGGGTCGGCTGCTCCACGAGACGGGGCGCCACGAGGAGGCCGCGGCCCACTGCCGCGACGCCACGATGGCTTTCCGCGAGACGCTGCCATCCAGCGATCCGCGCGTCGTGTCCGCGGAGAACCAGTGGGGCGCCTGCCTGGCCGACCTGCGCCGCTTTGCCGAGGCCGAGCCGCTCCTTCTGGACAGCTGGCAGTGCCTGCGGGAAGGAGATCCGTCGCCGGACCAGCGCCGCGCCTACCTCGAGCGCCTGCGCGACCTCTACGTGGCGTGGGAGCGGCCGGCGGAGGCCGCTGTCTACGAGCGGGAGCTGACCACTCTGGCCGAGTGAGATCGCCGCGCCGACCCGCGCGGCACGCACGGACTTCGGCCCGGCACCGCGCGGCGGATCAGCCGGCGGGCTCCTCGGAAGGCAGGGAGTCCACCAGCACCGTGCATTCGTCGGCGGCGATGATCAGATAGCCGTGCTCCAGGTCCAGGCCGAATCGCTCGCTGCCGTCCTCGCCCAGGAGCGCCAGGCGGCCGGGCTCGAGCTGGACCAGATAGGGCGCGTGGCGCGGCTTGACGCCGAAGCCGCCCTCGTAGCCGGGCGCGCGGATGCCGGCGGCCCGGCCCTCGAAGAGCAGGCCCGTCTGGGTCACCACCCTGCAGCGGATGGGCTCAGGCACGCTGGGCCTCCAGGGTCTCGGCCTTCCTGGCGGCGTCCTCGATGGCGCCCGTGTAGAGGAAGGCCTGCTCGGGCAGGTGGTCCCACTTGCCCTCGACCAGCTCCTTGAAGCTGCGGATGGTGTCGGTCAGCTTGACGTAGACGCCGGGCGTGCTGAGGAAGGCCTCGGCCACGAAGAAGGGCTGGCTGAGGAAGCGCTGGATCTTGCGCGCCCGCTGCACCGTGAGCTTGTCCTCCTCGGACAGCTCGTCCATGCCGAGGATGGCGATGATGTCCTGCAGGTCCTTGTAGCGCTGCAGGATGCGCTTGACCTCGCGCGCCACGTTGTAGTGCTCCTCGCCCAGGATGTTGGGGTCCATGATGCGGCTGTTCGAGTCCAGCGGATCCACGGCCGGGTAGATGCCCAGCTCGGCGATGGGCCGGCTCAGCACCGTCGTGGCGTCCAGGTGGCTGAAGGTGGTCGCCGGCGCGGGATCGGTGAGGTCGTCGGCCGGCACGTAGATGGCCTGCACCGACGTGATGGCGCCCTGGGTCGTCGAGGTGACGCGCTCCTCCAGCTCGCCCATCTCCGTCGCCAGGCTGGGCTGGTAGCCCACGGCGCTGGGCATGCGGCCCAGCAGGGCCGAGACCTCCGAGCCCGCCTGGGTGAAGCGGAAGATGTTGTCGATGAAGATCAGCACGTCCGTCGTCTCGGGCAGGTCGCGCAGGCTCTCGGCGATGGTCAGGCCCGTCAGTCCCACGCGCAGGCGCGCGCCGGGCGGCTCGTTCATCTGCCCGTAGATGAGAGCCGTGCGGTCGATGACGCCCGACTCCTTCATTTCCAGCCAGAGGTCGTTGCCCTCGCGCGTGCGCTCGCCGACGCCGCAGAACACCGAGTAGCCGCCGTGCTGCTTGGCGACGTTGTTGATCAGCTCCATGATGACGACGGTCTTGCCGACGCCGGCGCCGCCGAAGAGGCCCACCTTGCCGCCGCGCACGTAGGGCGCCAGCAGGTCGATGACCTTGATGCCCGTCTCGAAGATCTCGGACTTGGGCTGGAGCATCTCGAAGGAGGGCGGCGGCGTGTGGATGGAGCGGTACTCCGTCGCCGCGACGGGGCCGAGATTGTCGATCGGCTCCCCCAGCACGTTGAAGATGCGGCCCATGACGGCCTTGCCGATGGGCACCATGATGGGCGCGCCCGTGTTCTCCACCTCGACGCCCCGCACGAGGCCGTCCGTGGAGCTCATGGCGACCGCGCGCACCTGGTTGCGGCCGACGTGCTGCTCCACCTCGGCGGTGAGCTGGAAGCGCTGGCCCTCGATCTCCGTGTCGATGCGCAGGGCGTGCATCAGCTCCGGCAGCTCGTTCTCGGGAAACTCCACGTCGATGACGGGGCCGATGATCTGGACCACTCTTCCTTTGGCGCTCATTGCCGACTCCTCGTGCTCGCCGCGGCGGCGCTACCTCAGCGCCTCGGCGCCGCTGACGACCTCCAACAGCTCCGTGGTGATCTGGGCCTGGCGGGCCTTGTTGTAGGACAGGGTGAGACTGTCGATCATCTCCCGCGCGCTGTCCGTGGCGGCCTTCATGGCCGTGCGCCGGGCGCCCTGCTCGCTCGCGGCCATCTCCAGCAGGTAGCGCAGGAAGATGTTGCGCAGGCTCAGGGGCAGCAGGTCCGCCAGCATCCGGTCCGGTCCCGGCTCGAAGAGATAGTGCTTCACCGTGCCGCTGCGCTCCTCTTCCTCGCGGGTGATATTCAGAGGCAGGACCCGCTCGACGGTCGCGGGGTGCTCCGCGGCGTTCTTGAAGCGTGGGAAGGCCACGTGGACCTCGTCCACCCGCTCGGACAGGAACTCCGCCTGCATCTGATCGGCGAAGCGCTGGGCGTCCGCCGGGCCCGGCCGGTCGCTCAGCTCGGTGTACGCACTGGCCGTCTCCTGACCGACGAAGCGGAAGAAGCCCACGCCCTTGCGGCCGACGACGTGCAGGTCGGTCTCGCGGCCCCACTCCTCCTGCTCGGCGACGAAGTCGCCGGCGAGGCGGATGAGGCTGGTGTTCAGGGCGCCGCAGAGGCCGCGGTTGGTGGTCAGCAGCAGAAGCGCGACGCGACGCACCGCACCGCGCGGCGTCAGCAGGGGGTGGCGGCACTCCTCCTCGTCGTCGGCCAGGACGGCGAGGAGCGAGGGCAGCGTGTCGCTGAAGGGGCGGGCCTCCTTCACGCGCGCGACGGCCCGCTTGAACTTGCTCGTCGCCACCATCTCCATGGTGCGCGTGATCTTGTGCGTGCTGGTGACGCTGCGGATCCGCTTCTTGATGTCCTTGGCAGTCGCCATGCGCCCCCTAGCTGAACTGCTGCCTGAACTCGGTGATGGCCTTCTTCAGCGCGGCCTCGAGCGCGTCGTCCAGCTCGCCCCGCTCCGCGATGGCGGCGCCGATTCCCGGGTGCTGGACCGCCAGGTGCTGCAGGAGCTGCTCCTCGAAGCGGCGTACCTTCTCCACCGGTATCTCGTCGAGCAGCCCCTTGACGCCAGCGTAGAGGATCATCACCTGGTCCTGCACCGGCATGGGCACGTACTGGTTCTGCTTGAGGATCTCCACCATGCGCTCGCCGCGCGCCAGGGCCTGCAGCGTGGACTTGTCCAGCTCCGAGCCGAACTGGGCGAAGGCCTCCAGCTCGCGGTACTGGGCCAGGTCCAGGCGCAGGCTGCCGGCCACGCCCGCCATGGCCTTGACCTGGGCCTTACCGCCCACGCGCGACACGGACAGGCCGACGTTCACCGCCGGCCGCACGCCCTGGTTGAACAGGTCGGATTCCAGGTAGATCTGCCCGTCGGTGATCGAGATGACGTTGGTCGGGATGTAGGCCGTCATGTCGCCGGCCTGGGTCTCGATGATGGGCAGCGCCGTCAGGCTGCCGCCGCCCAGCTCCTCGTTGAGCTTGACGGCCCGCTCCAGCAGGCGGCTGTGCAGGTAGAAGACGTCGCCGGGATAGGCCTCGCGGCCGGGCGGGCGGCGCAGGAGCAGAGAGAGCTGGCGGTAGGCCACGGCCTGCTTGGACAGGTCGTCGTAGATGCAGAGCGTGTGGCCGTGCTTGTCGTACATGAAGTGCTCGGCCATGGCGCAGCCGGCGTAGGGCGCGATGTACTGCAGCGGCGCCGGATCCGCGGCCGAGGCGTTGACGATGATGGTGTAATCCATGGCGCCGAACTTCTCGAGCCGGTTCACCACGCCGGCCACGGTGGAGGCCTTCTGGCCGATGGCCACGTAGACGCAGACGACGCCGGCGCCCTTCTGGTTGATGATGGCGTCGATGGCGATGGCCGTCTTGCCCGTGCTGCGGTCGCCGATGATCAGCTCGCGCTGGCCGCGGCCGATGGGGATCATCGAGTCGATGGCCTTGAGACCCGTCTGCAGCGGCTCCTTGACGGGCTGGCGCTCGACGACGCCGGGCGCCTTGAACTCGAGGGGCCGGAACTGGTCGGTCCGCACGGGCCCCTTGCCGTCGAGCGGCTCGCCCAGCGGCGTCACCACGCGGCCCAGCAGGGCCTCCCCCACCGGCACGGAGATGACGCGCCGCGTGCGCCGGACCGTGTCGCCCTCCTTGATGTCGAAGTAGCCGCCCATGATGACGGCGCCGATGTTGTCCTCCTCGAGGTTCAGCGCCATGCCCATGGTGCCGTTGGGGAACTCCAGCAGCTCGCCGGCCATGCAGTTGGCGATGCCGTAGATGCGGGCGATGCCGTCGCCCACCTCGAGGACCTGGCCCGTCTCCTCGACGTCCAGGCCGCCCTCGAAGCCCGTGATCTCCCGCTTGATGATGGCCGTGATCTCTTCCGGGCGGATCTTCATCTCATTCCCTTCCCAGTTCTGCGGTCAGGAGCCGATCGCGCAGGCGCGCCAGGCGCGAACGCAGGCTGCCGTCGACCATGCGGTCCGCCAGGTGGAGGACCAGGCCGGCCAGCAGGTCCGGCTCGGTCTCCACGCTGAGGCGGACCTCCCTGCCGGTGCTCCGACCCAGCGCCTCCTCCAGGCGCCGCCGGTCCTCCTCGGCCAGGGGGCGCGCCGTGCGCAGGCGTCCGCGCAGGCGCCCCGCCTCGACGTCGCGCAGGTGCTCGAACATCTCAAGGATGGCGAGCAGCGCCGGCTCGCGGTGTCGCTCCACGACCAGCCGCAGGAAGCGCGGAGTCAGCTCCGTGCGCGCGCCCTCGGCCACGGCGGCCAGGATGCGGTCCTTGGCCTCGCCCGACACCTCGGGGCACTCCAGCACGCCGCGCAGCGTGGGCGAATCGGCCAGGGCCGCGCGCAGATCGCGCAGGTCCGCCGCCAGGGCGTCCGGCTCGCCGCGCTCCCGCGCCAGTTCCAGGAGGGCGGCGGCATAGACCCGTGCGATGGCAGCGTGCCTCATTGCGTCTTGCCCACCTCGCGCAGGAATTCATCCGCCAGGCGGCGGTGGTCCTCGTCGCCCAGGGAGCGCTCGAGGAGCTTGCCGGCCACCGTCAGGCTCAGGTCGACGACCTCGCTGCGCAGTTCGTCGCGGACCCGCTCGGTCTCCAACCGGATCTCCCGGCGGGCCGCCTCGACGAGTTCGCCGGCCTCGGTGCGCGCCCGGGCGAGGATGTCCTCCTGCGCGGCCTTGGCCGCGCCGGTGCCCCGCTCGATGATGCGCTGGGCCTCGTCGCGGGCCTCCGCCAGCGCCGCCTGCTGCTCCGCGATGGTGCGGCGGGCCTCTTCGCTCGCCCGCTCGGCATCGGCCAGCGAGCGGCGGATCGTCTCCTCGCGGCGCTCGAGGCCGTCGAGGATCGGGCCCCAGGCCGTCTTGCGCAGCAGCCAGAGCAGGCCGAGGAAGGTGACGACGGTCCAGAAGATCAGCCCCGGATCCGGCGTCAGCAGGCCGAACTTGCGTCCCGCCGCCTCGGCGTGCTCGGCGGCCGCCAGCAGCACCGGCGCCCCGCTCGTCATGAGCTGGTTCATGGTGCCCGCCTCCGCCTAGGCGGCCTTGGTCGCGAGGATGATGCAGACGACGAGGGCGAAGAGGCCGACGCCCTCGATGAGCGCCGCCGCCAGGATCATCGAGCCGCGGATGTCGCCGGCCGCCTCGGGCTGGCGGGCGATGCCCTCCATGGCCGACGTGGCCAGCTTGCCGATGCCGTAGCCGGCGCCGATGACGGCGATGGCGGCGCCGAACCCGGCGGCCAGATGGGCGGTGGAGAAGGCGAAGAAGGGAAGCATCGATCGGTCCTCCTCGAATTGATCGGGCCTCGGCCCGCGTCGCGGCGCTCCTCAGTGCTCGGGATGCACCGCCTGGTGGATGAAGATGGTCGACAGGAACACGAAGATGAAGGCCTGCAGGAAGCTGACGAAGATCTCGAAGGCGCTGATGGCCACGGCCCCCGCCCAGGGCAGCACCGACCAGTAGATCGACTTCAGGCTCAGGCTGAAGATGAGGCCGAAGAAGGCCAGGATGATGATGTGGCCGGCGATCATGTTGGCGAACAGCCGCACCGTCAGGGCGAAGGGCTTGGTGAACATGCCCATGATCTCGATGGGAAGCATGACGGGCGCCAGCAGGATCGGCATGCCCGGCGGCACCAGGCCCCGCAGGTGCCCGGCGAGCCCGTGCTCGCGGATGCCGCTGCCCTGGGTCATCACCAGGGTGAAGGCGGCCAGGGTGCCCGTGACGTTGAGGTTGCCCGTGGCCGCCGCCATGCCCGGCACCAGACCCAACAGGTTGTTGAAGAGGATGAAGAAGAAGAGGGTCATCAGGAAGGGCATGTAGCGGCGGCCGACCTCGGGGCCCATGACGTTGTAGACCACCTCGTCGCGCAGGAAGACGACGATGGCCTCGAAGAAGTTGCGCAGGCGGCCGCGGGGCACGTGGGCCTCCTCACGGCGGGCGGCGGCGGCCAGGAGCAGCCAGAGCAAGAGGGCCGCGACCCAGAGCATCACCACATGCAGGGAGAGCGACAGGTCGATCTCCAGGGCGCCGAGGCGCAGCGTCGGCAGCGGCAGCAGATCGTGGATGTTGACGCGCAGGCCGTGGGTCAACTCCCAGTACTCGGAGTTGAAGATGTGACTCAGGGGATCGAGCGTCTCGCCGTGCTCGGCGGCGGCTTCTGCGGCCGCGGCCGTCTCGGCGGCATGGGTCGTCGCCAGGAACAAGGACTCGACTCCTTTGCGTCAGCGGCGAACGTCCCTCCCGCGAGGTACCCGTTGGACCTGCCAGATCTCCAGCACCAGCAGCGGCGGGTAGCTGAGGCCCAGGGCCACGAGGAAGTGGCTCGGGCCCCAGTCCGTCACCGCCCAGACCAGCAGGCCGCTTGCCGCCAGCACGCCGACGCGCAGGGCCAGGCTTGTCATGTAGCCCCGCAGGAACACCAGCGGCGTGCGGTCCAGGGACCGCCGAAGCTGGAAGTAGCTCAAGGCCACGGAGAGGCCGGCGCTGCCTATTCCCGCCAGCGCGCCTCGTGTCGAGGGGCCCCAGTCGAAGGACTGATACCACGCCGCCAGAAAACTAGAAAGCAAAACCACGGACGCTAGCCAGGCGAGAAATATCGTCGCGGGCCGGCTCACGCGGGGGGATCCTGCGGCTCTGTTGCGGAATGGTCATCCCGGGTGCCGGGCGACACGCCGGAGCGAGGCGGCGTGGCATCGCCGCCGGGCGGCGGCGCCGAGACGGCGGCGTCCCGCCGCCGCTCGTCGCGCTCCCGCGCCTCGGCGCGCTGGACCTCGCGGTAGATCCACAGGAAGCCGGCGGAGGCTCCGAGCAGCACGCCGAGCAGGGTGAAGAGGGGCAGGGTGCCCAGGCGTCCATCCAGCCACCAGCCGCCCAGGCCGTAGAGGGCCACCGAGGCCGCGTAGGTCAGGCCGAGGTGCATCAGGGAAACGGAGGACGCTTCCCCGGCCCGCCCCCGGACCCAGCGCCGCGCGCGGCTGCTCCAGCGTTCGCCCTGGCCCATGCTTCCGACCTCGCCCCGACCGGGACGCGCGTCGCGCGCGCCCTTCCGGGCCGGTTCAAAATAGTGAAAGCGCCCCCCGCGGGGCGCAAGGGAAATCGCCGTGGGCTACGGCGGAGGCTGGGTGGGCGGGGGGCGCTAACTGGACCAGCGCGCCTTGCGCGGCGCTGTGAAGAGGAACAGGAGCTTGAGCGCGAGGAGCAGGGGCGCGGCCGCGCGGGTTCTTCCGCCGCGGGAGCTCGCCTTGCTGGATCGTGCGGCCATGGTTGTCATCCTCCCGAGTTGGAAAGCGGAGAGCCGGCCCAAGAACCTCGCGCGAGGCCGGCTCTCCTTTTGGCCAGAGGGGCCATACTGTCCCCCGCGCCGGGGGTGTTCCTCGGGGCCCGCGCCGATTCACGGCGCGGGCCTCGTGGCGCCCCTACCACCAGGTCTTGGTATAGCCGAGAAGGATGGCCGTGAGCGCGGCAAACATGGTTGCTGTGATGAACATGATGAACCTCCCGTTCTCCTCTTCCGTGGACTGGCGGCTGGTCAGGGCGTGCCCCACCAGGTCTTGGTCTTGCCGTAGATGACGGCGGTCAGGGCGATCAGCATCGGTACGGTCAGTGTCAGGAACATGGCGTCTCTCCTCCGGCACCCTGGATTCTTCGGTCTCTCTTCGCGGTTACCACCAGGTCTTGGTCTTGCCAAGGATCAGGGCGGTCAGGGCGATCAGCATCGGGGCGGTGATGAACATCTCGTTTCCTCCTGGTTCGTTGCCGTTTCGTGTTGGGCGTTCACCCTTCTCATAGCAACCCGGATGCCGGCATGGCGGCGCGTGATGCCGCATCCGATCTTGCCCAATCATCTTCTTCATTTCCAATGAGTTAAGAAACGAAACCAGAGATCCATGGGGCGGGCGAATGATGGCTAGTTGTCGTTGTTTGTTTACTAAGATGCCCTGTAGAAGCTAATAGTGCCCAATTATTGAAGATAGCAAGTAATTGATTGTGGACTATATGTCATTCACCGTTTACATCCTGCGAGCGCTTCCGCTCCAGATCGCGGATCTTGCGGTGGAGGTACTGGCGGGAGATGCCGAGGGCCGCCGCCGCGGCCGTCACGCGGCCGCCGGCGAGGTCCAGGGCCTGGCGGATCTTCGCGCGCTCCAGGCGCGCGAGGTAGTCCTTGAGGCTCTCGTCGCCTCGCGGCGCCTCGCCCGCGTCGCCGGCGGCGGCCGGCACGGGCAGGCCCTCGTCGAGGACGAGGTCCCCGGCGGCCAGGCTTCCGTCCCCCTCCCAGAGAGCCAGGCTGCGCTCGATGCACTTCTCGAGCTGGCGCACGTTGCCCGGCCAGGCCTGGGTCTGGAGCCGGCGCAGGGCCGGCGCCGACAGGCGGGGGCGCGGGCGGCCCAGCCTCTCGGCGTAGACGTCCAGGAAGTGCTCGGTGAGGAGGGCCACGTCCTCCGGTCGCTCGCGCAACGGCGGCAGGCTGATGGTGAGCACGTTGAGGCGGTAGAACAGGTCGTCGCGGAAGCGGCCCTCGCGGACGTCGGCCTGCAGGTCATGGTGGGAGGCCGCGATGATGCGCACGTCCACGCGGTGGGAGCGCGAGCTGCCCAGGCGGCGCACCTCGCCCGTCTCCAGCACGCGCAGGAGCTTGACCTGGAGGGCGGCGGACATGTCCCCGATCTCGTCCAGGAAGAGGGTGCCCCCGTCGGCCTCCTCGAAGAGCCCGGCGCGGGCCTGGTCGGCGCCCGTGAAGGCTCCCTTCTCGTGGCCGAAGAGCTCGGCCTCGAGCAGGGTCTCGGGGATGGCGCCGCAGTTGACGGCCACGAAGGCCTTGTCCGCCCAGGGACTTTCCTGGTGGAGGGCGCGGGCGACCAGCTCCTTGCCCGTGCCCGTCTCCCCGTAGATGCGCACGGTGCTGCGGTAGCGGCTCATGCGGCGGATCTGGTCCAGGATCCGCCGCATGGCATCGCCGGCGGCCAGGATGCCGCCCAGGCGCGTCTCGTCGCCCAGGACGCTCTTGAGCTCGCGGTTCTCCTCCTCGAGCTGGCGCTTCTCGGCGCGGGCCTGCTGCAGCTCCTCCAGGCGCAGCATGGCCGCCGCGGCCAGGCGCGAGAAGGTCTCCAGGGCGGGCAGGTCGGCGCTGCCGAAGCGGCCGGCGCGGGCGCCGTCCAGGTAGAGGATCCCCAGCAGGCGCTCGCGGGCCATCAGGGGCGTGGCCACGACGGTCTCCAGGTCCAGATCGAGGACGCTCTGGCGCTCCATGCCCTCCCGCGAGGAGCGGCCCTGGTAGAGAATGCTGCGCTTCTCGATCAGGGCGTCGCGCACCACCGAGCGGCTGATGGCGCTGAAGGCGGTCCCCTCGGGGTGGACCAGGGAGGGCCGCAGGGCGCCTCCGGCGCTGAAGCGGAAGAAGGCCGCGCGGTCGGCCCCCACCAGATCGAGCGCGATCTCCAGGATGCGGCCGGGCAGGCGGCGCGCGTCGCCGGAAACCAGGAGGTCGGCGTTGGCGTCCAGGAGGGCGACGAGACGGTCGTAGGCCTCGCGGATACCCCGCAACCCCGCCAGCTCGTCGTCGGCCGCGGCCAGGGCGGCCCGGGCGCGCTCCAGCTCCCATTCCACGCTCAGGGTGGTCTCCCCGCCGGCTGGCGCGCTCTCGGCGGCCGCGGGGCCGGTGGCCGGCCCGGAAGCCGGGCTCCCCGCCAGCGGCGGCGCCTCCGCCTCCCCATCCGGCCGGCCGGTGGCCGCCCGGCCGCGCTCCTGGAGCAGGCGTTCGAGTGCCGGCGAGCGGCGGGGCGCGCGGGCCTCGCTGTCTTCCGGACGATCCTCGGGATCCCCATCGTGGCCAGTCATGGTGGAAACCTCCTGGAGAAGGCGTCCCGTCCATGATAGTGGAGTTGCACGAGGATTGTCAACAGATGTGGACAGAATGTAACCAATGCGTATGATCCGTACCGTATCGCTTCCGATCCGGCGCCCGAGAGTGCGGCGGGCAGGACTCAGGCGCGACGCCTAGGCGCTGGCGTCGGCCTCGGCCAGGGCCGCGAGGACCCGGTCCAGGATGCGCGCGCGCAGCTCGGCCTCGTCCCCCTCCAGCTCGCAGCCCGAGGCGGAGAAGTGGCCGCCGCCGCCGAAGTGGGCGGCGATGGTCTGCACGTTCACGCGCCCCTTGCCGCGGAAGCCGATCTTCCAGTCGCCCTCCGGCACGAGCTTCATCTGGACGACCACCTCGACCCCCTCGAGGCTGCGGGGCAGGTTGATGAAGTCGTCCGAGCCGAACAGCGCCAGGGCGTCGGCGGGCAGGCCGTCGGCCCGCAGGGTGAGCAGGGCCACGCGCCCGCCGGCGTGGAGGGTGAGGGAATCCAGGGCCCGGCGCAGCAGGTCCAGGTAGACGGCCGGGCGGCGCTCGTGCACGAGCGTGGCGATGCGGGCCGGCTCGGCGCCGCGCTCCACCAGGAAGCCGGCGCTGCGGAAGACGTGGGCGTCGGTGTTGGTGTAGCGGAAGCCGCCCGTGTCCGTCATGAGGCCGGTGTAGAGGCAGGTGGCCACGCCCGTGTCGATGGCGTCCTCGTCCACGGCGCGCAGCAGGTCGCAGACGATGAGGGCGGCGGCGGCCGCGGCCGTGTCGTGCAGGTCGTGATCCCCGTAGCGGGCGCCGTCGATGTGATGGTCCAGGCGCAGCAGGCGCTGGAAGTCCCCCGCGGCGAAGCCCGTGCGATCGACGCCCGTGCTGTCCACCACCGCGTAGAGGGTGTCGGCGAAGTCCGGATCGCCCGCCTCCTCGCGGCCGTCCAGGATGTCGGCAAAGCCGGGCAGGAAATCGAACTTGGGCGAGATGTCGAAGGGCCCGAAGACCCCGACGTCCTTGCCCCGCGCCGCCAGGAAGCGGGCCAGCCCCAGGCAGGAGCCGATGGCGTCGCCGTCCGGGTGCTTGTGCAGCAGCAGCCGCAGGCGCGGCTGGGCCAGCAGGTAATCTCCGGTCCGGCGCAGGATGGCCTTGTCGATCATGGGCTTCTCCCTGGCGAGAGGGGTGGGCTTCATCCGAAACCTGTCAATATACCGGCCCCGCCCGGCGCCGTCCAGCCGGAAGGAGATCACAAACATGCTTGACCGCGGGGGCGCCAAGGGACGAGGATCATGCCAATGATATTGCCCAGCCGCCGAGGCGGGCGGGCAGCGACCGGTCCCTGCGGCCGGCGAACCCTGAAGGGAAGGAGCATCATGACCGACACAAGGGGACGGCGCGCCTGGACGGCCATGGCCGTTCTGGCACCACTACTCGCCGTGCTGCTGGCCCTGCCCGCAAGCGATTGTGCGGCCGAGATCGGCATCAAGCACCGGGTCATCGTCGGCAGCTTCGATGACAAGGCCGAGCACCACTGGTACCATGGGCCCGGGCCCGGCCAGGGCATGGCCGACATGCTCATCACGGCTCTGGTGAAGTCGGGCGAGTTCAAGGTCTTCGAGCGGGCGGCTCTCGACGAGATCCTGGCCGAGAAGAACCTGAGCCTGTCCGACCTGGCCAATCCCGGCGTGGAGGCGTCTCGCAAGGTCGAGATCGGCGACATCCTGGTCAAGGGCGTCATCACCGAGTTCGGCTACAAGGAGGAGACGGTCGGCGGCTCCCTGGCCAGCGGCGTGCTGAAGCGGGCCAAGGTGAGTTCCTACTCCGGACGCGTGGCCGTCGACCTGCGCCTGATCCACCTCGGCACCAGCGAGGTGCTCTGGGCCGACACGGTGACCGGCAGCGAGAGCAGCCGCTCCCTGGGCCTGGCGTCGGACAAGTTCTCCTTCGGAGACCAGAAGCACTTCGACGAACACGTGGTGGGCAAGGCCACGCGCAAGGTCATCAACGCCATCGTCGAAAAGCTCGTCGAGCAGACGTCGAAGCTGAGCTGGACCGGCATCCTCATCGGTGCCGAGGGCTTCTGGTTCATCGACGCCGGCAGCGAGATCGGCATCGAGGAGGGCGTGGAGTTCACCGTCCGGCGCCTCAAGAAGGAGGTCAAGCACCCCAAGACGGGAGCGATCCTCAAGCGCATCTACGAGGACGTCGGCGTCGTGAAGGCCACGGAGGTCGAGGAGGGCGTCACCACGGTGGCGGTCGTCTCGGGCTCGGGCTTCCAGGACGGCGACATCGTCACCATCAGGGAGTAGGCGTGGCAGCCGCCCTGGTGGCGGAGGCATTCAGTTAGGCGGCGGGTCCGCCCGGCCGCAAGGAAGCAGGACCACCACCCACACGGGAGGAATAACGTGGCGAAAGGTTATGTCGTGACCGCTCGTGTCCAGGAGCTGGCCAAGAAGATGAAGATGCGTCTGAGCAAGGACGCCATCGAAGCGATGAACGCGCACGTGGAAGCCCACATGAAGGATGCCGTGAAGCGCGCCAAGGACAACGGCCGCAAGACTATCAAGGGCTTCGACTTCTAGCGGATCCTTCCGCACGGAACGTCGCCGCGGCCGGCCGAGTGCCGGTCGCGGCGTTTTGCGCTTGACTATCTTGCATATTTGGCCATATTGCCAAACATGCAAGACCAACGTCGATTCGAGCAGCGCGCCCGGGTCCTGAAGGCCCTGGCGCATCCCACCCGGCTCTTCCTCGTGGACGAACTCTCGCGCGGCGAGTGCTGCGTGGCCGATCTGACGGAGAAGGTGGGCGCCGACATGTCCACCGTCTCGCGCCACCTGGCCCGGCTGCGCGACGCCGGCATCCTCGTGGACGAGCGGCGCGGCGCCTGCGTCTACTACCGGCTCCGCGTGCCCTGCGTCCTGGACTTCTTCGGCTGCGTGGAGGCGGCGCTGTCCGCCGATGACGGCGACGGGACGGCGGGGCCGTGAGTGGCCTCGACTGGCGGCGCGAGTGGCGGGCCCTGGCCTGGCTCGTCGGTGGCTTCCTCGCCGCCTACCTGATGCCCCTCGACAATTCGCGCTTCGACGGCGCCCTGCTCGAGGCCTTCCGCCTGGTCCGCTGGTACGCGCGCGAGCACGTGATCCTCTGCTTGCTGCCGGCCTTCTTCATCGCCGGGGCCATCAGCGTCTTCGTCAGCCAGGGCTCGGTGATGCGCTACCTGGGCCCCGCGGCCTGCAAGCCCCTGGCCTACGGCGTGGCCGCCGTCTCCGGGACCATCCTGGCCGTCTGCTCCTGCACGGTGTTGCCCCTGTTCGCGGGCATCTACTCCATGGGCGCCGGCCTGGG